>JAEUHJ010000057.1 GCA_016795375.1 Verrucomicrobiaceae bacterium
CCCCCCCCCCCCCCCCCCCCCCCCCCCCCCCCCCCCCCCCCCCCCCCCCCCCCCCCCCCCCCCCCCCCCCCCCCCCCCCCCCCCCCCCCCCCCCCCCCCCGCCCCCGCGGTTACTTCGCGATCATCTCCAGCATCAGTTCCTTGAGCCTTTCGTTGGCTTTCACAGCCTGGGCCTGGGTGATGGCCACTTTGTCGAGATCCTGCCAGGAGGCGGAGGTCTCGCCGATGACGGTGCTCACACGCCCGAGCAGCGGCAGCCCGCGTCTCCCGACGCTGATGCGGCCAAGATCATCGCGCAAATTCCGCAGCAACGACGGTGTGTCACGGCCGAGCGCGCCCATGTCGCTCTCTGGCGCGGCAATGATGACCGAGGAGACGATCTCCAGCAGCCGCAGGCCCACACCGATGTCGATGAGCAGCGCGAGATCCTCGTCCTTCTGCTCATGCAGCAGGCGAAGAGTCTCCTGATGACCGCCGACAAGTTCCTGCCGCAGCTCCTTCCACGCGGCCTGCTCGGCCAGGTTTCCCTGTGTCATGAGGCGCGGTGTGAGCTTTTCGCCGAGGCCGAGCGTGCGGCAGTAGGCGAGCACATCCTGGTTGTTGTTGCGGAACTGCTGCGCGTCGCCGGCCTGCAACACGAGGAAGCCGTCCCCGATCAGGGTGCCGAGAATCAAGGCGGCGCGCTCGCGATCCGCCGGCGGCGTGGGCGGCGGAGGACGGAAGAGGAGGCGCCAGCGCGCCTTGGTGTGATTGCCGACAGCATCAAGAAAATCCGCAGCGGTTTGCTCCGCGATGGCGGACGCGACGGGATCTCCGACGGCGGCAGGCTCCTGGGCCTGCGCGGCGCTCAAACAAGCCCCCAGCACGATGAGTTGGATCGCGTGAAGGAAAGGAGCGGGGCTGGCTGGCATGCGGGGTGCCGCAGTATTACTCAACTGTGACGCTTTTCGCCAGATTTCTCGGTTTATCCACGTCGCAGCCGCGGGCCACGGCGGTGTGGTAGCTGAGGAGCTGGAGCGGAATCACGTTCAAGATGGGCGTGAGGTAGCCGGGGCATTCGGGGACGTAGATCACGTCGTCGGTGATGCGCTCCAGCTCGGTACGGCCTTCGGTGGTGACGGCGATGACCGGGCCTTTGCGCGCGCGGACTTCCTCGATGTTGCTGACGTTTTTGTCGAACACGGCGTCGTCGGGTGCGATGAAGACGCTGGGCATGTCCGGCTTCACCAGCGCGATGACGCCGTGCTTGAGTTCGGCGCTGGGATGGCCGCTGGCGTAGATGTAGCTGATCTCCTTCATCTTCAGCGCGCCTTCGAGTGCGACGGGATAGTTCGCCTGGCGGCCCATGAAGAGCATGCCCTCGGCGTGGCAGTGTTTCTCGGCGATCGCCTTGATCTTGTCCGCCTGCTTCAGGATGGTCACGATCTTGTCGGGCAGGGCTTCGAGTTCGTCGATCATCTCCAAACCATCCACACTGGAGAGATGATGGATGCGCCCGAGCAGCAAGCTGATCAACGTGAGGATCGTGACCTGTGAGGTGAAGGTCTTTGTGGCGGCGACGCCGATCTCCGGCCCGGCGTGGATGTACACGCCGCCGTCGCTCTCGCGGGCAATGGTGCTGCCCACGGTGTTCACGATGCCGAGGCAGCGGATGCCTTTGCGCTGCCCTTCGCGCATGGCGGCGAGCGTGTCGATCGTCTCGCCGCTCTGGCTCATGACGAATTGCAGCGTGTTCTTGTTCGCGGGGACGTTGCGGTAGCGGAACTCGCTGGCGATCTCGACCTCCGTGGGCACGCGGGAGAGCGTTTCGATCAGGTATTCACCCACCATCGCCGCGTGATAGGCCGTGCCGCAGCCGGCGAGGATGATGCGGTCGATCTGCGCGAGCTCACGCGGAGTCATGTTAAGGCCGCCGAGCACGGCGGTGCATTCATCGCGGGAAAGACGGCCGCGCATGGCGTTGCGCAGGCTCTGCGGCTGCTCGTGGATCTCCTTGAGCATGTAATGCGGGAAGTCGCCCTTCTCCGCGTCATCGGCGCTGAATTCCACGCGGCTGACCTTCACCTCGGCAGGCGTGCCTTGATGCGACTGCACATCGTAGCCCTCGCGCGTGATGATGACGATGTCGTAATCGTTCAGATAGACCACGTCGCGCGTGTGATTGACCACGGCGGCGACATCGCTGGCCAGGAAATGCTCGTTTTTGCCGAGACCGACGATCAACGGGCTGCCGAGACGCGCGCCGACGATCACGCCGGGCAACTCCGCGTGCATGACCGCGATGCCGTAGGTGCCCTTCACGCGATCAAGCGCGGCCTTCACCGCGCCGACGAGCCGCTGCGTGCCGTCTTTTTCGGTCGATTCATCAAAGAAGGTGCCGACGAGATGCGAGAGCACCTCGGTGTCGGTCTGCGAGTGGAAGACGTGGCCCTTCGCGGCCAGTTGATCGCGGATCGACTGGTAGTTCTCGATCACGCCGTTGTGGACGAGCACCAGTTTTCCGCCCTGGTCGGGATGAGGGTGCGCGTTTTCATCCGTGGCCGGACCATGCGTGGCCCAGCGCGTGTGGGAGATGCCCATCGTTCCTTCCGGCTGCGCCGCATCGACCGCCTGACGCAGATTGTCGATGCGCCCGGCCTTTTTCACGATGTGCAGGCCGCTGGCGCCGCAAAGCGCCACGCCGGCCGAGTCATAGCCGCGATATTCGAGACGCCGCAGGCCATCGAGAAGGATGGGGCCGGCCTGACGATTGCCGATGTAACCAACGATGCCGCACATGGATTTGAAACGGGGGTGAAATGGAGCGCAAGCCTACGGCCCGTGCAGAACTCGTGCCAGCAGTTCATGCCTCCGTCTTATTGTTTATTGGAACGAAGTCCGCGCGGATTCACGCCATG
Source organism: Verrucomicrobiaceae bacterium (assembly GCA_016795375.1). Classification (GTDB taxonomy): domain Bacteria; phylum Verrucomicrobiota; class Verrucomicrobiia; order Verrucomicrobiales; family Verrucomicrobiaceae; genus Prosthecobacter. The sequence continues at coordinate 2,898 of JAEUHJ010000057.1, forward strand.
ATCCCCTTCACCAGCTCCCCATGCACGTCGGTGAGCCGGAAGTCGCGGCCCTGGTAGCGGAAGGTGAGGCGCTCGTGATCGAGGCCGAGCAGGTGCAGCACGGTGGCGTTGAGGTCGTGCGTGTGGACGGGATTTTCGGCGATGTTGAAACCGAAGTCGTCAGTTTTGCCGTGAACCACGCCCGACTTGATGCCGCCACCGGCCATCCACATGGTGTAGGCGTCCTTGTGGTGATCGCGGCCGGGCGCGGTCTTGGTCCCGTCGCCATTGATGCCCTGGCGCAGCGGCGTGCGGCCAAATTCAGCGCCCCAGATGACGAGTGTCTCGTCCAGCAGACCGCGCTGCTTCAGATCGCGCACCAGGGCGGCCATGGGCCGGTCCACATCTTTCGCTTTGGTGGTGATGCGCTGTTTGAGGCCGCTGTGATGGTCCCAGTCGGAATCGAAAAGCTGCACCATGCGTACGCCGCGCTCGATCAGGCGGCGGGCGAGCAGGCAGTTGTTGGCGAAGGATGCCTTGCCCGGCTGCGCGCCATACAGGTCGAGCGTGGCTTTCTTTTCCTGGGCGATGTCCATCAGCTCCGGCACGCTGGCCTGCATGCGGTAGGCCATCTCATACTGGCTGATGCGCGTGGCGATCTCCGGATCACCGACGATGCCGAGCTGCTGTTCGTTGAGCGATTTGACCGCATCGAGCACACGGCGGCGGTCCTTCGTGCTGTGACCGGCAGGGTTGCCGAGGAAGAGCACCGGCTCGCCGCTGCTGCGGAATTGAATGCCCTGATACACGCTGGGCAGAAAGCCCGTGCTCCACAGCGCGGTGCCCGCGCCGCCTGGCGGGCCGGAAAGCAGCACGACATAAGCCGGCAGGTCGCGGTTCTCCGCGCCCAAGCCATATGTGACCCACGCGCCCATGCTCGGCCGCCCGCCCTGGCCGAAACCGGTGTGTAGGAACATCTGCGCTGGCGCGTGATTGATCTCGTTTGTGTGGAGTGACTTCACCACGCAGATGTCATCCGCGACGGAGCCGAGGTACGGCAGCAGCTCGCTCAATTCGAGGCCGCACTGTCCGTGACGCTGGAAGTTGAACTCCGTGCCCGCCAGCGCGAGATCGCCGCCGATGAAGGCGAAGCGCTTGCCCTTCGTCAGCTCCTCCGGGCACTTCTGGCCGTCCATTTTTTGCAGCAGCGGTTTGTGGTCGAAGAGATCGAGCTGTGACGGCGCGCCGATCATGTGCAGGTAGATCACATGCTTCGCCTTCGGCGCGAAATGAGGGCGTGGAGCTGCGGCAATCGACGCGGCGGGCAGATCACGCGCCAGCAGCGCCCCCAGCGCCGCCGAGCCGAGTCCCAGCCCGGATTGCCGGAAGAACTGGCGGCGCGAGACTTGCAGGAAATCAGGCGTGGCGGTCATGACCCGCCTGAAACGCGGCGGCCGACCCGCAAGTTTCCTGATTTGTGGCTCAGCCCGGCCTGCGGAAGCAGCGCACGATGAAAACGCCCGCCAGCGTGGTCAGCGCGCCGGTGGTGTCGGCGATGAGGTCACGCATGGTCTCATGGACGCTGTGCTGGATGTGCGTTTGATGGACGGCATCCGAGTACAGCTCGGCGAATTCCCAGAACAGCCCGACGGTGCAGGCAAGCGTGAAGGCGAACAGGTAACGCGCGAACGGGGTGAGCGCGCCGAGCCAGCGTGCGAAGCCGTCGATGGCATGCCAGAGGAAGAAGGCGATGGCAGCGCCGCCGCTGAAGTGCATGGCAAAATCGAGCTGCTGACGCCAGGGCGTGCACAGCACGGCTTGATGCAATGTGAGGACGAGCAGCGGAGCCCAGGCGGTGCGCCGCAGGAGGCGCAGGAGCGGCCTCATAGCTGCCAGTCCACCTTCACGCTCTGCTCGCGGCCGTTGCGGTCGTGGTATTTCACATGGCCGTTCCGCGCGCCGTATTCGTGGACGCTTTTGGTCACTTTCACGTCGAAGCAGCAGTATTCGGCGATCCGGGCCATCTCCTCCTGCTGTCTGGCGAAGTTTTTCTGCTCCCTGGCCTGCTCCGCCTGCTGCCACCATTTGAGCGCGTCGAGGCCGTCGGCGGTTTTGCCCATGCCGAGCGTGGCGGCGGCGACGGCGTCGAGCTTGACGCGGTGACCGAGGGCTTTTTCGAGGTCGATGAGCAGATCGAGGCTGTGCGGCAGGTCCGCCGGGTCGAACATGACGTCGTGTCCCTTCAGCACCTCGTAGTCGAAGCCGATGTGATTGAAGCCGACCACGAGGCTGGCGGACTTGAGCTGCTTGATCAGCGCAGGCGCCTCGTCCTGCGTGTAGATGGTGTACTCGTCCTGGCGCGTGCTGAAGGTGACGGCCACGGAGATGCCCATCCGGTGCTTGTTGCCCCAGCCGCCCACGTCGTTCGCGGTCTTGCGTGTCTCGAGGTCGAAGTAAACGATGTCGCCAGGCATGACCGGGTTGGAGAACAACAGGCTGGCAGCCTGTTTCACGAAATCAGCCGATGCGGTACACGATGCGCGCCTTGTCCATGTCGTAGGGCGACATCTCGATCTTCACGGCGTCGCCGATGACGAGGCGGATGAACCGCTTGCGCATCTTGCCGGAGATGTGTGCCAGCACTTCGTGGCCGTTGCGCAGTTTCACGCGGAACATGGTGCCGGCGAGCACGGCGGCGATGGTGCCTTCGAGCTCAATGGCCTCCTCCTTGGCCTTGCCGCCTTCGTCCGGATCGGACTCACGGGGCGGCGGCGGGGCGGAACGCTGCTGGGGCGGGCCACTGCGATTGGGCGGACCACCGCGATTGGGCGGACCGCCCCGGTTTGGAGGACCACTGCGATTCGGCGGGCCACTACGGCCAGGAGGGCCGCCGCGTGACGGGCCGCGATTGGGAGGAGGAGGCATGTGAGAAAATGGAGAGCGGAGAATGCTGTCACGGGACGGGATTACAAGGGCAAAATCCTGTCCTCATGAACGTGTCATTGAAGAATCAGAACAAATCGAGCGCCAGATCCAGCGCCCGCGCCGAATGGGTGAGCGCACCAACGGAAATGGCGTTCACACCGGTCGCGGCGACGTTTTTGATCGTGTCGAGCGTGATGCCGCCGCTGGCTTCGAGCCAGAGTTTGCCATTCACGAGCTTCACGGCCTCGCGCTGCTGGTCGGGGGTCATGTTGTCGAGCAGGAGCATCTCGACGCCATCGAGCGTGAGAAAATCGGCGACCTGTTTCAGCGTGGCGGCTTCGAGCTGGATGCGCACGCCGGGGCGTTCGGCGCGGAGTTTGTGAATGGCGGCCTGGAGAGCGGTCAGATCGCCGTTGGCGGCGAGGTGATTGTCTTTGACCATCGCGTGATCGTAGAGGCCCATGCGGTGGTTGGTGCCGCCGCCGTGCTTGACGGCGTTTTTTTCGAGCAAACGCCAGCCGGGGGTGGTTTTGCGGGTGTCCCAGACCTGCACCGGGTGTGGCTTCACGGCATCAACGTATTTCCTTGTCTGCGTGGCGACGCCGCAGAGGCGCTGGAGGAAATTCAGGGCCGTGCGCTCGGCTGTCAGCAAGGAGCGTGTGCTGCCGGTGGCCTTCATAAGGATGCTGCCGCGTTCAAAGGGGCTGCCGTCAGGGATGCAGGCCCCGACCTCGAGCGCGGGATCAATTTCCTTGAAGACAGTGACGGCGATTTCGGCCCCGGAGACGATCCCAGGCTCACGGGCGACGATTTCGGCCTGCGACCGGGAGGTTTCGGGAATGAAATAGAGGGACGTGACGTCACCCGTGCCCACATCTTCGACGATGGCGGCACGGATCAGGGCGGAAATGGAGGGGTGCATGAAAGGGGAGTCTTAAGGCGCAAAACGTCAGTTTCCAGCGCGGGGGAAAAACAGGTTGCCAAAAGGGCGAAACTGTCCACCTTCCACGCCCCCTCGCCCCCGGCCTGACTGATTCACGGCCTGCGACGCGAGGCAGGAGAGCGTGTCATGAGCAAAATCATCGAAAAGATCAACCAGGAACAAGTCAAAAAAGAAGTCACCACCTTCAACGTGGGCGACAGCGTGAAAGTGCATACCCGGGTCATCGAAGGTGACAAGGAACGTATCCAGCTTTTCGCCGGCATCGTGATCGCCCGCAAAGGCCATGGCATCAACGAGGCCTTCACCGTGCGCAAGATTTCCTACGGCGAAGGTGTGGAGCGCGTGTTCCCGCTGCACAGCCCGCGAGTGGCGAAGGTCGAAATCACCAAGCCTGGCCGGGTGCGCCGTGCCCGCCTGCACTACCTGCGCAAGCGTCAGGGCAAGGAAGCGATGTCCGTGAAGGACCAGAGCCAGCAGACCTCCGAGGCGGCCTGATCCGGGTTTTCCCGGTATGTGTGTTGTTTCAAAGCAAAAGGGAGTGCCGGATGGCACTCCCTTTTTTTGTCCGGTGAACCGCCGCAGACGCGGTTTTATTTCTTTTTCTTCCCACCGGACATGGCGGCCACAAGAATGATGACCACGACGCCGATGCCGATGAGCAGCAGGGTGTTGGTGCTCAGGCCGCCCTCCTCCTCAGGGGCTGGAACTGCCGCTTGCGCAGGGGCGGGGGCGGTGTTGTAAGGCGGCTGCTGGTAGGCACCTGGTTGCGGCTGTACCTGAGGGGCATAGCCTGGCTGCGGGACGATCCCCGGGGCCACCATGCCAGGTTGAACTGGAGCAGGCTGGACCGGAACTCCGGCAGGTGCCGCCGCCATGCCAGGCGCCGGTGCGACGGCGAAATTGGGGGCAGGCTGCACCACACCGGGCGCCGGTGCCACTGGAGCACCTGCTCCTGGAGCAGCGGGGGCTGTTGCCGTCGTGCCTCCTGCGGCAGCAGCCAGGGCGGCGGCGACGCGGGCATCCATGCCGGGAGCGGCTCCCGATCCAGAGATGGCGGTGGAGCCGCCGACAGCACCAGGGGCGGCGGCCGCAGCGGCACCGGGCTGCGGTTGCGCGGCGATCTGCTCTTGCGCGTAGGCGTAGCGCTGGCGGTAGCCCTGGAAGATGGCGGAGTAGAACTGCTGGGTGTTCATGTCGGTGCCCGCGGCGGCGGCTTCGCCGGCGAGAATCGCCTCCCCCATTTTCTTCAAAGCTTCCGCATCCTTCATGGCCGCCGCCTCGGTGGCCATGATCTGGGCGATGGACTCGTTGATCTTGGTGATGGTGGGCAGATCGATGCCCTTGAGACGTGTTTTCTCGGCGGCAATGGTCTGGGAAAGAGCCTTCAGACTGGCAAGATCATACTTGTAGGGGGTGAACCATTGGGAGTTTTTGCGCTCCAGGTCATAGGTCGTCTTCCACTGCTCTTTTTCGCGCTCGATGGCGTTCTTCATGCGGGAAAGGTCGGGCTCGATGAGCTTTTTGATTCCTTCCTCGCGCATTCTCTCAAGCGTGGGCTGGTCCTTGATCATCTGTTCCACCTGGGCCTCCAGCTTGGTCAGGATGCCGAGGGCTTCCCCGATGGCCTTGGGGTAGTAGGTGGAGGCCATGCCCACGGGACTGGAGATCTGGCCAAACTCCTTGAGCGCGCCGGGGTAGTCCTTCGCCGCCTCTTTTTCCAGCATGGCGGCGCGCAGGCCATAGGCTTTGATGTTGTACTGCGCGGCTTTTGCCTCGTCAGGACTCAGCCACTTGCCTTCCATTTTGGTGCCGCCAGCCACGACCTTTTCCTTCTCCGCCTGGGCCACTTCGATGAGTTTTTCCGCCTCGGCAGCCTCCTTGGTGCCGGGATAACGGTTCACGAAAGGACGCAGCCGGTCCTGGATCAATGCCTCGTACTTTTCCGCCGACATCAAATCGGTCGTTGGGAAGAGCTTTTTCAGTTCGATGAGCTCCACCTCCTCCGGCTTCTGCTTGATGATCTCGGCGATTTCGGCGCGGGGGATGTCCTTGTCGTCCCAGATCTTCGGTGTCAGCTTGTAACGCATGTGGATCGCCTGCGGATTTTCCGCGGTGATGCTGCCCTCAAGGCGTTTGCCGTCCTTGAGTACCACGATGTCGGCGCGCACAAATCCGATGCTGCAGACAAGGGCGAGAAAGGCGGGATGAAGACGGCTCAATTTCATGGAGGGATGCGGTTGGGTTGGAAATGGGGATCGGGCAAAAAAGGCGTGCCTGCGTCAATTTGAGCAGGGTTTTGAGAAATAACTCAAAACCGCTCCGGGAGTAAAGAACGAAGCTGTTTTTCTGTGATTCATCCGCAGGGAGGCTCACTTCACCCGGCGTTTGAGGACGATGCGCTTGAAGCGCGCGTCGCCCACCTGGCTGACGCTCATCACCTCAGGGTCGTTGACAAACACATTGTGGACGAGCCGGCGGTAGTAGCTGTTCATCGGCGGCAGGTCGGCGCCCTGGCCGGTGGCGCGGACACGCTCGCCGAGTTCCCTGGCACGGGCGATCATCTTGTCCTCCCGCATGGAGCGGTAGAACTCCACATCCACACGGATGCGCGGCGCGTCCTTGAGGTGGCGCTGAAGGACGCGGTTCACGAGATACTGGATGTCGTCCAGCGTCTCGCCCCGGCGGCCGATGAGCGCGTCCGAATCATCCGTGAGCACCTGGAGCGTGGGGCCGTCGGCTCCGTTGTCCTCCTCGATCTGGACGACGAAGCCCAGGTAGCCCAGCATGGCGTCAAGAATATGGCGTGCGTGTTCGAGCGGCGTCATGTGGTGCTAGCCTCCGAGGCGCGGGGGTTTCGGGCCCTTTTTCTTGTCCTTGTGGCCCATCGGGTTGAAAAACGGGTTCTGCGGCGGCGGCCCCTTGGCCACTGGCTTCTGCGCCACCTTCTCCAGCTTCGGCTCCGGCATGTAGAGCTTCATGACCCAGGTCTGGGCGATGCTAAACACATTCTGCGTGGACCAGTAAAGAGCGAGCGCGGCGGCGAAGTTGTAGCAGATGAACAGGAAGAAGAACGGCATCAGCATCATGATCCGCTGCTGCGTCTTGTCCGCGCTGGCAGGCTGCGGCGTCAGCTTCATCTGCGCGATCATGGTCACGCCCATGATGAGCGGCAGCGGGTTGATGTCGAAGCCCATGAACTGCGTCACGGTGTCCGCCGCCGCCATGTCCTTCACCCACAGGAACGACTGCCCGCGCAGCTCGGCGGCGTATTCCAGCACGCGATAGAGGCCGAAGAAGATCGGAATCTGCAAAAACAGCGGCAGGCAGCCGCCGAGGGGATTCACACCGTACTCGCGGTAGAGCTTCATCACCTCCATCTGCTGCTGCTGCGGATTGTCCTTGTACTTCTCCTGCAGCTCCTTCATCATCGGCCCCAGCAGACCCATGCGTTTCATGGTGTAGGTGGACTTCGCGTGGATGGGCCAGATCAGAGTGCGCACAAAGATCGTCAGCAGGATGACGGCCATCCCCCAGCTTCCGGTGATGTCATGCATCCAGCGCATCACCCAGGACATGAAGATGCTGATCGGCTTGAACCAGCCGTAAAACATCGCGAAGCTACGCTGCCTGCCGATCTTGCTCAGGCGGTCGTATTCCTTCGGGCCGAGGTAAATCTGATACGCCTCGCTCAACGAGGCCCCGGGGGCCAGATCGACCGCCGGCAGGCCCAGCGCGGCATCATAAGCGTGGTCTTCGATGTCCGCCTTGCCCGCGTGCGCCGCGTCGATCGGCCGCGCCAGCGTACGACGTGCGGACCAGAACTTGCCCGGCGCATCCTTGGCCGCCACACGCGTCACGATGTGCGTGTAGAAACGCCCCATCACCCCCGCGTAACGCAACGCGCCGAAGGACTGGCGGAACTCCGCCTTCGCGTCGCTGAACCAGCCCTTGGCGAAGTAGTCCGCCTGGTGAAAGTCCGCGTCGCCCGCGTCATTCCAGAAAAAGCCCTCGTAGCGCGCGTCATCGTGCTTCAGGGCGCTCGAAGCCCCCGCGTAGAGGTAGTATTCCTCGGAGCGGTGCTGTGCTGCGCCGGTGTTTTTCAGAGTGATCGTCAGATCGATCAGGTGCGCGTCGCTTTCCTTCCCCTCCGTCAGCGTGTAGGTCTTCGTCACCACGATGCCCTCGGCGCTCATGCCTTCAAAGGTGGCGCTCTTGTCCGATTTCGCCGTCAGCTTGTAGGAGATCGTGTCCAGCCCCGCAGGCTCCCTGCGCAGCGCACCGACGGGTTCCGGTGCGTTCTCGTTCAGTGTCACCTGGTCCGTGCCCGCCAGCACCGCGCGGGCGATGCCGCCGCCCTTGGAGGTCAGTTCAAAGGTCACACTGCCGGCTTTGAGCGCATGTTTCTCCTCCGGCACCTCCGGGGTCGAAGGCTGTGGCGCGGGGGTGCCGGGGGCTGGGGCCGTCACTGCGGCCCCGGCGGGCTTTGCGGCGGCATCCACCGCCTGCCTGGCCTCGCTTTTCCCCTTGGCCTCGGCCAGCGCCTTCTGGTTTTCCTGCATGTAGTGCCAGTTCAGCCCCATGAGGATGACACACGCGATGACAACGATCCAACCTTTGCGGTCCATGAAATTTACAAGTGGGAGGGGTTTGTTTGGGAGGGGCGGCAGACTGGCGGGGGGATGCGATGCCCGCCATTGCAATTCAGGTCAAAAAGAATCCGTCATTTCTTGTCCGGCACCGGATCGTGGCCGTGCCCGCCCCAAGGATGACAGCGGCCGATGCGGCAGATGCCCAACCAGCCGCCGCGCAGCACGCCGTGCACCTCCACGGCTTCGAGGAAATACACCGAGCAGGTCGGCGTGTAGCGGCAGCCGGAACCCGGCCCCCCGATGGCATGAATGACGGGCGAGATGAACATCTGATAGCCGCGGATGAGGATTCGGACGAGCCATTTCATGAGGAGGAGGAGGCAGCTGACAGCGTTTGCAGCAAATTCATGCGGCGTGCCAGCCGCAGCCAGTCCTTCTCCAGCTCCTCCAACGTCGCCTGCGGCGCACGCCAGCGGGCGATGATCACCATCTGCCAGCCGGAGGCGATTTCCGCGCGATGTGCGCGAACAATCTCGCGCAACAGCCTGCGGATGCGGTTTCGCACCACCGCCTTGCCCAGTTTCGCGCTCGTGACGAGGCCGAACTGAAACTCCGCCTGCCCGTCCACCCTCAAAGCTCCCAGCACCAGGAATTTCCCGGCCTGGCTGCCACCCCGCGCCTTCACCCGCGCGAAATCACGCGCCAGCTTCAGCCGCAGGTTCGAGGGGAGGCGCATGGCAGGAGGAGCGCCGGGCGGCGGACTACACGTTCGAGCCGGGCTTGGTGTGCTGCTGCGTGTGGCGCTTGAAGTGGATTTCCACGCCCTTCGGCAGGAGGCGCTTGCGTCCGGCGGCGCGGCGGCGGCGCAGGATGTCACGGCCGTTCTTGGTCTTCATGCGGGCGCGGAAGCCAAACTGCTGCTTGCGCGTGCGCTTGGAGGGCTGGTAGGTCCTGAATGTCTTGGGCATGGGCTTGTGGGGTGGTGAAAATGGAGGTCGCTGTGAGCACAGGCCGGGCAAATCACGGCCTCCCCCTGGAAAAGGGGGCCGGAGACTAGCGGGGGTTGCCTGTTTGTCAATCAGGCGATCATTTCATCCCAAGTCCCTCAGGGCAGACGCGCCAATAAAAATCAGAGAGTCTGGTTATAGTGGTTGTACCCCGTATGGGATGGTTATCTGTAGGCGGCATGTCCCACCCCGATCATGCAAAGCTGGGGCAGCTCGCGGAGAAGTACGCGCAGGTGCCAGACCCGCGTGAGCAACGTCAGCCCCGGCACCTGCTGGGCGACGTGCTCGTCATCGCCCTGTGCAGCACGCTTGCTGGCGGGCGCGGCTTCAACGACATGGAGGACTACGGCGAAGGCCATGCCGAGTGGCTGCGCACCTTCCTGCTGCTGCCCCACGGCATCCCCAGTCACGACACTTTCAACCGCGTGTTCGCCGCCCTGGATCATCACGCGCTGGAGGCGGCGCTGCGCCAGTGGGGCAGTTCCTTTGAGGTGCCGCCCTGGGACATGATGCTGCCGGAGCATCCCAACGCGCTGCGCCAGCTCGCGATGGATGGCAAGCGCCTGCGCGGCAGCCGTCGCCAGGAAGCACGCGGCAGGGAGGGCGGCGGCAGCCTCACGCGCATGGATCAGGTGCTCAACGTGTGGTGCGTGCAGCGCGGCCTGACGCTGGCGCAGCGGCGCATCCCGGCAGAGGGCGGCGAGATTGAGCAGTTGCCGCTGTTGCTACGCCAGTTGGATTTGAAGGGCTGCGTGGTCAGCGCGGATGCGGCGCACGCCCAGACCCAAACCGCAGAGGTCATCGTCGAGCGTGGCGGCGAGTATGTGCTCTGCGTCAAAGGCAACCAGCCTGCCACCCATAGCGCCATCGTGGAGGCATTGGCGGCAGTGCGAGCCACGACAGAGCAGCCACACTCCCAGAGTGTGGACAAAGGCCACGGGCGACTGGAAACGCGGCGCTGCTGGATCAGCGGCGATCTCGATGAGTTCGCCCCGCGCGGCCAGTGGAAGGCGCTGGGCAGCATCGCGCTCATTGAGAGCGAGCGCGAAGACCTCGCCACAGGCAAAGTCAGCGTCGAGCAACGCTGCTACCTCAGCAGCCTGCCGATGAGCGGCAGCGTCGAGCAAAGCGC
>JAEUHJ010000061.1 GCA_016795375.1 Verrucomicrobiaceae bacterium
CTTTGACCAGACCAGCCCCACTTCCACCATCCAGCGCGTCAATCACATCACTGATGGAAACTTCATTCAAACTTTGCACTGCGGCGATCACGCCGAGTTCAAAGTGCAGACGCTTGTTGCTGGCCCAGCGCATGCGCGAATCGACCTCGGCAAGGCCGTCCACGATGCGCAGCAGTTGCTCCGTGCTCGCCATCTGTGCCTGGGTGCCGATCGCCTCGATCAATTCAGGACTCAAATCCTCCGCCGCGGCCTCCGGATCGGCCTGCTGCACCAACAGCGTGCGGAAATGCTGGATCAAATCAGCCAGCAACCGTCCGAGGTCTTTGCCCGCCTCGTTCTGATCATACACGGCACGCAAAGCGCCCACCGTGTCACTGTCGAGAATGCTGCGCGCCAGTTGCGCAACCGCCTCGCCGGAGGTGAAGCCGAACACATCCAGCACATCCTGCTCCGTGATCTTCTCGCCACAGAAGGCCACGAGCTGGTCCAGCATCGACTGCGCGTCACGCATGCCGCCCTCCGCTCCCTTGCCGATGGCGTAGGCCGCCTTCTCGTCGAGATGCACATTCTCCAGATCGGCGATGTGCAACAGATGCTTCGCGATGATGGCGTTCGGGATGCGTCGCAGGTCAAAGCGTTGGCAGCGGCTGATGATCGTGGGCAGGATCTTGTTCGCTTCCGTGGTGGCGAAGATGAATTTCACATGCGGCGGCGGCTCCTCCAGCGTCTTGAGCAGCGCGTTGAACGCCCCTGCGGTCAGCATGTGAACCTCGTCGATGTAGTAGATTTTGTAGCGGCAGCGCGTCGGGGCGAATTTCACGTTGTCCCGCAGCTCGCGCACCTGCTCCACGCCGTTGTTACTCGCGCCGTCGATCTCCAGCACGTCCATGCAGCGCCCTTCGGCGATCTCGATGCTCAATTCGTCATCCGGATCGAAATCAATCGTCGGACCGCCCTTCGCGCACAGCGCCTTGGCAAAAATACGCGCGGTGGAGGTCTTCCCCGTGCCACGCGGCCCCACGAACAGGTAGGCGTGCGCCAGCCGACTCTGCGCGATGGCATTGCGCAGCGTCCGCACGACATGTTCCTGGCCGAGAACATCGGCAAAAGTGCGGGGGCGGTATTTGCGGGCAAAAACTTGGTAGCTCACCTGTTCAGGCTAGCGAAACGCCCTCTGGAAGCCACCAGAAGTTTGTTTTGAGAGGAAAGCGCGTCACCCCAGTTTCACGGCGATCTCACGGAAGGCTTTCGACGCCGCCGACCTGGCCGGATTCTGGAGGGCGACCGGATGGCCTTCGTCGCCGCATTCACGCACGTCCATTTCGATGGGAATCTGGCCGAGCAGCGGCACGCCGAGACGTTTCGCCTCATGCTCGCCGCCGCCTTTGCCGAAGATGTGATAAACCTTGCCGTCGCCCGGGCAGAGAAAATGGCTCATGTTCTCGATGATGCCAAGGATGGGCACGTTCACCTTCTGGAACATCGAGACGGCTTTGCGCGCATCGATCAAAGCGATCTCCTGCGGCGTGGTGACGATGACCGCGCCATCCACAGCGACGGTCTGCACGATGGTGAGCTGGATGTCGCCCGTTCCCGGCGGCAGGTCGAGCACGAGCACGTCGAGGTCACCCCACGCGACCTGACGCAGGAACTGCTGTGTGTAGCGCGTGGCGACAGGACCGCGCACAATGACCGGCGAGGCGTCCTCAAGCAGGAAGCCCATCGACATGAGGCGCAGGCCGTTCTTTTCGATGGGGACAATTTGCTGCTCGTCGTTTTGATATGGACGTTCGTCCGTGCCGAACATGTGCGCGATGCTGGGACCGTACAAATCACAGTCGCACAGGCCGGTACGCAGCCCGCCCTGGCTCAAGGCGACCGCCAGGTTGGCGGCGACGGTGCTTTTGCCGACACCGCCTTTGCCGGAAGCCACGGCGATGATTTTTTTCACGCCTGGAATGCTGGATTTGCCGAGTTTTTCGGAAGCGGTGACACCAGCGCCAGGCGGTTCCTTGATGTCGAAGTTCAATTTCACCCCGCCGATGCCCGGCAGTTTCCCGAGCACATCCATGGCCTGCTCGTGAATGAGCCGCGGGATGTTCGGATCACGCGTGGCGAGGGAGATTTCGACCACCACATTGTTCCCATCGACCTGGATGCCCTTCACAAGTCCGAAGGACAGAATATCACGGCTGAAGCCGGGGTAGCGGACGTTGCCAAGGGCGGTGCGGATGTCTGATTCAGAGGGCATGGGAGTGTGGATACGCATCCCCCTAGCCCGCCGACGCAGCTTTGCAATCTCATGCGTGAAGTGACTGGTTCCAAGCACGCGCCGGCAGAGGAACTGGCACCGCCTTTTCCCGCTCCTACCAGACCAGAGGCAGCAACGCGGCCAGGGCAAAAACGATCAAGAGCACCAGCGCAACCCACCGCCAGTGATTGGTTGCCAGCACGGGCCTGCTGTCACGACCGCCGAATTCGCGTGCGATGAAGTCATCATAAACAAATTCGTCATCCGGCAGGTCGAGGCCGTCCGCATGCATGTCGCCGCCCCAGCCGGATTTTTCGCAGGCACCACATTCATCACAGGAGACCGCGCCGCGAGGAGCCCATTCACCACAGACGGGGCACTGGCCGGGAGGTTTGAAGCGCCCGCTCATCTCGGAGCCTGTGAATTGGCGGTCGCCGGAACACGCACAAGCGGGACATCCCCTGCCAGATGCCGTGATGGCGAGTGCTCCAGCCGGTGAAACGTGGACGAATCCGCGAAACCTCCGCCACTGTGCAAAACTGGCAGCCAGCCAGCCTGACGCGGAGCGATCTCCTCACGACTGCCGCGCAGCGGCATGAGCATGATCAACACCACGGCGCAGGTGACGGCAACAGCGAGATTCCGGCTCCTCAGAATGGAATGATGCCATTTCATTGATTGGGAGATTATTTAACCTTTGTGAAGTATTGTCAACAACGGCCTGGACACCGCCTTTTTGCTTGTTTTGAGGCGTTTTCCCGCCAGCGATGGACTGCGTGATTTGGATTCTCACGGCCGGTTATGGCGATGGACACAACACCGCGGCCCGCTCCGTGGCTGAGGCACTGCGACGGCTGCGCCCTGATGAAAACATCGAAGTCTGCGATCTGCTCAGCGAGGCGATGCCACGCACAACCGCTGTGACAAGGGCGCTCTACCAGCAGATCATCACGCACTTTCCCGCCGCGTGGCGTGTCACTTATGATCTCATGGGGAGGCGTGGTGTCACCGGCCCGGATTCGGCATGGCAGGCCGGTTTGCTGAATCACCTCAAACGGCGGCTCGTGGAAAAGCAGCCGCGTCTCATCATCAGCACCTATCCGCTCTACGCGGTGCTGCTGGAGTCGCTGGCGCGACAGCAGGCGGTGCCGCCTCTCTGCACGGTCATCACCGATTCCATCACAGTGAATCGCATCTGGGTCATGTCCGGCAGTGATTTGTTCTGCGTGGCCGACGAGGAGACCAAAAAAGTCGTCGCGGGACTTGGTGTGGCTGAGTCGAAAATCCGCGTCACCGGATTTCCCGTGAGCCTTGCCTTCACGGAACCGCTGCCGGGGCAGCCGCCACAGGCTGGAGCCCGTATTCTTTATCTGCCATCGACCACCGGACGCCATGTGGCCGCCACGCTGGAGGCGCTGCGGCCGCTGCTGCTCGCAGGAAACAAGCTGACGCTGCCTGTCGGCAAGCACGCCTCGCGTCTTCATCACATCCTGCGCCGCCTCACCGATTCGCTGCCGCCTGAGAGCGTCGAAATCATCGGCTGGACACGCCGCATCCCCGAATTTCTGCGCACCCATGACGTCGTCATCTGCAAAGCGGGCGGCGCCATCCTGCACGAGGTGCTGGCGGCCAGAATTCCGGCGGTGATCGACTACATCGTCCCCGGCCAGGAGGAGGGAAATGCCGAGATGCTCACCAGAATCGACGGTGGAGTCGTCACCCGCACGCCTGTGGAAACCGCCGCCGCCGTGGAGAGCATTCTCACGAACAACGCGGCGGTCGGCCGCCGCATGAGGGCCGGCATGGCGAAAATGAGCGTGCCTGACGCCGCCCTGCGCACCGCGAAGGCCGCGCTCACGCTCGCCCCCACCTGAATCATGCATGCGCAGCCGCCAGTCCCGGTCGTTTGCGCGGTCATCGTGCGTGACGGGCTGGTCATGCTCGCCCGGCGTCCGCCAGACAGGAAACTCGGCGGCCTGTGGGAGTTTCCCGGCGGGAAAGTCGAACGTGGCGAAAGCGCGGAGGCCGCGCTGCATCGCGAACTTCGTGAGGAACTCGGCTGCGAGGTGCGGATCACGAAAGCATTGCCGTCCTTGCTTCACACCTACGAGTGGGGGAGCATCGAACTCATTCCGTTTGTCTGCGAACTGACACCGGAAAGCGCCCTGCCGCATCCTCATGAGCACACCGGCCTTGCGTGGGTGGCGCAGGACAAACTTGCCTCATACCCGCTCGCTCCGGCGGATGTGCCGGTGCTCACGTTTTTGGCTTAGGCGGCGCGCGCCGTGACGTGCCCCAGGCTCCGCGCCGCGCGGCCTTCGCCTCCCGCTCCAGTTCACGCAACCGGCTTTCAAAATCGAACTCCTGCTGGCCGTCGGGCATCATCGTGCCCTTCGTGTGGATGCGGCAGAGCCCGGCCTTCACCAGTTTCATCGCCAGATCCTCGCCATCCTTGAACACGACCACGGCATACGAGCGCTCGCTGTCATAAACACGCTCCCAGCGCGTCTGCACCGTGAAGTCCTGCCCGCCGAGCAGCTTTTCCATGAGCGCTTTTGCCTCCGCGCCCACGCTCAGGATTTGCGGCATGCTCAGACCGCCGAAATAACCGGCCTGATCCTTCAAACGTCCCTCGACCAGCGCATACCGCCTCTTTTCAGGACAATCGACAAAATACAGCCGCAGCACATGCACGCCGCCGTCATGGGCGATTTTGAAGCTGTCGCCGTCATTGCCCGGATCATCCACCAGCCGCGCATGTCGCAACTCCACAAAAAACCCGTCCGGCGGCGGTTGCGGCGTGGCGGGCTTCTCACGGAGCCAATCCCACGCCTGGATCACCGCGACCAGCAGCCAGACCGCGATCCACAGATTCCGCGTCAGCTTCGGATGCTTCCTCTTCATGTACCACGCTTGTTGCCGAACAGATCGATGTGAAGCCGCGGCGAATAGCGCCAGCCCTCACGCTTGCAGATGTCCACCAGCAGCATCTGCCGGGCCTTCAGCGCCTCCTGCGTGATGCCCTCCGGCATGAGCAACACCTTCTCGGGCGGAATTTCGATGCCGACGGACTCGATGACGTCCTTCACCTCTGAAACATCCGCCTCGCTGGCGATGACGAATTTGAGCTGGAAGTCATAGTTGGAGCACCAGGCCCGCAAAACCTCCGGCTGAAGCCGCAGACGCTCGTGTTTCCCCACCCACGCCTTGCCTGCCTTCGCTTCATCCGGCGTCGAATGCGCCAGCTTCGGACTGATCGAGACCAGATCACACGCCACGCCCTCGGGCGCGATGGTGCCGGCGGTTTCGATGGTGATGTGCTTCCCGGCCTCACGCAGCCTTTGCAGCAGCCGCGGCATCTCTTTCGCCACCATCGGCTCGCCGCCGGTCACGACGACAAAACGCGTCGGATGCGCATTCACCTCATCCAAAAGCTCGTCCACATTCATCTCCCTGCCCTCCGGCTGCCACGAGGCATACGGCGTGTCACACCACCGGCAGCGCAGATTACACCCCGAAGTCCGCACAAACACCGAAGGCACGCCCGCCAGCGTCCCTTCGCCTTGCACGGAGTAAAAGATCTCGGAGATCAGCATGGTGGGAGATTCGTTTGAAACATGTCGCGGGGATTGCGATGGATGATTCGCTTCCCCCCTACCCCCGCCACGCCTCCGCCCACTGCTTCGCGAAATAAGTGAGGATCATGTCCGCTCCAGCGCGGCGGATGCCGGTGAGGGATTCGTCCACGATCTTCGCCTCGTCGATCCAGCCACCGTCGGCACCGGCTTTGATCATCAAATACTCGCCGCTGACCTGATACGCGGCGATGGGCAGCGTCGTCGCCGCACGCAGCTTTGCGATGATGTCCAGATACGGACCTGCGGGCTTCACCATGAGGATGTCCGCGCCTTCCGCCTCATCCAGCGCGGCCTCGCGCAGTGCCTCACGCGCATTCGCCGGGTCCATCTGATACGTTTTCTTGTCCCCGGCCTTCGGCGCGGAGTCCAGCGCACCGCGAAACGGCCCGTAGTAGGCGCTGGCATACTTCGCCGTGTAGCTCATGATCGAAACGGCCTGGAACCCCGCTCCATCCAGGGCATCGCGCAGCGCCGCCACGCGACCGTCCATCATGTCACTCGGCGCCACGATGTCCGCTCCGGCTCGTGCATGGCAGACGGCCTGGCGGCAGAGCACGGCCACGGTTGCGTCATTCATAACGCGCCCGTCATCTGAAACGAGGCCGTCATGGCCGTCGCTGTTGTAAGGATCGAGCGCCACATCGGTGATCACCGCCAGCGTCGGATGCGCCGCCTTCAATGCACGAATCGCCCGCGGCACCAGTCCGTCATCCGCATGGCATGCCTCCGCGCCACGGGTTTTCAGCTCGTCCGGGACGCGCGGAAACAACACCACGGCCGGGATGCCCAGCGCATGCGCCTCCCCGGCCTCCCTCACCAGCCCTTCGAGGCTCCAGCGCACACAACCCGGCATCGACGAAATCGGCGTGTTCTCCTTCCCCTCCTGAAGGAACAGCGGATAGATCAAATGCCCCGGCGTCAGCTCCGTCTCGCGCACAAGATCGCGGATGGCCGGAGACTGGCGGTTACGGCGGGGACGGATGGGAAGGTTCATGGAAGGGTGCAAGGTGAACAAATGATGAAGAAAAGTCGAAGCCTCACTTCTTCCTCACCTGCCAGCGGTCGTCGAAAAAGTCCGCGGCAACGACTTTCCCGGCCGACTCGGCATTCGGAGCCTGCGTGATGTCCAAAACGGCCCAGTCGGGCAGTTTGGGATTTTGCAGCGAATTGGTGCGGTCATGCGCCTCGCGGAAAGTGAGGCCGGAATTGATGACGACCTCAAATCCCGCCGACTTGAGCGCCGGATAAGTCAAAACAGGCACATGCGTGGCCGCGTCGAAGGACTCGCCCGACTTCATGCCGACCTTCTTCGCGTCCCAAGTGAGCGGCAGCCCGCCGAGTACGGCCTTGATGCACGAATTCGACTCCGGCGTGCCCCAGAGGATCAAACCCTGCGTTTTGCCTTCGGCAAAGATGTCTTTCACTTCTGAAGCCTTCACCACACGCGCATCGCCACGCATGAGGCTGCGCCAGCGGGTGAGAAAGTGCTCGGATCCGACCTTCACCCAGGCATCGACGGCAGCGGAGGATGATTTCCCATCCGGCAGCACAACGAGGAAGCGCTTCATGAAGGCTGTGTCGATCAAACCGGGATGCGAGGCGGGCTTGCCACCTTCCGGGCCTTCATGCACGAATGGCGTGGCATTGCCAAAGTCACGCCACACACCGTTTTCTTTGATGAGCCTGCAGAACGAGTTCGGCACGCGAGGGCCGGGGTTGAGGAAATTCTCAAACTGCGGCAGCTCGGGGCCGACAGTGAGGCTGAGCGGCGTGCCGTCCGCGATGACCTTCACCTTGCCGCCACCCTTGCGCACCTGCGGCGGCAGGTAGAGCACGATGCGGCTGACGTTGCTCGTTTTGATCTCGATGGACTGCCCGTCGAGCACCTTCGCGTCGATGCGGGCGTCCTTCCAGCTCTCCTCCAGGCCGTGAAGGTTCACCCATTTCACACGGCCGTAGAGCGGCGTCTTGGTCTGGATGTGAACTTCATCGGGAAACAGTTCGCGGCCCTTCGCCACGGCCTTTTCGATCCATGCCTGAACCTCTTTGATGACCTCGGGATGATACTTGTGACCCATGCCGGGGCCGATGAGGTGCGGCGGCTTGACGCCTTCCTTGGCGAGGACTTCCATCATGTATTCGGCGCTGTCACGCTGCGTGTCGTTTTCACCGCTGTAGCTGATGAGCGGGACATTGAGGAAGTTCCGCGCGTAGTCCGGCACGTCGTAAAAGCCCCAGAGCGTCTGCTCATACCACACGGGATACTTGTCGGGCGTGAGCTTCTGGTAGCGCTTCACATCCGCGAAACCGGCTCCGGTATGCACGCAGGCCCATTGATCCGAATAATGCGCGCCGAGATGCCACGCGCCCGCGCCACCCATGCTGAAACCGGCGATGGCAACGCGGTTCGGGTCGATGTTGAAACGCTTCATCGCGTCGTTGCGACACTCGAAGACGTCCACTTCGCCTGCGGACTTCCATCCATTGCAATAGCGGCCGAAGGGATGGATCACGATGGTGCCCGAAGGCTGGAACTGCCCGGGCTTTTTCGCATTCAACCGGCTGTAAACAAAATGCAGGTCCGTCGCGGTGTCGCCACGCCCATGCAGCCAGATCCACATCGGTGCCTGCTTCGCCTTATAGTCGAGTCCTTCGGGAATTTCGACGCCGTAAGGCTGCGCGGAGTCGTCGAGCTTCGAATAAAAGCCCAGCACCTTCTGCCCGCTGCCCTCAAGCCAGGGCGTCGCATTTTTTTTGAGGCCGTCGATGCGCTTCGCGGCCTCATCGAGCAAGGCGCTCGCCTTCTTGAACCCGTCTTCCGGCTTCTTGTCATACCACTCGTCGAACTCCAAGGCGTAGCGCACGGCCTTGAGAAAAATCTCCGCATCCGCGGCCCTCACATGCTTCTTCACAGCGGCAAAATCAACCGTGAGTGATTGGAGTCGTGATTCGATGCCTGCTTCTTGATCGGCGGAAAGCGCGACCGTCGGTTTCGGCGGCAGGCTGCCTTTGAAGGAGGCCGTGGCACCATTCGGCCCGAGCTGGGCATGCGCCACGGCGGCAGGCAGGAGCAAAACGAGAAGTGATTTCATGAGAGACGTAGAACGCACGATCACGCGGCTTTTAACCAACGCGCAAACACCCCGGAGGGCACCGCGGGCACGCCTTCCGCGCCGCGAAGCAAAATCTCGCCGCTTTCCACGCGCCCGCCGAAGACGTTGAATTCCTGGCGCATCAGATGCAGCAGCGTTGTCGGCGGCACCGCGCCCTGCCGGCAGAACAACAGCACGCCGGCGGGCATGTCGCTCAGCAGGCCGCTGACCGTCCCCAGCAGCGGCCCCAGATCGCGCTCGATCTCGAAACCGCCGCGCTTCGCGTCCTTCGGCGTGTGCGGATCAAGCACAATGAGATCGTAACGGCTGTTCTGGGCGCGTTCGCGTTGCGCGAACTTCACCGGATCGTCCACGACCCAGCGGATGTCACGATTCACCAGCGTGTTGACCGCGGCATGCTCGCGGGCGCGTTTGATCGCGTCAGCGGACGCCTCCACATGCGCCACCGCCGCCCCGCCCTGCGCCGCCGCCAGCGTGAAGCCGCCCGCTCCACCAAACAGGTGCAGCACGCGTGCCGGACGCCGCTGCTGCTGCGCAAACGTGGCGCACAACGACTGCACATGCTCCCAATGCTCCCGAAACTCGGGCGCCAGAGCACGGAGGCTGCCTCCGGGAACGAGCATGAAGCGCACGGGGCCGATTTGAACACGCAACGGCTCTTTCACCGCCTGTTTGAGTTCCACCGCCTTCCGCCATTCCGCGCCCGGCAGCCTTCTCCTCCACCACGCGGCACGGCAGGCCCGCGAGGTGAGAATGTCACCCGCCATTTCCAGCACGCGTCCGCCGCCGCTGTCGAGGAGGACATGGAGGTGGTCAGTCATGTCAATCATGTCATTCATGACGTTTTTCCCATGGGGCGCACCAAGGCGGGCACCCCGCCCGCGGCAAAGCGCTTTTCCTCACGGCGTTTCCGCAGATCCATGCGGCGCTTGTGAAAACTGCGCACAACTTTTGAGATGGGATCCTGCCCCTGCGGTGGAAATGGCCGCCATTTCAGATCCGGCGTCACCCCCGTCCGCCGCATGAAATCCATCGCCGCAGGTTTCCAAAACTTGCCCTTCACCGCCTCCATGAAGGAGATCAGAGGCGGCACGCCTTCGCGCAGGTAATACAGGTCCGGGGAGTCCTCCACATTCATCGCGTTCATCACCTTGTTGCCGTCCCAGATGCTGTTTCCCGGCCTGGCCAGCTCCAGCAGCAACTGCTTCGAATAAATGGCCGAGTTGATGCCCGCGATGGGATTGCTGGCCGGGATGCGGCGCAGATCTGTTCCCTCCACCCGCGGACCGGCGTCTCCCTGACGTCCAGTCTCCAGATACACGCCGCCGCGACGGGCCATCTGGGCCACGGTCTCGTTCACACGCGTCGTCTCCACCGGACGGTCGAAAAAGAGGTCATCCAGCAGCATCCACACATAGCGGGCGTTGACGGAGGCCAGCGAGGCAGTGATGACACTGCCCCAGTCCGTGTCCTTTCCCACGCACAGGCTCACGACGCGCGGGTCGTCGTAACGCTTGAAATTGGTGACCAGATAAACCGGAGCCGGGGCGTCAGGCCATTGCTGGAAGAAGTAGTGGAAGAACAACGGCCAGAGGTCGCTGTTGTCATCAAAGCTGGAAATGAGCACCGCCCAGGAGCTGTCGAGGGCGGGTTGATCGTTGACTGTCATCACGTCAATCAAGCCCCGCACCTGCCATCGCGCAACGTGGAACCCGTCCGCAGACGCGAAGAACGAATTCAGTGTTGATTACGCCTCCGGCCCGGACAAACGGTCATGCCTGCGGCGTCCACCACGCACGCCGTTTCATCCGTCACCAGATTTCCCCGTGCATCCCCCAAAATCCATCCTGCTCACCGGCGGCACCGGCTCCTTCGGCCAGAAGTGCGTTCGCGCCTTGTTGAAGACCCCGGGTGTCGAACGTGTCGCCGTTTATTCGCGTGATGAATTGAAGCAGTTCGAGATGGCGCAGAAGTTCCAGGATCCGCGCCTGCGCTTTTTCATCGGCGACGTGCGCGACCTCACCCGGCTGACCGATGCGCTCAAAGGCATGGACACGGTCATCCACGCCGCCGCGCTGAAGCAGGTGCCCACGGCCGAGTACAATCCCTTCGAGTGCATCAAAACCAACGTGCTCGGCGCGCAGAACGTCGTCGAGGCATGCCTCGCCACGCCGACCGTTGCCAACGTCGTCGCCCTTTCCACCGACAAGGCCGCCGCGCCGATCAACCTCTACGGCGCCACCAAGCTGTGCTCCGACAAGCTCTTCATCGCCGCCAACAACATCCACGGCAACCGCGACATCCGCTTCTCCGTGGTGCGTTACGGCAATGTGATGGGCTCCCGCGGCTCGGTGATCCCCTTCTTCCTCGAACGGCGCAAGACCGGCGTGCTGCCCATCACTGACACGGCGATGACGCGCTTCAACATCACCCTGGAGGAGGGCGTCGCCCTGGTGGAACATGCGCTGAAGCACGCGCTCGGCGGCGAGATTTTCGTGCCGAAGATACCCTCCTACCGCATCACCGACGTGGCCGCGGCCATCGGCCCGGATTGCCAGCACCCCGTCATCGGCATCCGTCCCGGTGAGAAAATCCATGAGGAGATGATCACGGAGACCGACTCGTATCAAACCATCGAAACCGCGACGAATTACGTCATCGTCCCGATGCTCTTCGGCTGCTCCATCAACGAGCTGATGGAGAAATACTCGGCCCACCACGGCGCGAAGCAGGTGCCCGAGGGGTTCCGTTACAGCTCCGGCAAAAACACCGAGTGGCTGGCCGTCGCGCAGATCCGCAAGCTCATCCGCGAGTTCTGCGACCCCACGTTTGACCTCGCCTGATCCAGTGTGAGCCAGCCCTCGCCCATTCCTTATGGCAGGCAGTCGATCGACGACGATGACATCGCCGCCGTCATCGCGGCGCTGAAATCCGACTGGATCACCCAAGGGCCTGCGATCGACCGCTTTGAGAAGGCCATGGCCGCCTTCTGCGGCGCGAAACATGCCGTGGCCGTCTGCAATGCCACCGCAGCCCTGCACATCGGCGCGCTCGCGCTCGGATTGAAGTCTGGCGACCGCCTGTGGACCACGCCGAACACCTTCGTCGCCTCCGCGAACTGCGGTTTGTATTGTGGCGCCACGGTGGACTTCGTGGACATCGACCCGCGCACTTACAACATGAGCGTGGACGCGCTGCGCTCGAAACTGGACACTGCGGCGAAGGACGGCACCCTGCCGAACATCCTCGTGCCGGTCCACTTTTCCGGCCAGAGCTGCGAGATGGCCGCCATCCAGAACCTCTGTGACCAGCACGGCATCAAAATCATGGAGGACGCCTCCCATGCCGTCGGCGGTGAATATCGCGGCCGCAAGATTGGCGGAGGCGCGCACGCCGATCTCACCGTCTTCTCATTTCACCCGGTCAAAATCATGACCACCGGTGAGGGCGGCATGCTGCTGACCAATGACGACGAGCTGCACCAAAAGCTCCTCCGCCTGCGCAGCCATGGCATCACCCGGGATCCGCGCTTCACCCGGAACGTGCCCGACGGACCGTGGTGCTACGAACAGGTCGATCTGGGACTCAATTACCGCCTCACCGACCTCCAGGCCGCTCTGGGCGAAAGCCAGCTCAAAAAACTGCCGCGATTTCTTGCCAGCCGCCGAGTGCTGGCCGCGCGCTATGACGAAAAGCTCGACGGGATGCCCTTCATCACGCCGTGGCAGCACCCCGACACGCTTTCCGCCTGGCACCTCTACGTCATCCAGGTTCCGGCAGAAAAGCGCCTTGCTATCTTCGAAGGATTGAAGGCCGCAGGCATCCTCGCCCAGATTCATTACATCCCCATCCACACCCAGCCGTGGTACCAGGCGCTTGGTTTCAAACGCGGCGATTTCCCGGAAGCGGAGCGTTACTACTCACGAGCCATCAGCCTGCCGATGTTCTCCAGCCTCGGCGAGGGCGGACAGGACCGCGTGATCGGCGCGCTGCAACGACTCGTCCTGTGATGCGACCGCCCGGCACGCTCTGCATCCGCGCGGATGCCGGTGAGAAAACCGGCACCGGCCATGTCATGCGCTGCCTGGCTCTTGCCCAGGCATGGCAGGATCGCGGCGGGGAAGTCGTGTTCGTGAGTCCCGGACTCCCCCCCGCCTTGAGGCTGCGTTTGGAGCAGGAAAACATCCAGATGCACGCCTCCATCCCGGACAGCACGGCCTTTGTCGTGATCGATGGCTATCATTTCGCCCCGGGCGACCACCGCGCGGTCAAGGCGGCCGGACACAAGCTGTTGATCGTCGATGACCTCGCGGACACGGATCTTTCCGCCGCCGACCTGGTGCTCAATCACAACGCGTATGCCACGCCCGGGATGTATCCAGGCCGTCGCGGTCTGTACGGAGGCCGTTTCACGCTGCTACGCCGTGAGTTCGTCTCACAAGCCCCCAGGCTCACACCGTCGAACACGGTGCGCGGCGTGCTCATCACCATGGGCGGCAGCGACCCGCGCAACGACACGCTCGCCGTGCTGGAGCTGCTGTCCGACATCACCGGACTGCGCAAGATCGTGCTCGCAGGCGCCGCCAACCCCCATGTCGGAACACTGCGAACGGCGCCGGATGTCGAGCTGCATGTCAATCCCCCGGATGTTCCGGCCGTCATGCGGCAGGCCGGCTTTGCCATCACCGCCGCAGGCAGCACCTGTTGGGAGCTCGCGGCACTGGGCATCCCGATGCTCGTGAAAGTCATCGCGGACAATCAAGCCGGCATCGCCAAGTTTCTGTGCGGGCACGACGCCGCGCAACCGTTCACCACGGAGACATGTCAGGACATGATTACAGACGCCGAGCTGCGCAAGAAGCTCGCCCAAAATGCCCGCGCACTTGTGGACGGACGCGGCGCCGGCCGCGTGGCGGAGCATCTGCTGGCCCATCCCCTCTCGCTGCGCCGCGCCTCCACAAAAGACGCGGAGAGGCTGCACGCCTGGGCCAACGACCCAGTGACTCGGCAGGCATCGTTCAACACGGAGCCGATTCCGTGGGAAACACATGTCGCATGGCTCGACCGCCGGCTCGCGGACGGGAACTGCGCGTGTTTCGTCGCCAACGACGGACAGGCCGATGTGGGAACCGTACGTTTCGACCGGAGGGAATCCGGTGTGACGGAGATTTCCTTCAGCCTGGCCCCCGAAGCGCGCGGGAGAAGCCTCGGGGAGAAATTGATCCGGCTCGCCACCTTCACCGCGTTTGACGAAGGCTTCTGCGCCGAGGTGCGCGGCTGGGTGAAGGGCACAAACACAGCCTCGCAGCGCAGTCTTGAACACGCGGGCTTCCAGGAATCGCGGCGGGAATCGCGGCACGGCATGGAGTCCGTTGAATTCATCGTCACGCCCGCTAATCTCGCCGCCTCCCCATCCAGATGATGAAGATCGGCTCCCACTCCATCGGCCCCGGCCACCCTTGCTACATCATTGCGGAGCTGTCCGCGAATCACGGCGGGAGTTTCCAGACCGCCGCCGACACCATCCGCGCCATGAGGGAGGCCGGGGCGGACGCGGTGAAGCTCCAGACTTACACCGCCGACACCCTGACCATTGCCTGCGACAAACCTCCATTTCAGATCGGAGGCGGCACGCTGTGGGACGGCAGGACGCTGCACGAACTCTACCAGGAGGCGTACATGCCCTGGGAGTGGCAGCCTGGATTGATGACGGTGGCCCGTGAGGCCGGCATCGACCTGTTTTCCACCCCCTTTGACGACAGCGCGGTGGATTTTCTCGAAGGCATGGACGTTCCCGCCCACAAAATCGCCTCCTTTGAGATGACGGACCACGGACTGCTCCGCAAGGTGGCCTCCACCCGCAAGCCGCTCATCATGTCCACCGGCATGGCATCTCTGGAGGAAATCGAGGAGTCGCTGGCAGTACTCAAGTCCGCTGGCAGCGGCCCGGTGACGCTGCTGAAATGCACCAGCGCCTATCCGGCCGATCCGGCGGAAATGAACCTGCTCACCATCCAGGACATGCGGCGGCGCTTTTGCGTGCCCGTCGGCCTGAGTGATCACACGACGGGCCACACCGTTCCCGTGGCAGCGGTGGCGCTCGGCGCGTGCGTGGTGGAAAAACATTTCATCCTCGACCGCAAACAGGGCGGCCCGGATGCCGCCTTCAGCATGGAGCCGCCGGAGTTCCGCGCCATGGTGGACGCCATCCGTGTCACCGAGGCCGCATTGGGCAGGCCGGACAACTACGTAGTCTCGGAAAAAGAGGCGAAGAGCAAAACGTTCCGGCGTTCCCTCTTCGCCGTGAAGGAGATCGCGGCAGGCGAGGCATTCACAAGCGACAATGTGCGCAGCATCCGCCCCGGCCACGGGCTTCCACCGCGCGAGCTTGAGCGCGTCTTGAACTCGAAGGCGTCCACCGGCATCCCCCTCGGCACCCCCCTGGACGAATCCCACCTTTCCTGACCCATTCATGTCCCAGGACCATCCGACCCTCTGCATCATCCCCGCCCGCGGCGGCTCCAAGCGCATCCCGCGCAAGAACATCCGGCAGTTTCTCGGCCGCCCGGCACTCGCCTATGCCATCGACGCGGCAAAGGAGTCCGGCTGTTTCGACGAGATCATGGTCTCCACGGATGACGATGAGATCGCTGCAGCAGCGCGCGAGCATGGCGCCCTGGTGCCGTTCATGCGCTCAAAAGAGGCATCAGACGACCACTCCAACTTCACCGACGCATTGACCGAGGTGCTGCGTTGCTACAAGGAGCGCGGGAAGGAGTTTGAATACTGCTGCTGCATCTTCCCCACCGCGGTGCTGACGCGCGCCGAGCACATCAAGGACGGCTGGGAAAAGCTGCGGGCATCCCCGGATCTCTATGCCGTGCTTCCCGTACTGCAATTCGGCTACCCGGTCCAGCGCGCCCTCAAAATCCAGGAGGCACGCCTGCAGATGTTCCAGCCGGAGAATTATTTCGTGCGCTCCCAGGACATGGAAAAATCCTACCACGACGCCGGGCAGTGGTACTGGATGCGCGCGGACAAGATTTCCGGCCAGTTGCGCCTCCTGGCCCCCACCTCGGCGCCGGTCGTGATCTCCGAGATGGACGCGCAGGACATCGACAACGAGGTGGACTGGCGCCTGGCGGAGGTGAAGTTCCAGACGCGCGCGCAGTCATGCTGAATCTTGCAACATCCGCCGTTCCGGCGGATAGTCGGCCTGCATGCCACGTTTTTTGGAAACCCCACGCCTGATTCTTCGTCCGCTGACAACGGCGGACGCGGATGGCCCGTATCCAGGCTGGCTCAATGATGCGGAGACCAGCGCTGGCAACAGCCATCACGTCTATCCCTACACCCGCGAGCAGGCGCTCGAATACATCGCCTCAGTTCGCGGCAGCCGCAGCACGCTCGCACTGGCGGTCACCCTCAAAGAAGACGGCCGCCACGTCGGCAACATCTCCTTGCAGCAAATCCACGCCGTGAATCGCGACGCCGAGCTGGCGGTGCTGATCGGTGATCCGGCATGCCGGGGCAAGGGCATCGGCGCGGAGGCATGCGAGGCGCTCGTCAGGCATGGTTTTGCCGCGCTGAACCTCCACCGTGTCCACTTCGGCACCTTTGAAAACAACACCGGCATGCGCGGCATCGCGATGAAGCTCGGGTTCACCCAGGAAGGTGTCCTGAGGCAGGCGGTCTTCAAAAACGGGCGCCATGTCGATGTCATCCTCTACGGTTTGCTGGCCGCGACTTTCAACGCACGATGATCTACTGCCGCACCTGCCTGCAGCCCGACACCAGGCCCAACACGCGCTTCGACGAAGCGGGCGTCTGTCCCGCATGCCGTTATTTCGAGACGCTCGCCGACGTGGACTGGGAGGAACGCCGCGCGGAGCTGGACACGATCATCAAGAACTTCGGCCGTCGCACCAAGGACGGCTACGACTGCATCATCGGCGTCAGCGGCGGAAAGGACAGCACACGACAGGCGCTGTTCATCAAGGAGGTGCTTGGGCTCAATCCTCTGCTCGTGTGCGTCGGCTATCCGCCGGAACAGGTGTCCCGGCGCGGTGTGGACAACATCTCCGCGCTCATCTACCAGGGTTTTGACACGCTCCTCATCAATCCCGCGCCCGAGTCCTGGCGCAAGCTCATGCGCCACAGCTTCCTGACTTTCCAAAACTGGTGCAAGTCCACCGAGATGGCGCTTTTCTCAGGTGTGCCGCGCACTGCGATCGCCTATCAGATACCTCTCATCATCTGGGGAGAGAACCCGGCGCTCCAGCTCGGCGATCTCGGCACCGCCGGCCGGGCAGGCTGGGACGGCAACAACTTGCGCTACATGAACACCCTGGCCGGCGGCGACATCTCCTGGATGGAAAAGGTCGTGCCCTCCACGCATCTGCTGCCTTATCGTTACCCGCATCCGCAGGAGTTCGACCAGCATCAGATTCAGATCATCTACCTTGGTTACTTCTGGAAGGAGTGGTCACTGCTCGAAAACGGCCAGTTTTCCACCTTGCGCGGTCTGGACATCCGGGACGAGCCGCCCGCCGACATCGGCGACCCGCATGGGGTGACCTCGCTTGATGAGGACTGGGTGGGCATGAACCAGATGATCAAATATTTGAAGTTCGGGTTCGGCCGCATCACCGACTATGTGAACGAGGATTTGCGCCGCGGGCGCCTCACCCGCGAGCAGGGCATTGATCTCGTGGAGCGTTACGACGGCTGTTGTTCGGATGCCTACATCGCGTCGTTCTGCGACTTCATCGACATCACCGTCGATGAGTTTTGGAACATCATCAGCACCTGCGTGAATCCGAAGCTCTTCGAGCGCGCCGGACCGAGAAGCTGGAAACGCAAATTCACCGTGGGGGCGGGCTTATGAGAATGCGCGCAGCCATCATTGACTACGGCGTCGGCAATGTCGGCAGCGTGTCGCAGGCGCTGCTGCGCGCCGGTGTGAAGCCGCGCGTCACCAGCGCCGCGCAGGACATCGCCCAGGCAGACTTCCTCGTGCTGCCAGGCGTGGGGGAGTTCTCCACCGCGATGAAAGCACTGGATGGCGCGGGCCTCACCGACGTGCTGCGCATGGCCATCCGTGACGAGGAGAAGCCCGTGCTCGGCATCTGCCTGGGCATGCAATTGTTTGCCTCCGAGTCGGAGGAGTCCCCCGGAGTGCGCGGACTCGGCCTGCTCGAAGGCACCGTGAGGCGCCTGCCTGCCGACAAGGGAACCGTCCCCAATACCGGCTGGATGGACGTGCGAGCCACGAACCGCAGCGGCATCGACGGCTGCTACTACTTCTCCCACAGCTACTACTACGACAGCCCGCCTGACCAGGTCATCGCTCTGAGCGACGGCCAGCGGTGCTTTCCAGCCTGCCTGCGTTGGAAAAACATCATTGGCTGCCAGTTTCATCCCGAAAAAAGCCAGACCAGCGGCGAACTTTTCCTGGCATGGTTCCTCACGGTCGTCCGCTCACGTCATCCCCTGCCCTGACCCATGGCCCTGCGACGTATCATCGGCACCATCTTCACCCGAGGCCCGCTGGCCGTGCAGAGCATCGCGTTCAAACGCCACCTGCCTGTCGGCGATCCCGTGGTGGTCGCCGAAGCATACGACCAATGGCAGGCTGACGAGATCGTGCTGGCTGACATCACCGCGACGGCAGAAGGCCGCCTGGTCTCCAGGGACATCATCAACCGCGCCACGCGGCATCTGCGCACCCCTCTGACCGTCGGCGGCGGCATCCAGACCATCGCACAAGTGGAGGATTTGCTGCGCAGCGGGGCCGACCGCGTGTTCATCAACACCACCGCCCGCGAGAAAGAGCAGTTTGTGCACGATGCCGCTCAGTTTTTTGGATCGCAGTGCATCGTCGCATGGATCGACGTGTTGCGCGACGCCTCCGGCGCCCTGCGCGTTTACGACCACCTCACACGCTCCACGCTCGGCACGCCATTGGAAGACTGGATGCGCGAGCTGGAGCAACGTGGCATCGGGGAAATCATCCTGCACGCCGTGCATGCCGACGGACAGATGCAGGGCTTCGACCTCAAGCTCGCCGCGCATGCCTCCGCCGTCGCCGTACCGGTCATCCTCAGTGGTGGCGCGGGCTGCGCGCAGCATTTTCAGGAGGTATTCAGCGCCAGTCAGATCGCCGGAGCCTGCGCCGGCAATCTCTTCACCCACAGCGAATGCGCCATCACAGCGGTGAAGCGCGGGGTTCTCGCCTCCACGCCAGCCATCCGTCCCTTGCACGCCTCCGCCGCATGAGCCACCTCCACCATCAGCCGCCTCACGCCTGCGTGCGCTGCCTTTACAGCACCTGGCATCCTCTTGGCCTCGTGCTCGATGAGGAGGGTGTGTGCTCCGGATGCCGCGTGCATGAGGAAAAACAGACCCTCGACTGGGAGCGACGCTGGCAGAGACTGGCGGCCATCGTTGATCCATACCGTTCAAAAAACGGACTCAACTACGACTGCGTCGTGCCTGTCAGCGGTGCCCGTGATTCATTTTTCATCGTTCACACCGTCAAAAAACTCGGCCTCAATCCGCTGCTGGTCACCTACAACAAGCTCTACAACACCGACCTCGGCATCCGCAACCTCGCTCGGCTGCGCACGGTGTTCGACGCGGACATCCTCACCTTCACCGCGAATCCCGACAGCGTGCGCAAGATCACCCGCGCGACCTTGCGCCGTCTGGGCAGCATCTACTGGCACTGCCTTGCGGGGCAGACTGTTTTTCCCGTGCAAACCGCCGTGCGCTTTCAGATCCCTCTCATCATCTGGGGCGCGCACCAGGGACTCGACCAGACTGGCATGTTCTCGCATGAGCATGAGGTCGAAATGACCCGTCGCTACCGCAAGGATCATGATCTCATGGGCCTTGAGGCGGAGGATCTGGTGAGCGAGTTCGATCATATCCTGCCATGCGATGTGCTGCCGTGGACCTACCCTTCATACGACGAGATCCAGCGCATCGGCGTGCGCGGCATCTATCTAGGAAACTTCATCCCCTGGGACACCCGCCGCCAGCACGAGCGGATGCTCGCCACCTACAACTATGAAAGCGCGCCGCAGACACGCACCTTCGACCTCTACAACGACGTGGACTGCTTCAATTATTCCGACGTGCATGACCATCTCAAGTTTCTCAAGCACGGTTACGGCAAGGCCACCGACCACGCCGTCCGCGAACTGCGCTGGGGCCGCCTCAGTCGAGAAGAAGCGGCGCAAGCCGCCCGTGAATGGCAGAGTCGGCCGCCACAGCATCTTGACACCTTCCTCGACTGGCTTGGCATCACCCGGAGCTCCTTCCAGTGGATCACCGACCAGCACCGCAGCCCGGCCCTCTGGCGTCGCGACGACCGCTGGCAATGGCAGCAGCAAACAGACCTCCTCGACCTGCCGGTTGCAGTCTCCGCCCTGAAAAAGCACGCCCTGCCATCCTCCCGCGACCTCGCACACACCGCCACGGTCTCAAAACGGCCCGACCACGCTGAAGATCGCTACATTTGCATCGGCAAAGGCACGCCCTGCCGTTGACGCGCGGATTTTCCCGGAAAGCCGGGGACTCGGACACAAAAAACCCGGACATCATTGCCCGGGTTTTCTGTTGGAATCATTCACTCCCGTCGATCAAGCGAGTGCTTCCGTGAGAATGCGGCCACCGTTGACGATGTCGATGGGACGGACGCCGTCGGCGACGATGCGCTTCTCGCCATTGATGCCGAGAAGGCGGTACATGGTCTTGGCCAGATCCTCGGGGCCAACGGGATCGCGGTCAGGCTCGCCTCCGAGAGCGTCGGAAGCCCCGTGAATATAGCCTTCTTTGACACCACCACCGGCGAGGGCCACGGAGAACACGCGCGGCCAATGGTCACGCCCATTGGTGCCGTTGATCTTCGGCGTGCGGCCGAACTCGGAACTGACCATGACCAGCGTGCGCTTGAGCATGCCACGATCCGCCAAGTCGGTGACAAGGCGGGCGAATGCCTGGTCGAAATTCGGCGCCTGGCCTTCAAAAGCACCTTTGATGTTGGAGTGGTGGTCCCAGCCTCCGTAGCTGACAGAAACCATGCGGACACCGGCTTCAACGAGGCGGCGGGCCAGAAGAAAACGCTGGCCTGCGGTGTTGCGGCCGTACTCATCGCGCAGTTTGTCGCTTTCCTTGGAGATGTCGAATGCCTCACGGGCCTGCTTGCTGCTGATGAGCCCGTAAGCGGCCTGGTAGAAGCTGTCCATGGCGCTGATGGAGTCCGCTTTCTCAACGGCCTTGAAGTGCGCGTCCACAGCGCCCAAAAGGCTGCGACGGCGGTCGAAACGCCTGTCATCGACTTCCTTCGGCGTGAGCAGGTCGCGCACGGTGAAGCCCTTGTCAGCCGGATCACTGCCCAGCGCAAAGGGGCCGTAAGCGCTGCTCATGTAGCCGGTACCCTGCTCAGGGGCGAAGACATTCGGCACCACGACGTAGGGAGGCAGGTTGTTGCGGCTGCCCTGCTCGTGGGAAATGATGGAGCCGAAGCTGGGGAACTTGATGGCCGGGCTGGGCCGATAGCCGGTGAACATGTTGTGCGTGCCGCGCTCATGAGCAGCCTCGCCGTGCGTCATCGAGCGGATGACCGTCAGCTTGTTCATGATCTTGGCGATGTTCTTGAACTTTTCACCGACATATTCGCCGGGAATGGAAGTCTTGATCGGCGTGTACGGACCACGATAATCGGGCGAGGCAAAGGGCTTCGGATCCCAGGACTCGTGTTGCGCCATGCCGCCCGGCAGGTAGATGTGGATCACAGAGTCCGCGATCGGCTTGAAGGTTTCCACTTCGGGCATCACCGCAGCGGCTTGCAGGCGCAGCATTTCTGGAAGCGTGAGTCCCAGGCCGCCGAGCATGCCGACATAAAGGAAATCCCGGCGGCTGACGCCGGAGCGCAGGTCCAGGTGGTTGCCTTGGCAAAGGGGGGGCATTTTCATATCGTTGGATGGGCTGTGGTTGCTGAATCGCGGGGGATTACGGGAGGAGGCAGCGCTTCTTGCAGATCTTGTGAAAAATGACACAAATCCTGTCTGCCTGGAAAAGCCTCTCATTTAACCACCCAGCCAGACTGCACAAACTGGTGAATCCAGACTTGGAAGTCCACGGGGGCGTCTGGAGGGAACTTCAGTTTCAAAATCATCGGGACCGTCGCGTCGTTGCTTTTTTGCATCCAGTATTCCACTTCCCTGGCCATCGGGCTGGTTTTGCTCACATAGCCATAAACCACCTTCGCTCCCGGTTCGGAGATGTTGCGCAGGCTGTAACATGCGAGTTCCGCCGGATTACCAAACCCGTTTTCATAATGTCCGGCAGGGGAGACCAACACACGGAAAAGCACCGGTGCCGCCGGCCTGCCCTCCAGAAAGTCCGACCATGCCATCTCCCCGTATCCGACAAAGGACTCCCAGTCCACCAGCGGCCCGTCCACTGTGTGCTCGACGGTGGCAAGCCGACGCCCTCCCCCTTCAAAAACAACCACATGCTCGCTGAATTGAGGCGAAATATCCGCCGCCTCGACGATGGAGTCATACGGCATGGGGCCATCGACGTTTTTTACATAAAAGGAACTCATCAGGGGCATCACGCGTGATTTGTCCCGCACCAGCAAGGCACGCTTCTTCCAGTCCGACGCTTTGAGAAACCTGCCCAAAACCTCCTCTGCGGCGGCAAGGCGGGCCAGGTTTCCGCCGGCATTCTCCTTGGAGGGAATCCCCCCGGCGGTGGTGAGCTTGTCACTGCCTGGCAGTCGGAAAACGAGATTTCCCGGAGTCACTGGAGGCAACACCTCCTCCGGCTGTGTCATGGGTGCCGCTGGTCTGGCTTTGTCATCTTTTCCAGTCCCGCCATCCCTGGCAGCATCTGATCCCAAAACCCGCTTGATCGCCTCCTTTTCAACCGCCGATTGGTATAAACTCAGTGACAGCAAGACGACCACAACCCCAGCCACCAGCCCGGCTCCGGTCATCAGGCGACGACGGAACTGATGAATCTCCGGATCCATGCGCATGCGCTCAAACGCATCCCCAGGCAGCGGCTGGGGATCGACCGCCGGCATCCGATCAGGCAGTTGAGAATCTGGCGTGGCAGGCGCTACGTTCTGTCCCATCAAAAGAGCGCGGCGCTTGGTCTTCGTGCTCTTTTCCGCCATCTGCAGCATCACGATCTCACCGCATTCGGGACAAGGCCGCGAGCGTGTCACGGCCGAGACCTGGATCTCGACATTTTTTTCGCAATGGGGACAGACAAGGATGGTGGCCGGCATTCTGGCGGATCGTTGGTAAGGGGGGAAGGCACTTTGCCGGGAGAATAGTTCACCGCAACCCGGGGCTGGAATCAATTTCCCGCCCAGGCCAGCGCCACACCACCGCGCGACCGCAGACGCTGCAGCCCCCAGCTCATCATGATGCGGGCGTCATCCCAGATGTATTTCGTTTTTGTGCCGAGCTGTACCAGGATCACATCCCGCCCCCCGCTCGCGGCACTGGAGATCAGGCAGCGGCCGCTGGCCACCGTGTAGCCCGTCTTCATGCCATTGCACTCCGGCATCACACCGAGCAGATCATTCGTGTTCTCCAAAGTGACCATCCGTCCGTCCGCGCGCTGGAAAGCCAGGTGTTTCCGCCGCACGACATCGCGGATGATGTTGCTGCGGTAGGCCGTCATCGCCACACGCGCCATGTCGCGCGCCGTGGAATACTGGCCGCTCACCGTGAGCCCGTGCGGGTTTTTGAAGTTCGAGTTCGTACAGCCCAGCGAGCGCGCCTTCGCATTCATCTTCGCCGCAAAGGCGCTGATGCTGCCCGCGTTGTCACGTGCCAGCACGTTCGCCACATCGTTCGCGCTCTTCACCAGGAACGCATACAGCAGCGCGCGCCGCGAATAGACCTCCCCCGGCCTCAAGCCCAGACGCGTCGGCTCCACTGCCACGTCAGCAGCTTGCACACGCACCCGCTTGTCCAGATTTCCAGCGTCCAGCACCACCAGCGCCGTCACCAGCTTCTGCGTGCTGGCCACGGCCCGCGCGGTCTCGAAATTGCGACCCGCCAGGTGCTGTCCCGTGCGCGCATCCAGCAGGATGTAGGAGGCGGCATGAATGGCAGGCCCGCCCGTCGCCACCAACATCAGGCGCTCAGGCAGTGGCACCGGCACGGCAAGGGCATTCACATCCCCCTGCCCGGCGTTCAAGTACTGTGTGCCTGATGCGAGGGGGATGGCTTTCACGACACCGGAATCCGCGCAGCTGCCCAGCAGGCAGACCGCCGCCGCAATCATCAAAACATGGCTCTTTCTTGTCATCGTCTTCATGGAAAACAAACCAGGGCATGCCCGCAGTCATCATGCCGGGCTGCAACGTGTTCCGCATCTAGGCCACCACGGCGGCGTTGTCAAACCTTGCGCCCCCGCCCTCCCGCGCCATCATCGCCGCCATCATGGCACTCATCATCAACGGCGAGCACATCGACGACGAAATCATCGAGTCGGAATTCCACCAGATCAAAGGTCACTACGAACGCACCCTCCAGGTCGCCTGCTGTGAGCGTGATCCCGAATTCCGCGGCATGGCCAAGGACAACATCATCACCCGTGCCCTCCTCGGCCAGGAAAGCCGCCGCCGCTTCCCAACGGTGCCCGAAGTCGACGTCACCGCACGCCTGCAAAAGCTCATCGAAGAGGCCGGCGGCGAAACGCAGTTCTACCTCAACATCGGCATGCCCGCCAAAGACGAGTCCATCATCCGCGAAAACGTCTCCGGCGGCGTGCGCCTCGACAAAACACTCCACGAAATCTACCAGCCCGAGCCTGAGCCCACCGAGGCCGAACTCAGAGCCTGCTACGAGGCCAACTTGAAGCACTACATGACCGACGAGCAGATCAGCGCCTCGCACATCACCAAAAGCATGCAGGGAGCCAAGAGCCGTCAGGAAGTGTATCAAACCCTGCGCGAAATCCGCTCCGAACTCCTCGCTGGAGCCGACTTCGCCAAGATCGCCGAAAAACACCGCGCCGATGACCAGCAACAGATCGACCTCGGCTGGTTCAAGCGCGGCGAGTTCATGGAGGAGTTCGAAACCATCGCCTTCTCCATGGGCGAAGGCGAGATCAGCCCCGTCTTCACCACCCAACTCGGCCTTCACATCTGCACCGTCACCGGTCGCAAACCATCCGTCGCCAAGCCGTTCGACGAAGTGAAGGAAGAAGTCAAAAATCGCTTCCTCGAAGAACACCGCGACAAAAAGTTCAACGCCTTCCTCGAAGAACTCAAAGCCGCCGCCAAGATCGAAGACACCGATCCGCCCGACGAAAGCGCCAACTGCGGTCATTGATCCAGGAAGCCGGGACATCCCGCCCCCGTCGCACGATCACATCCTCGTCAGCACCGGCACCGGCGTGCGAAACTCCTCCTCCGGCTCCGGCAGCGCATCCACCGGCGGCGGACCGGGGAAATTGTCGTCCACGAAGCGCCGCCAAGTATCGCGTGTCTTCTGTGAGATCATCCCCTGCACCGTGTCACCGCATTTCCCGCAGATCATCACGCTGTGCAGCAGGGAGATGCCCTCGCACACACCCGTGATCACAAAATCCTCCATCCCCGGCGCATCACGTCGCGCATCGCACACCGCGCAGGACTCCAGACCGCGATCCAGCACCACCTCCTGATCCTGGAACTGCGCCAGCCGCTTTTTCGACTCCTGCGAGAACTCCTCCATCATCTTCATGCGGCAGTGATCGCACAGCGCATACTCCATCACGCACTCGCCGCGCTTGTAGGCCTTCGAGATTTGGAATCCGCCCGGAAAATCCGGCAGTGACTCGCCGCAGCGCGTGCAGTTTTGAAACGGACGCTCCTCATACTCGCACCGCAGGTCAGGCGGGATCGGCGGCGGCTGCTGGAGATCGTGATCAGGCATCGGCTTGCGTTGCAACAAAGCTCAACTCAGGCCAGTTTCACAGTCCAAACTCATGCGCTCCACGATTTTCCTGTACCTCCTCCTCGCCGCCACCGTGCAGGCTCAAAACGCCGACTGGATTCACAGCCGCGGCAACGAAGCCATGACCGGCACCTCGCCCGTCGAGCTGAAATTCCCGCTCACGCTCGCCTGGCAGTTCAAGCTCATGGATAAACCGAAGGGCCAGGCCGAGATGCTCGTCTCCAGCGCCGTCGTGCGTGCTGGCAAAGTCTATGTCGGCTGCAAGGACGACAAATTCTTCTGCCTCGACCTCGCCACCGGCAAAGAAATCTGGAAAGCCGAAGCCAAGGGCGCTTTCGACGGTGCTGCCGCCTTCGCGGGCGATTTGGTCGTCGCAGGCTGCCAGGACGGCTTCATCTACGCCTGGAATGCCGACACCGGCAAAGAAGCGTGGAAATTCGAAACCGAGGCCGAAATCCACGCCTCCGCCAACGTCTGGGCCGATCCCGAAACCAAGGCGCAGAAAGTCATCATCGGCTCCTACGACTACAAGGTCTATTGCCTCGACGCCAAGACCGGCAAGCAGGACTGGGCCGCTGAAACCGGCTACTACATCAACGGCGGTGCCGCCGTCGGCGATGGCAAGGTCGTCTTCGGCGGCTGTGACTCCGTGCTGCACGTCCACGATGTCAAAACCGGCAAGGAGGAGCGCCAGATCGAAGTTGGTGCCTACATCGGCAACAATGTCGCCATCGCCGACGGCGTCATCTACGTCAGTCACTACGGCAACCGCGTCGGCGCTTACAGCATGAAAGACGGCATGCAGGTCTGGGAATACGGCGACCGCGAGTTCGAATACTACGCCGCCCCCGCCATCTGGGAAAAAGCCGTCTATGTCGGCGGTCGCGACAAACGCTTCCACGCCATCGACCGCGTCACCGGCAAGCAGCTCTGGGAATTCCGCGCCCGCGACCGCATCGACAGCAGCGCCGTCATCTGCGCCGGCAAAACCGCCCTCTTCGGCTGCGACGACGGCTACATCTACGCCCTCGACATTGCCACCGGCAAAGAAGTCTTCTCCTACCAGATCGGCGCCCCCGTCAAAACCAACCCCGCCATCGCCGGCGACTACGTCCTCTTCGGCGCGGACGACGGCGTGCTCTATGTGTTCAAGAATGGAAAATAAATATCGGAAACTCCTTCAATCACCCGCCATTCGAGCATAACCCAAATGAAGTCTGTCAAACTACTGCTCATTTGTTCAATGGTTTTGCTGTGCAATTGCGCTTCAAAGAACGTCCGCCACAGCGATCCAACAGCGATATGGGCACATCCAGAGTACGCCGCGTTTGAGAGTGGCATGAAGGATGCAGTGGCTCGGATACAGGCTGGACAGATAATCATTCCACTCGGGAGCCTGTATGATCATGCTGGGCTTCGTTCAGCACTCCTGACTCTCTATGGAATCAGATCGATTGATAGTCGGAATTGGAGTCGAGCATATGCTTCAGCCTACAACCAAGTCATGCGCGAAGCGGCAAAGAACAAATTTGGTGAAGAATGGTGGTCGAAGGCTCTGAAGATCGGCAAAGTTCCACTGCCTCCATTGCCCGATTAAAGCAACGACGAACCGGGAACAGAGAACCGCGAACGTCTTGCAACGGTTCGACACACCGCTAAAGACAACGCGTGCGCATCATCTCCGGCACAGCAGGCGGCATCCCGCTCGAAGTTCCCAAGACCGTCACGCGGCCCACGCAGGATCGTGTGCGGCAGGCTGTGTTCTCGATGCTCGGCGAACTCGTTCCTGGTGCGCATGTGCTCGATCTTTTCGCCGGCACCGGAGCCATCGGCCTCGAATGCCTGAGCCGCGGTGCCGCGTCCGCCATGATGGTGGATGAAAACAAAGGCGCGTGCGACGTCATCCGCCGCAACATCGCCAAAACCCGCCTCACCGGCGGCACAGTGCGTCACAGCGATGCCTTCCGCCTGCTGCCGCTGCTGAAAAGCGACGGCAAGCAATTCGACCTCATCTTCGCCGATCCGCCTTACACGCACCGCGATGGCGACACCGATTTCGTCGCCCAGTTGCTCGCCGATGAGGCCCTGCCCGCATTGCTGCACGACGACAGCCACCTCATTCTCGAAAGCCACCACTTCAACAAGCAAACCACAAGCTGGCCCGGCTGGCAGGTGCTGACCGACCGCAATTACGGTTCCACCCGCATCGTCTGGCTGCGCAAACTTCCGCATGGCATCGAAAGCGCTTAGCCTCACTCTCTACAACCTCGTCCTGCCCATCGGCCTCGTGTTCATGCTGCCGGGCGCGATCATCAAAATGCGCCGCCGTAACGGCCGCTGGCGCGATCTCGCGCAACGCATCGGTTGTTTTGATGACGCGACCACCAAGGCCATCAACGCTCTGCCGCAACGCGAACGCCTGTGGGTGCATGCCGTGAGCGTCGGCGAGGTCAACGTGGCGAAAAAACTCATCACCTGCCTGCTCAAAACGCGGCCCGATCTCGGCATCGTCCTCAGCACCACCACGCCCACCGGCCACGCCATCGCGGCGGAACTCGCCGCGCAGCACACAGGCCGCCTCGTCGCCATTTTCAGCCCCGTCGATCTTCCCGGCGTCGGTCGCCTCATGCTGGAGCGCATCCAGCCAACTCAACTCGTGCTCGTCGAAGCCGAGGTGTGGCCGAATCTGACCAACGCCGCCGAACGCCTCGGCATTCCCGTCTCACTCGTCAACGCACGCCTCTCGCCACGCAGCGAACGCCGTTACCGCAAGTTCCGCCCGCTCATCGAACCGGTCTTCCGCATGCTCAAACAGGTGCTCGTGCAGGAGGAGGGCGACATCACCCGCTGGGAAGGTCTCGGCGTCGATCGCGAACGCATCCACCTCACCGGCAGCATCAAATACGATCCCGAAGGAGCCATCGTCCCTGCCGCGAAGATCGACGAACTGCGCTCCGTGCTCACGCAAACCGGCATTTCACCTTCACAGCCGACGCTTCTCGCCGCCAGCACACACGCTGGCGAAGAAATCGAATTCGCATGTGTGTTCCAACGCTTGCGCGAAAAAATCCGCGAACTCGCCCTGCTCATCGTGCCACGTCACGTCGAGCGCCGCGCCGAAATCGTCAGCGCGCTCAACACCACCGGCCTCGCGCCCGCTTTGCGCAGCGATCCGGCATCACGCGTCGATGCCAGCGCGCCCGTCTTCGTCATCGACACCACCGGCGAACTCGCCGCCTGGCAGCATCTCTCCACGCTCGTCGTCGTCGGCAAAAGTTTCCTCGCCGAAGGCGGCCAGAACCCCGCCGAAGCCGCGCTGGCGGAAAAACCCGTGCTCTTCGGTCCACACATGGAGAACTTCACGCCACTCGTCGATCTCCTGCTCAAAAAGAATGGCGCGCAGCAAGTCGCCGATTTCACCGAACTCGAATCCGCCTGCCTCACCTTGCTGCAAGATACCGAAAAGGCCGCCCGCATGGGCCAATCCGGGCACACCGCCCTCCAAGTCCACGAAGGCGCGACCGTACGAACAGCCTTCCACTTGCTCGGTCAGAACCAGGCATGAAATCACCACCGACCATCACTCTCGCCCTGCCTTCCCCCTGCGCACAAACGCAACCGGCGCTGCTGGCGATTTCCGGCGGCCGCGACTCGGTGGCGCTGCTGCACCTGTTGTTGGAGGCTGGCTTCACCAGCTTGATCCTATGTCATCTTAACCACGGCCTGCGCGGCAACGAATCCGACGCCGACGCGGCATTCGTCCGGCGCCTGGCGAAGAAGCACGGGCTGAAGTGCGAGATCGAAACACAAGCCGTGGCAGCACTGGCGAAAAAACAGCAGCTCTCCCTCGAGACGGCCGCCCGCGAGGCGCGGCACGCGTTCTTGCTGCGCATGGCCGGAAAGCACGACACCTGGATCGTGTTCATGGCCCATCACGCGGAAGATCAGGCGGAGACGATCCTCGCCAACCTCTGTCGTGGCAGCGGCCTGGGCGGTCTGGCGGGCATGCATGCGGTGCAGCGGCTCGATTCCGGTCTGCACCTCGTGCGGCCGCTGTTGCGGGCGCGGCGGGCCGAGATCGACACATATCTGAAAAACAGGCGGCTTAAATTCCGCGAGGATTCGAGCAACCTGTCGCCAAAACACCGCCGCAACCGCCTGCGGCATGAGGCGCTGCCGTTGTTGAACGATGTTTTCGCCCGCGATGTGTCCGCGCTCATCACACGACTCGGTGTTCTGGCGGGGCGCGATGACGGCTGCCTCCAGCAGCAGGCGTTCGATCATCTGTCGGCGCCAGGGCACTTGAACGATGATCGTTCACTGCCGATCACGAAGGAGCTGCTCGCGTTGCATCCGGCCGTTTTGTCGCGTGTCATCGCGCTGTGGCTGCGCGAGGTGCTGGAGCTGCCAGGCATCGAGAACGATGTGATCGAGGCCGCGATGGCAACACTGGCCCCCGGCGGGGCCGCGAAGGTCAACCTGCCGCATGACAAACACCTGCGCCGCAAAGCGAAGCGGCTGTGGGTGAGCTGACGATTCCCCCCCTTCAATTTCCAAACCGTGTGATGCATGGCCCGTCTTCAATCCATGTGTGCATGCCGTCTTGAAACGATCTTTGCTCATTACGCTCAACCGCTTGTTACTGGGTTCGAGTGTTTCACACTGGCTGCAGCAGGTGTCAGCCGCGCCGCCCCCCGCTTTTGCCCGCCATGCGGTGGAGTGGAAGCCGTCGTGACCGGCGTCAAAACAACCGGCAGGCGGTTCATCTTCCCATTCCCTCAAGAACTCCGGCCATTGGTGAAACCTGCGCCACCCGTGGATGCTCCGTCATCGAGACTCCTCGCACATGCCCGCATCGGCCTGCTTCATGAGTTCACGCAACCCTACAGCGTGCAGCAGGAACGGAGGACGCGGGCGTCCATCGAGGAGTGGCGACGACTCGTCGCCAGCCGGGGGGGGCTTGGTTGGGCGGCGAATCGCCACCCCACCAGGCCATGCCCCCCCGCAGCCAGCAGCCCATGAACCTCATCGCCCGCATCCAGCCCGGCTGAAAACGCGGCGTGTTGTGGCGACCCGTGCAAATCCGCGCCCCGTCCGAGGAGAAGACAGGAGCCTCAAGAGCATGAAACGACCGCCGCCACAGCACAGGTAACACCACGCGAAGAGAGGTCACGTTCGCGAATCAACCAGGAGCAGGGAAAGAAGCGCTTCGCTAAACCGGGTGGGTAAAAGCTGAGGGGATTTGAAGATCGAGACGGCCAGCCATCCAATAGCAGATGGCCTTGAGGTTCTCGAGCAGCGCCATCGCACGGGCGAGTTCCTTGGCCGGGCGCAGAGTTTGTGGCGCAGCTCCAGTTGCGCCTGGCTCAGGCGGCTCTGGTTGCCACGCAAGGCCCAGAGCGCACCCTTCATCTGCGCACCCTCGCGCTGGAGCTGCCTGCGCACCTCATCCAACGCCTTGCCGACAGTTGCATGACCTGAAAGCGGTTAAACACGATCCGAGCATCGGGCAAATGCTCGCGGACGCCTTTCTGGCCCGGCGGCGCTCATGGGCATCTCCCAGGTCAAAGCCATGACGAAGGCTTCCAACATCAGGGTGAAGCCGTTCTCAGGCCGCGCCCACGGCACGCCGGCCTGCTTCACCTGATGCTGCGGACATTACACGCGCGGCATCCGCGCGCCCAGATACGTCGGGCGCTGCCAGCGCTTCATCAAGTGATCGCGCAGCGGGCAGAGCCGTGCGCAGACCGGATAGGGCATCTGCACCTCGGTCTCCACCTCGATGTCCACATACAAAAGCTTGCTCCAGCTCCGCCATCTTCCAAACCGCTGCGCACCACCTTCCAGGGAGGGCCAGCCCAACGCCAATGCAAATAAAGCAATAAACTCGGCTCAGTGTCACTGGCGCGTGGGGTTGCAGCGCAAACACGGGCATTTGCGCCGGAGGTTGGGGCGCAACAATTTGAAAATCCGTCATTTCACTCAAAACATTCGTCCAGACACGCCGGAAGGCTGATGGGGATTCATCAGTCCACCCGCCAGC
This sequence comes from Verrucomicrobiaceae bacterium, assembly GCA_016795375.1. Classification (GTDB taxonomy): domain Bacteria; phylum Verrucomicrobiota; class Verrucomicrobiia; order Verrucomicrobiales; family Verrucomicrobiaceae; genus Prosthecobacter. The sequence goes on from JAEUHJ010000061.1 coordinate 32,019, forward strand.
CTCAAAAAATCCAGCCATCAGCATCCAGCATTCCTTGCCTTCGTACTCATCCCTCGCTTGGATAGAAAAATTCTCCCGCATGGCCCGCCATGCATCTCGTGGTTCATGAAGTTTAACGAAGACTCCAGGGTCAAAATCCCCGCCATCCTCCATCTCACGAGGCTGGGATACACCTACCTGTCGTTAAAGCCTCTCCAATGGGACACCTCCAGCAACATCGTCCCGTCGCTCTTTCGCTCCAGCATTGCCGCCATCAATCCCTCGGCCACCGGCACTGAGATTGAGAATGCTCTCGGCCAGCTCGACCTCGCCTTGGACAACGAAGACCTCGGCAAGGTCTTCTATGAGAAGATCACCGCCACCTCCGGCCTCAAGATCATCGATTTCGACGACTTCGACCGCAATTCCTTCCACGTCGTCACCGAGTTCGCCTGCATCAAGGACGACGAGGAGTTCCGCCCGGACATCACGCTGCTCATCAACGGCCTGCCGCTCGTCTTCATCGAGGTGAAGAAGCCCAACAACCGCGATGGCATCCTCGCCGAGCGTCAGCGCCTCGCCACCCGGTTCAGGAACTCCAAGTTCAAGCGCTTCATCAATGCCACGCAGCTCATGGTGTTCTCGAACAACATGAAATACGACGATGGCTCCCCGGAGCCGCTGGAGGGCGCGTTCTATGCCTCCACCTCGTATGATGAGCCACGTTTCAATTACTTCCGTGAGGAGGAGACGCTGGACCTCGCGCAGTTGCTCCGGCCTGAGGACAGCGAGACGGAGGACTTCATCCTTGCCGATACGAACCTCGCCAGCATCAAGCACTCGCCCGAGTTTGCGACGAACAAGCACCCGGACACGCCGACGAACCGCATTCTCACCTCCTTGTTCTCGCGGGCGCGGCTGGCCTTCATCCTGCGCTTCGGCCTCGCCTATGTGAAGACGGAGAAGGGGCTGGAAAAGCACATCATGCGCTACCCGCAGATGTTCGCGGCCAAGGCCGTCGAGGCGAAGATCGAGGCGGGCATCCGCAAGGGCATCATCTGGCACACGCAGGGCAGCGGGAAGACGGCGCTGGCCTTCTACCTCGTTCACTACCTCACCGCCTGTTTCCAAAGGAAGGGCGTCGTGCCGAAGTTCTACTTCATCGTGGATCGCATTGATCTCATGGATCAGGCCTGCCGGGAGTTCCGCAGCCGCGGCCTGCATGTCCATCAGATCAACTCACGCGAGGAGTTCTCCCAAGACATCAAATCCAACCTCGCCGTGCATAACGCCGCCGGCAGCCGCGAGATCACGGTGGTGAACATCCAGCGCTTCGAGAACGACCCCGATGTCGTCCGCAGCACGGATTACGCCCTCGGCCTCCAGCGCGTTTATTTCCTGGATGAGGTTCACCGCAGCTACAATCCGCAGGGCAGCTTCCTGGCGAACCTGAACGAGTCCGACCTCAACGCCATCAAGCTCGGCCTCACCGGCACCCCCTTGCTCAATGCCTCCCTCAGCGGGAAAAAGGGCGAGGACGGCAAGGCCGCCGCCAAAGTGAACTACAACTCGCGGACGATCTTCGGGGACTACCTCCACAAATACTACTACAACCGCTCCATCGCCGACGGCTACACGCTGCGCCTCATCCGCGAGGAGATCGCCACGGAATACAAACTTCAGCTCAAGGAGACGCTGGAGCAGATCAAGCTCCTCAAAGACCCGAAGAACCGCGTTCTCGTTTACTCCGACACCCGCTTCGTCGAGCCGATGCTCGACTACATCATCGAGGACTTCGAGAACTACCGCACCATGACCGGTGACTACGGCACCGGGGCCATGGTCATCTGCGACTCTTCCGAGCAGGCGCGGGAGATGGCGCGGCTGTTTGAGCTGAAGTATGCCTCGCCAGTGCCGGTGAAGCCCACTCAGCCGGCATTCGAACCTTCCACCATGGCGGCGGATGCTCCCAAGCTCTACGCTCTGCCAAAACGCACCGTCACCACCCATGCCCTCATCCTGCATGACTCAGGCACCAAGGGCGACCGCAAGGACCTCGTGGACACCTTCAAGGAAGGCCGCATCGACATCCTCTTTGTATTCAACATGCTGCTCACCGGCTTCGACTCCGCCCGGCTGAAGAAGCTCTACCTGGGCCGCATCATCAAGGCGCACAACCTCCTCCAGGCCCTCACCCGCGTGAACCGGCCTTACAAAGGCTTCCGTTACGGCCATGTCGTCGATTTCGTGGACATCGAGTCCGAGTTCGCCAAGACCAACAAGGACTACTTCGACGAGCTGCAGGAGGAGCTGGGGGATGAATTGGAAAGCTACTCCGACCTCTTCAAGACCGAGGCCGAGAACACCGCCGACATCGAGGCCATCAAAGACGCCCTCTTTCACTTCGACACCGCCAATGCCGAGGTCTTCTCCCAGCAGATCACCCAGATCGCCGACCGCGCGGAGATGCGGAAGATCCTCAAAGCGCTCAATGATGCCAGGAGCCTCTACAACCTCATCCGCCTCTCCGGCCAGTATGAGCTGCTGGAAAAGCTGGACTTCCGCAAGCTCGGCCAGCTCGCCACCGAGGCGGCAAACCACCTCGCCCTGCTCAATCAACGCGAGGCGCTGGAGCACGCGGATGAGAACACCAACATCCTGAACATCGCCCTGGAAAACGTGCTCTTCACCTTCCGCAAGGTGGCCGAGGGGGAGATGGTCATCGCCGATGAGCTGCGGGAGAACCTCCGCCGCACACGGGAAGGCCTGGCAGGGAACTTTGACCAGGGTGATCCCTCCTTCGTCAGCTTGAAGGAGGAGCTGGAGCGCCTGTTCAAGAAGAAGAACCTCGCCGAGATCACCCAGGACGAGATGATCGAGAACATCAAGGCGCTGAAGGACATCCACGCCCGCGCCCGTGAGCTGGAGCGGAAAAACCGGCTTATCCTCGCCAAGTATGCGAATGACGAGAAATACGCCCGCCTGCACAAGCGCCTGCTGGAGAAGAAGCAGCCCACCGACAATGAGCGGAAGCTCTTCGAGGCCCTCAGCGCCTTCAAGGCCGAGGCGGATGCCCGCATCGCCCACAATGCCGCCATCCTCACCAACGAAGCCTTCGCCAGGGCCGAGATGACCCGCCTCATCATCGAGCAGTTCAAGACCAAGCATCAACTCCCCCTCAGCGCCGCAGACACCCAGTTCATCAATACCCTTGTGATGAAGGAGTATCTGGCTGAGTTCCACGGACAGCACGCCGCATGACCTCCCAAGAGTTCCGAGAAAAAGCCATCACCCTCATTGATGACCTGAAAGCCGTCTGCGCCAGCTACGGCCTCGGCAACGATGGCAACGAGTTCAAGATCATCACCCAGGTCTTCCTCTACAAGTTCCTCAACGACAAATTCGCCCATGAGGTGAAGCGCATCGAGCCCAAGATCGCCAAGGCCAAATCCTGGGAGGATGAACTGCGGAAGATGCCCGCGGATGATTACGAGATGCTGCTCCTCCAGCTCGGGGCCAGCACCGCCCGGCTGAAACCGGAGCACTTCCTCTCCAGCCTGTGGGGAAAGCAGAACGATGAAAACTTCTCCGCCCTGCTGGATGCCACCCTGCTGGACATCGCGAAGCTGAACACGGACATCTTCTCTGTGAAGACGAATGACGGGCAGATGATCATCCTCTTTGATCCCGTCACCCAGTTTGTCGCGTCAAAGCGGGACGAGTTCGCCCGCGCCATCATCAACAAGCTGATCCCCTTCAGCTTTGAGCGCATCTTCGCCGAGAAGTTCGACTTCTACGCCACGCTCTTTGAATACCTCATCAAGGACTACAACAAGGACGGCGGCGGCAAGTATGCCGAGTATTACACCCCGCACGCCGTGGCGAAGATCATGGCCGCCTGCCTCGTGCCGAAGCCGGTGAAGAACGTCACCTGCTACGACCCCGCCGCAGGCTCCGGCACGCTGCTCATGAACCTGGCCCACGCCATCGGCGAGGACCGCTGCACGCTCTACACCCAGGACGTGTCGCAAAAGTCATCCAGCCTGCTGCGGCTGAACCTCATCCTGAACGGCCTCGTCCACAGCATCCCCCACGTCATCCAGGGGAACACCATCCTGGAGCCCTACCACAAGGAAGGCAGCGGCCTGCGGCGCTTCGACTACATCGTCTCCAATCCGCCCTTCAAGCTGGACTTCTCCGACTTCCGCGACCAGCTCGACACCAAGGCCAACAAGCAGCGTTTCTTCACCGGCATCCCCAAGGTGCCGAACAAGGACAAGGACAAGATGGCCATCTACCTGCTCTTCATCCAGCACATCATCGCCTCCCTGAGCAAGAAGGGAAAAGCCGCCATCGTCGTCCCCACCGGCTTCATCACCGCCCAGTCCGGCATCGAGAAAGGCATCCGCGAGCATCTGGTGGAAAACAAGATGCTGGCCGGCGTGGTCTCCATGCCCAGCAACATCTTCGCCACCACCGGCACCAACGTCTCCATCCTCTTCCTGGACGCCACGAATCAGGGCGATGTCATCCTCATCGACGCCTCCAACCTCGGCGAAAAGGTCAAGGAAGGCAAAAACCAGAAGACCCTGCTCTCCGCGGCCGACGAGGAGCAGATTATTCGAGTCTTCAATGCCAAGGAAGCCGTGGAAGACTTCTCCGTCGTCGTCAGCTACGCCGACATCGCCGCGAAGAACAGCTCACTCAGCGCCGGGCAGTATTTTGAGGTGAAGGTGGAGCATGTGGAGATGACGCCGGAGGAGTTCGACAAGCGACTTTCGGATCACCAAGCAAAGCTCAAGGAGCTCTTCAAAGACTCGCGCGACCTTGAATCAAAGATCACGACGCAACTCGGGAAGCTCAACTATGAGTAAAATGCGCTCTGGCCGAATTGGCGATTTTTTCACGCTTCAAAGAGGCTTCGATATAACGAAAGCCAACCAAGGCGTTGGCTCTATCCCGGTGATTTCCTCGAGTGGCATCGCAAGTTACCACGATGTCTCAATGGCAAAGGGGCCTGGGGTTGTGATCGGCAGAAAGGGGACGCTCGGAACGGCATTTTATGTCAAAACCGACTATTGGCCTCATGACACGAGTCTCTGGGTCAAAGACTTCAAAGATAACTGTCCGGAGTATGTCTATTACTTCCTCAAATCACTGCCTCTAGAGAAGTTGGATTCTGGTTCAGCTAACCCTACGCTAAACCGGAACGTAGTCCATCAGTTAAAAGCGTCTTTCCCAACGCCAGAAGCCCAGGAAGAAATCGCCAAAATACTCTCCACCCTCGACGCGAAGATCGAGCTGAACCAGCGGATGAACGAGGAGTTGGAGGGGATGGCGAAGCTGCTCTACGACTACTGGTTCGTGCAGCATGACTTCCCGATGAGCGCCGCCCAAGCCCAAGCCCTCGGCAAGCCCAAGCTGGCCGGCCACCCCTACCGCGCCTCCGGCGGCCCCATGACCTACCACGAAACCCTCAAACGCGAGATTCCGACGGGGTGGAAAGGCGGAACGCTAGAAGACGTGCTAACACTTCAATACGGCAAGGCACTCAAAAAAGAGCACCAGGTTCCTGGCGACTATCCGGTTTATGGCTCAGGGGGCATCTACGGCTCCCACAACACACCGCTCGTTGCCGGCCCAGGAATCATTGTCGGACGGAAAGGCTCTGTGGGTGAGCTTCACTGGAGCAATCTTTCGTTCTACCCGACTGACACCTCATACTATGTAGAACCGAAGGCTGGCGTTGACCTGAACTACATGTATTTCCTTCTCAAACGACTTCCCTTGAAATCCATGAACAGCGACAGCGCCGTTCCAGGGCTAAGCCGCATAGCTGCCTATCAGTTGCCTGCGACTCTGCCAGACAAAGCATTGATCGCAGAGTTCGGAAAGTTTGCCGCTCCTCTTCGCGCCACCATCGCGAACAACGAACAACAAACCCAAGAACTCACCACCCTGCGCGACTGGCTGCTGCCCATGCTCATGAACGGCCAGGTGACGGTGGGGTGATCCGAATGTCATGCCCGCCAGCATTAGGCCGCCCCTTCAGGGCTCATGCGTCTTTGTATCGCCACCCCAGGGCGATGCCCTGGGCTGTGGTAGATCGTCCCTTTGGGACTCCAAACCCTTCTTGACCAAGAGCCGCACCATGACAACCGCACCCAAAAACAGCGCCAAGGGCGCGGCCCATCGCAGCCCAGGGCAACGCCCTGGTGAACGAGACACCCGAAAGCCCGGAGCCCTGAAAGGGCGACTTAACTCCTGGAGCCATGCCCGCCAACATTAGGCCGCCCCTTCAGGGCTCATGCGTCTTTGCATCGCCAGCCCAGGGCGTTGCCCTGGGCTGCGATAGAACGTCCCGTTGGGACTCCAAATTCTTCTTCACCAACTCACACCTTCCCGTTGGGACTCCAAACCGTTCTTGAACATGCCCCCCACAAACAACAAACCCAGGAACTCACCACCCTGCGCGACTGACTCCTGCCCATGCTCATGAACGGGCAGGTGAGGGTGGGGAGGATGCAGCGCCGGAGGCCCACCACCATCTGACTTCCGACCATCCCAAGCTCCTCCGCGCCCCCCCCCGAAAACTCACGGCCCGTCAAAGACCAGTCCCTCGTCATTTTCCTTCGCCGCGCCTTTCTTGTGCGCGATGCCTTCGGCTTTGCGACGCCTGGCCTCGGCGAAAAATTCTTTGAGGACGTGAATGCACTCCTCCTGCAGGACGCCGGGGGTGATTTCACAACGGTGGTTGAGATTGGGTGCCTGCAGGAGATTCCAGAAGCCGCCAGCGCCGCCACCTTTGGAATCAGGGCAGCCGAAGATGACGCGGCGCACGCGGCAGTGCATGATGGCGCCGGCGCACATGGGGCATGGCTCCTTGGTGACGTAGAGATCACAATCCGTGAGCCGCCAGTCGCCCAGGGCGGCCTCCGCCTGTGTCAACGCGAGCATTTCCGCGTGCGCGGTGGCATCCTTCAGCGTCTCCACCTGGTTCCAGGCACGCCCGATGATGCCGCCCTGATGCACGATCACCGCTCCGATGGGCACTTCATCGAGCTTCGCAGCCTTGCGGGCCTGACGCAGCGCCTCACGCATGAAATGGGAGTCGTCAAGAAGCGGAGTTTCAAGTTCCAGGTTCAAAGTTTCAAGTTGGGACGGCGTGTTGTAGCCGTGGAACTTGAAACTTGAAACTTGAAACTTGGAACCCCGGCTCTTTAGAAAGGACATGGATCACACGACGAACCTCATCCTCCCCTCCCTGCTGGCCTCCGACTGGTCGAAGATCGACGCCGAGGTGAGACGCGCCTCCGATGCCGGGGCGAAGTGGCTGCATCTCGACGTGATGGACGGTGCTTTTGTGGACAACATCTCCTTCGGCCCGCAGATGGTGCAGGTGGTGCGCCGATGCACGGACATGTATCTCGATGTGCATCTCATGATTCATCGCCCGGATCATTATCTGGAGCGTTTCATCAAATCGGGCGCGCAAAACATCACGATCCACGTCGAAGCAAACTACGACACGAGCGTGGCGGAGACTTTGAAGCGCATCCGCGCCGCCGGACTGCATTGCGGCATCGCTTTGCATCCCAGCACGCCGTTTGAAGCGGCGCGGCCGTTCGTGAACGACATCGACCTGCTGCTGGTGATGACCGTGGTGCCAGGATTCGGCGGACAGCCGTTCATGGAGAAGGAAACGATGCCGAAACTGGCCGCAGCACGCGATTACCGCGATGCCCACGGCTTGAAGTTCCATCTCGAAGTCGATGGCGGCATCCACACGAACACCGCCCCGATCGCGAAGCGCAACGGCGCGAACCTTTTCGTCTGCGGCACGTCGTCCTTCGGCCCGCCGGACATGAGGCAGTCGATGCGCGATCTGGCGGCCTCGGTGATGTGATCATGACGAAAAAAAGGCGGGAGGTGAATCCCGCCTTCTTTCTTTCAGCCTGCCGCTGTTTCCGCTGACGGCTTCGCGTGGTCGTCGTCATGATGATCGTCTTCCTCATCATCGTCATGCTTGTCCTCACGCGGGTCGTGGCCGTCCTGATGTTTGATCTCGTGATGCTCGGTGACGCCTTTGAGGTGCGTCTTGAACTTGCGGTGGCGCTGCTGGCCGGGCAGCGGGCTGATCTGCATGTTGATGTTGCGGCCCGCCATCTTCGGCTCCTGATCGACATGGCCCATGGTGAGCAAGTCGGCCTTGATCTTCTGCGCCAGCTCATGACCGAGCTCCTGATGCGCCATCTGGCGGCCGCGGAACTGGAGCTGGATGCGCACCTTGTGGCCTTCGGCGAGGAAGTCCTCCGCATGGACGATCTTGATATGGTAGTCGTGCGGGTCGATGCCGATGCGGAACTTCATCTCCTTCACCTTGCCGCCTTTGTGATGCTTGTGGGTCTCCTTCTTGTGCTTCTCCTGGATGTATTTGTATTTGCCGTAGTTGACGATCTTGCAGACGGGCGGATCGGCGTTCGGGGCGACTTCCACGAGATCGAGTCCACGCTCCTTGGCGATGCGGATGGCCTGATGCGTGGGCATGACGCCGAGCTGATGATGACCGTCCGCCTCGACCACACGCACCTTGGGGGCGCGGATGCGCTCGTTCACGCGGGTCTGATCGACAAAACGCCCGTTGTTGGGCCGGTTGCCCGGGCGATTGAACGGCGGACCACCGCCGGGCCGGCTCTGACCACCGCCTTGATATCCGCCCGCAGGACGTGGAGGCCCCGAAGGTCTCGGCCCTGTTCCTGGCGGCCCTGCCGGTCGCGGGGGGGGATTTTGCTGCCCTGCGGGACGTGGCGCACCTCCGCCTTGGTTTTGCTGGGGACGCGGGGCAAAGCTGCCGCTGCTCAATTGCTGGAATGGATTGCTTATGGGATACCTCCGGGTGTGTTCAAAACTCCTGACGGCCGGACGGCGGACGCCAGGAAACTCATTCGGAAACGACGCGCTGCGAACTTCATCATATCAGCAGCACGGACTCGTTTCCGCCATGCACGCGCCTTCATTCTCCCGGTCATGCGGGCTGAGTGGACGTGACAAAGAAAAAATCATGCGGGGAAAGTCAGAT
>JAEUHJ010000092.1 GCA_016795375.1 Verrucomicrobiaceae bacterium
AAGCCTGCGTCTGTGTCGATGCGCAGGCGGCACTACATCGCCACGATCAACCCCAACTACCTCGCCGCTCTGCTCGCTCACTTCGCCGCTTGATCGTTAGTGCGTCCGCCCTGGGTTTGCGCGGCGGATGACTGAAAGGTCGCGGACGTGAGGATGGTTGAAGGGGTGTGACTCCCTGACGCCATGACCAGCCGCCGCTCCTTCCTCTCCTCCTCATCTGCCGCCGCGCTTTCCGCCGCCACGCATGCGTTCGCGGCGCCGAAGGACAACGACATCAAGCTCGCGCTGATCGGCTGCGGCGGACGCGGGACGGGCGCGTGCAACCAGGCGCTCTCCGCGGGCTCCACGGTCAAGCTGGTCGCGCTGGTCGATCCGCTCGAAGGCAAGGCGCAGGCCGCGCTGGACATTTTGAAGGGGAAACATGAGGGCCAGGTCGCCGTGCCGCCGGAACAGGTGTTCACGAACTTCGAGGACTACCAGAAGGCGTTCGACCTGGCCGATGTGGTGCTCATCACCACGCCACCGGGGCCGCGCCCGTTTTTGTTCGAGCAGGCGGTGAAGGCCGGGAAGCATGTCTTCATGGAGAAACCGGTCGCTGTCGATGCGGCGGGAGCGAGGCGCGTGATCGCCACGGCCCAGGAGGCGGAGAAGAAGAACCTCAACGTCTGCGTGGGCTTCCAGCGCCGTTACGATCCGGGCTACATCGACATGATCCAGCGTCTCCAGGCGGGTGAGATCGGCGATCTGGTGTATGGCCGCGTGTATTGGAACGGCACCTCGCGGCCGGGATTTCCGCGTCTGCCGGATGAGAGTGAGCTGCACTACCAGATCAGGAACTGGTACTTCTACACCTGGATGAGCGGGGATCACATCCTGGAGCAGCACTGTCACAACCTCGACGTGGCGAACTGGGTGATGAAGGGCGTGATGCCTGTGCGCGCCACCGGCCAGGGCGGACGCCAGGTGCGGCGTGCGAGGGAGAACGGCACCATTTTTGATCATCACACCGTCGAATTTGAGTACGAAAACGGCATGCGCATCCTCAGCCAGTGCTGCCAGATCGGCGGGAAGTGCCAGAAGGACGTGAGTGAGCACTTTCACGGCACCAAGGGCGCCGCCAGCCTCGCAGGCAACGGCCGCTTTCTCATCAACGGCCAGCCGCCCGGCGGCAAACGCACGCGCAACAAGGAGGATCCCTACCAGCTCGAGCACGACACGCTCTTTGAGAACATCCGCACCGGCAAAATGCGCAACGACGCCGGATACGCCGCGCACAGCACGCTCATGGGCGTGATGGGCCGCATGGCGACCTACACGGGTCAGGTCATCACCTGGGAGCAGGTGATGAACTCGCAGGAAAACCTCGCGCCGGACAACCTCACCTGGAACACCGAGCCGCCGGTGAAACCGGACGCGGATGGATGGTATCCCGTGGCGATTCCGGGGACGACAATGCCGGTGTAGAGCAAGCCTCCGGCTCGCACAAAAACGGCAATCGGGACGGTCGCACCAACACAACAGCCGCCCCTCCTCCTCAAGCGATGAGCAGCAGACGCTTCTGACCCGGAACGGGATCAGGCGCACGATGAATGCACGGCGGCACGGCGCAGCCCTCATGCAGCGTGGCGACACGCCAGAGATTGCCGACGCCGAAGGAATACGGCTTCGCGCCAAGCAGCGGTTCATAGTGCAGGTCGTAGTGGTGATCACCCAGCCACTCGTGAAAGCCTTCGTCATCATCCCCGCCGGACAAATTGAGCAGTTTCGCACGTGTCCCCGGCACATCGACACGACGGACCGCGTCCTCATTGCTCAGGCCTTCCGATGAAGCGCCGAAGTAGGTACACAGCCAGGTGTCCGCCTCGCAGGTGGCGCTGTCGGCGTGCCATGAGCACACATCCGTGCGCACGGGACCGGTTTCCTCCGGCTGCACATAACCGTTGATGCAATCCAGCGTTGGTTGCAGTCCATGAGCCTCGAGGCGCTGAAGATCCTCGATCATGACAGCCGCCGCCCGGAATCCGGCAGGGCTCAGCGGCAGGGCGCGCAGCATTCCCTCTGTCAAATGCGTGATCCCCGGCCCCACGTCCAGCTTCGCGGCGACCTCCGCAAAGTCGCCCTCCAGCATCCGGGGCCAGCACAGCGCGTTCACTCCATCCGCAAAGCGCGCCGTCACCAGCTCGTCAAAGCCGCCCGTCACATGAATGCGCGGATGATTCGGCACGAAGGAAGAAGCGGGCATGGCAGGGCGTGTTTCATAGCCGCTTTGTGCATTTTGGCTTCGACATTTCTCCACCATTCGGATTTCCTCATCTGTCATCTCCCGACTGCCCATGTCCTCAGCACCCGCAAAATGGCACTCCTCCGTCACCCGCTACCAGTGGCTCGTGCTGGTCGTCGCATCCCTCGGCTGGGTGTTTGATGCGTTCGAAGGGCAGATTTTCAATCTGACGCGGAAGTCGATGCTGGCGGAGATTCTGGCGCAACCGCCCGGTTCCGCCGATGTGAAGGCATGGGGTGACATCGTGCTCGGTTTTTTTCTTGTCGGCGGCACCCTGGGCGGCTGGCTGTTTGGCATGCTGGCGGACCGCTGGGGCCGGAACCCGACGATGATCCTCACGATCCTGTTCTACTCGGTCTTTTCCGGCCTCACCTGCCTCGCGACCGATCTGTGGCAGGTCTGCGCGTTGCGCTTTCTCGTGGCGATGGGCGTGGGCGGCGAATGGGCCGTCGCGGCGGCGCTGGTGGCCGAGGTTTTTCCGAAGGAGGCCCGTGCGCGCGCCAGCGGCATCTTCCATTCGACCAGTGTGCTGGCCACCTGGCTCGCAGGGATCACCGGCATGTGGGTGGGGGCGAACTGGCGCATGGCGTATCTCATCGGCGTCATCCCGGCGCTGCTGACCCTGTGGGTGCGCGCCTCGATCCACGAGCCGGAGCGTTTGCAATCCGCGCGCAGGACAATGGGGGAGCGCGTGGGCAGTTTTCGCGAGCTGTTCAGCCATCCGACGTGGCGGTTGCGCGCGTTGTGCGGCATGACCCTGGCCGCAGTCGGACTGGGGACGTTCTGGGGCGTCACCGTGGCCGGGCAGGACTTGATGAGCCATCTGCTCACCAAGCTCGGCATGGCGAAAGAGGTGGTCGAGAACGAGTCCAAGTTCGCCTACGGCATCGTGCAGGCGACAGGCGGCGGGATCGGCATGCTGGCCTTCGGGCCGATCTGCGAGCGCATCGGCCGCAGGCGCACCTTCTTTGTCATGCAGTTGCTGTCGCTCATCGTGGTCCCGGCCGTGTGCTTCCTGCCGCAGACTCAGTGGCAGATGCTGCTCGCATTGCCCGTGATGGGATTCTGCACCTTGAGCATCCACGCCGGTTTCGCCGTGTATTTTCCCGAGTTATTTCCCGATCATCTGCGCGCCACCGGATCCAGCTTCTGCTTCAACACCGGCCGTCTCCTTGCCGCTCCCATTCTCTTCACCTCGGGCAAGATCAAGGCGGCCTTCGACCTGCCCGTGGCGGTCACGGCACTCTCCGGACTGTTCGTGATCGGCCTGCTCGTCCTGGCGTTTTTGCCGGAGACCAAGGGGCGGGATTTGCCGGAAGGATAAAGCCTGGGAGGCAGCCATCACGGGGTCTGGCGATGATTCGCTGCGCCCCCTCTCACGAAATTCTCTCTTTTGAGAATCCGGGATTGACGCAAACCTGAGAGACGTTTAGCTTATTTTACAATCAATCGAGCCTCTCATTTAACGAAAACAATATGGCTAAACTGGTAATCATAGACGACGAAGCCGCCATCCTGGAGCTCATGACCAAGCTGTGCAAAGCCGCTGGTCATCAGGTCTTTGGCTGCACCACCGGCATCGAAGGCATCGCCGCCATCCGCGCCAACCAGC
>JAEUHJ010000128.1 GCA_016795375.1 Verrucomicrobiaceae bacterium
GCGGGCGTGCAGATCACGAACGCGTCGAATTTCCGCGCCTTCAAGGCTTCATCGAGGCTGGCGAAGGATTGGACGCCGTAATGCGCGGCCACCTCCCCCAGCAGTTTTGCATTCGCATCGCAGACGGCGACATCACAACGACCTGTCTTTTGAAAACAACGCAGATGACGTTCGCCGATGCTGCCGCAACCGATGATGAGGATGGAATGCATGTGCGGCGAGTAAACGCGGCCCGCCCCGCCGTTCCATGATGAAATGCCTGGTCAGTGCAAAGAACCAGCGATCACTCCGATGCCTGCGGCTGAGGAACACGCATTTTCTGGAAGGGCACGCTTTCGCAGACGGCGAGGATGAGATCCTGGAAGCGGTCGCCGGAGGCGCGGGTGCGTTTCACGATCTGCTCGACTGTGGGCTTGTCCGAAAACTCCAGGCCGCGGCCCAGTGCGTAGGTGAGCAGGTTTTCGGAGAGGTTTTTGACGAACTGGTCGCCCATGTCACGCACAAGGATGGCACGCAGTTCGGCGAAGTTGGCAAAGGTCTGGCCGCGCACGAGGACGCCGGAGGCATCAATCGGCATTTTCTTCTCCTGGTCGCGCCACCGACCGATGGCGTCGTAATTCTCAAAGGCGAATCCCATCGGATCGAGGAATGTGTGGCAACCAGCGCAAGAGGCGTTGTCGCGATGCTCCGCCAACTGCTGGCGCAGTGTGATTTTGCCAAAGCGCGCCTTCCTCTCATCCAGCGGCGGGACTCCGCCTGGCGCTGGCGGCGGCGGCGTGCCGAGCACCTGTTCGAGCAGGAATTTCCCGCGCTTCACCGGCGAGGTGCGAGTGGGATTGGAAGTGAGTGCGAGGATGCCTCCCTGCGTGAGGATGCCGCCGCGTGGGGTGCCTTGCAGCGAGACTTTCTGAAATTTGTCACCCTTCACGCCGCCGATGCCGTAGTGGCGGGCGAGCTTCTCATTGAGGAAGGTGTAGTCGGCGTTGAGGAACTCGATGACGCTGCGGTTCTCACGCAGGATGTGGTCCACAAAAGTCTGCGACTCCTTCTTCATCAGATAGGCGGTGCCCGCCTTCCAGTCTGGAAATGTTATCCTGTCTGGAGACACGATGTCCATGTCTCGCAGTTGCAGCCACTGCCCTGCGAAATCCTCGGTGATGCTGTAGGCGCGCCAGTCGGCGATCATGCGCCGCACTTCGGCTGCGAAGTTCTTGCGCAGCTCCCCTTTGGCCGCGAGCTGCAGGAGGCGGTCGTCCGGCGGGGCCGCCCAGATGAAATAGGACAGGCGGGACGCAAGGCTGTGCTCGTCGATGAAGGCGAAGCCATCCTTCACCTCGCCTGCGGGCTGAGGCGAGCCGCGATAAAGGAACGCCGGCGAGATCAGCATGCCGCGCAGCACAAAGCCGAGAGATTCGAGTGGTTGAAGGCCTTCCTTGATGCCGAGTGCCGCGATGTTCTGCCACTTGGCCTTTTCGTCGCCGCTCATGGGGCGTCGGAATAGGCGCTCCCCGAGCTTGGACACCAGCGCCGGGAGATCCATGATGCCGCCCGGATGATCGGTCGGTCCTTCCACTATCAGCTCATGCAGCCAGAAATTCCGGTCCTGCTGTTTTTTCTCGTCATAAAAGTCGTTCAAGAACCACACCTGGATCTCATGCCTTCCTGCGGGCAGGACGGCCTCGGCGTGGAACCATTGCGGCGTCTGGCTCTTCGCGGTGATGGCAAAGGATCCCGCGTTTTTGCCAGCGAGGCGCACATCGAACTTCGCAGGCTCGTCGCCGGCCTGCTGCGCACCCGCCTTGATGCTGATGCGATATTTGCCAGCCTCTCCGATGTCGATGGAGTGCTTCACATAACCACTGCTAGGCAGCTCAATAGTGCCGGTGTCGATGTTGGCATCACCTTGACCGCGCTCAAAATCCTCACCACTGAGCTTCATGGTAGGGAGCCCCACCGGCTTACCGCCGAGCAACCATTGCACCAGGCGGGTGCCTTTCGGTGGAAGGAGGCTGTCAGGCCCGCCGATCTCGATCTTGTCGAGGGCGAGGTTGCGGTCCCGTTTCTCAGGATCGGGGTTCTGCGGATCGTTGAAATCATTCACGAAGCCCACCACGAGCTTGTGCTCTCCCCCCTTGAGCGGAATCCGCTGCTGGATCGTCTGCCACGGGCCTTTGTCCCCGTGATAGCGAGCGGTGACATCGAAAACGCCCAGTTCCTTGTCATCGACGCGCACGGCCACTTTCGCGGCCTCCATGCCTGCCTGCGTGGCCGAGACGTGCAGTTTCAAATCATAGGTGCCGTTGGCGGGTGCCGTGAATTTCGAGGCGGCTTCCGCGTTGCTATGAAACCAGCGGATCCCTCCCCATTCCTTCGTCTCGCCTTTCTGGTTCCAGAACTTCCCCCCCCCGATTTCGAGATCGAGACGCTCGACATGGGAGGTGTCCAGTGCCTTCTCAGCCACGGCTTTCGCGGCGCGGATGTATTTCTCCATCAACAGCGGCGAGACGCTGAGCACATCACCGATGTTGTCATAGCCGTAGCCGGTGTCGTCGGGCGGGAAGTCGCTCGCGGGGCGCAGGCCCACCATCAGCAGGTCGCGGATGGTGTTGTTGTATTCGGTGCCGTTGAGGCGGCGGTAGGTGGTGTGGCCGGGGTCGATCTTCGCTGGGTCAAACCAAAAGACCGTGTCATCGATCCAAGCGACCAGCTCATCCCGCTCGGGCAGGCTGGGTTTGTCTTTTTTCTCCGGCGGCATCACGTGCGTGGCGAGCTGCTGGCGCGTGTGATCCCACAACACCTTGTCGGCGACCAGTTTGGAGTACTCCGGATACTCATCCAGCGCAAAGTCGCCTTTGTCCGATCCGTCGCCGTGACAGTCGTAGCAGTATTTCTGCAGCAGCGGCAGAATGCGCCGGTTGTAGGCGTCCTGGCCGCGCTCGGCAGCGGAAAGCAGACAAGGCAGGACAAAGCACGCGGATATGAGACGGCGGGGCATGAAGCGACGGTGTTTTTGGGGCGCTGATATTACGCGGAAGAGATGGCGCGGATTTCCACGAAACCAACGCCTGAATTGCGGTTGCGCCAGCGGGATGCAGCGGTGAAGAAGACGGCCCACTACAAATATTCATGTCCAAATCCGCCCTCGAAACAGGCAAGACCTTCCTTGCCGACAACGCCAGGAAAACTGGCATCACCACCACCGCCAGCGGCCTACAGTTCGAGATTTTGCGTGAGGGGACAGGCGCAAGCCCAAAGCTGCGGGATACCGTGGTTGTAAACTATCGCGGCACCTTGCTCAACGGCGTCGAGTTCGACAGCTCCTACCTTGCCGGACGCGAACCGGCGGAGTTCCCGCTGAAACGCGTGATCAAAGGCTGGCAGGAAGGGTTACAGCTCATGCAGGAAGGCGCGAAGTTCCGTTTTTTTGTCCCCTCTGAGTTGGCGTATGGCAAACGCGGTGCTGGAATCGACATCGGCCCGAATGAGACGCTGATCTTTGAGGTGGAGCTGCTGAAAGTCTGGGAGGATTAGGCGCGATTGAGTTGCCTCTCATGAATCAAATCGATCTCAAGGACAGGACAGCCATCATCACCGGCGGCGCACGTGGCATCGGCCGCGCCATTGCGGAACGTCTGCTCGCCTCTGGAGCGCAGGTCTGCCTGTGGGATGTCGATGCTGCGGCCTTGGATGCCGCTAGGAATGGGCTGTCCGCTTTGGGAAAGGTACACACCGCGATGGTCGATGTGACAAATCCCGCCTCGGTAGATGCTGCCGTGGCCGTGACGCTCGACGCGTTCGGGAAGATCGACATCCTCGTGAACAACGCCGGCATCGGGGGCGCGAACGCGAAGACTTGGGAGACCGATCCCGCTGAATGGCAGCGCGTGATGGCGGTGAACTTGAACGGCCCGTTTCACTGCTGCCGCGCCGTGGTGCCGCAGATGTTGCGGAACGGCTACGGACGCATCGTGAACATCGCCTCCATCGCCGGGAAGGAGGGCAATCCGAACGCCGCGCACTACAGCGCGTCAAAGGCGGGCGTGATCGCGTTGACGAAGTCGCTCGGCAAGGAACTGGCCACCAGCAACATCATTGTCAACGCGGTGACACCTGCGGTGATCGAGACCGATATCCTGAAGCAGCTCACGCAGCAGCATATCGACTACATGTTGTCGAAAATCCCGATGAACCGCTTCGGCAAGGCGGAGGAGGCGGCGGCGATGGTGGCGTGGCTGAGCTCGGAGGACTGCTCGTTCACCACCGGCGCGGTCTTCGATTTGTCTGGCGGCAGGGCGACCTATTGATCGTTTTTGACCAGGTGCCGCGTATTCAGGACATGTCTCTGATCTCCGAAGAAAACTCGAAGCCTGGATCAAACGACTGGCAGCTCACCCGCATGCGGCTCGACAGCGGCGGTTTCCGCTCTCCTTCGATCGAAGGCTACTGCTCCAGGCAGTCCGTGAAGGCGGGGGAGCCGCTCGATATTTTCGTCAGCACCAAGCCCGCCGCGCGGTTCAAAATCGAAATCTTCCGCACCGGCTACTACGGCGGCAAAGGGGCGCGGTTGATGACGGAGCTGGGGCCGTTCGCAGGCAAGGAACAGCCCGTTCCCGAAGTCGGAGAGAGACGTCTGCGCGAATGCCGCTGGGAGAAAACGACCACGCTCACGATTCCGTCCGACTGGGTGAGTGGCGTTTATCTCGGCAGGCTCACGACACAGCCGGAGTCCGCTGACGATCCCTACTGGCAGAGCTACATCGTCTTCATCGTGAAGGACGGCCGCGCGGCTGACATCCTCTTTCAATGCAGCGACAACACCTGGCAGGCCTACAATCGCTGGCCGGACAAATACTCGCTCTACACCGACCCCAAAGGCAACCAGACGTCGTCGTCAGATGTGAGTTTCGACCGGCCGTATGCCAATTACGCGCAGATTTACATGAACCCGCAGTCCGTCGGCAGCGGCGAATGGCTGTGCTTTGAGTTCCCTGCCGCCTACTGGCTGGAGAAGGAGGGGCATGATGTCACCTACTGCTCGAACTCCGACATGATCACGCCCGATCATGGTTTGAAGTGCAAGGCGTTCATCAGCATCGGCCACGACGAATACTGGGACATCCGCCAGCACGACAGCGTGGCAAAGATGCGCGACGCAGGCGTCAACCTGCTGTTTCTCTCCGGCAACGCCGTCTGCTGGGTCACGCCCTTCTCACCGAATGCCGCCGGCGCGCCCAACCGGCGCATCTTCCGCGGCGGCCCGTATGGCGCGGACTACAAGTATGCCGTCATGCGTGAGAAGAACTACGGCCCCTACCCGCATCGCGGCCCTGACGAAGGCTATCTCATGGGCGTGCGCAACATCAGCCCGGTGAACGGCGGCGGCGACTGGTTCTGCCTGAAGCCGGAGCATTGGGTCTTTGAAGGCACCGGCATGAAGAAAGGAGATTCCATTCCAGGCATGATCGGCTGGGAGTATCACGGCGATGCGCCCAAAGACCTGCCGGGACTGGAAATCCTGGCGGGCGGCACCTGCTGGCAGGGCGGGAATGTTCCGCAGCAGTGGCAGGCCGTGATGTTCGACGGCCCGAAGAAAAACTTCATCTTCAACGCCTCCACCATCTGGTGGGCGCAGGGCTTGAGCAAGCCGCCCGGCCACATGCCGGTTTGGAGTCATTACTCACGCCCGCACGGCCCGGATGAGCGCGTGCAGCGAATCACCGCGAACCTGCTGAAGCGGGCGCTAAAAACGTAGATCGAGTTTTCCAACTCGCTCTCGCCCGACCGAACTGGAAAGCTCGGTTTACGCCAGGATGCCCTTCGCCACCACGCCTGCGACATCCGTCAGACGGAAATTGCGCCCTGAATAGCGATACGTCAGCCTCTCGTGGTTGATGCCGAGGAGGTGCAGCACGGTGGCGTGCAAATCGTGCGTGGTGATGATGCCGGTCTCGGCGGTGTCTCCCATGTCATTCGTGCTGCCGTAGGTGAAGCCGCCTTTCACGCCGCCGCCGGCCATCCACATGGTGTAGCCGCAGCCGTTGTGTCCGCGGCCGTTGTAGGGGGTGTTGTCGTAGCCGCTGCCGCGGCCGAATTCGCCACCCCAGAGGATGAGCGTGTCCTTGAGCATGTCGCGCTGCTTCAGGTCGGCGATCAATCCGGCGATGGGTTTGTCGATGGATGCGCACTGGCGGCCCAGATTTTCCCTCAGTTCATTGTGATGATCCCAGCCGTTGGAGGTGAGCTGGATGAAGCGCACGCCTTTTTCCGCCATGCGCCGCGCCATGAGGCATTGCGTGCCGAAACGCTCCGTGTCACGGTTGTCCAGTCCGTACAGCTCGCGGACGTGCTGCGGTTCCTTGTCGAGATCGAGCACCTCCGGCACGCTGGTCTGCATCTTGTAGGCCAGCTCGTAGCTCTGGATGATGCCTTCGATCTCGGGATTGCCCGGATCACCCGCGAGGAGCCTGCGGTTCGCCTTTTGGATGAATTCGATCTGCTTGAGCTGCTGCGTGTTGCTGAGGCGCTCGTTGTAAAGGTCCGGGACACCGCCCCCTCCGCTGTTCAGAGACGTGCCTTGGAACGTGGCCGGCAGGAAGGCGCTGCCGTAGTTCATGGCGCCGCCGTTGCTGACCGCTGGATTGATCGTGACAAAGCCGGGCAGATCCTCCGCCTCCGTGCCGAGGCCATAGACGATCCACGCTCCCATCGAAGGCCGCACAAAGGTCTCGTTGCCGATGTGCAGCGCGACGGTGGCCATCTGATGGGAGTTCGTGCGTGTCTGCATGCCGTTGAGAAGGCACAAGTCATCCGCGTGCTTCGAGAGCTCGGGAAACGCGTCGGAGATCATGAGTCCGCTTTTGCCGCGCGGCTTGAACTCAAACACGGAGCCCATGTACTTCGCCACCTTCTTCTCCTGCGCCTTCACCAGCTCCGGTTTGTAATCAAAGGTGTCGAGATGGCTGGGGCCGCCCTGCATGAACATGAAAATCACGCGTTTGGCTTTCGGTGTGAAGTGCGGTGGCTTCGGTGCCAGCGGATTGAGGGTCTTTGGCGGAGCGGCGGCATTCGCCCACTGTTGATGCAGCGCATTGAAGGCCAGCCAGCCGAAGCCGGTGCTGGTGGATTGAAGGATGGATCGGCGGGTGGTCATAAATCAAAAAACGTAACGGAATTCAGCGGTGCCCAGGAGTGACTGCACGAGCGTTTCGATGCCGATTTCGCGTTTAAACTCCTCAGCATCGCTCAATTCTTCCATGGAAGGCTCGCGGCCGAGAACGGTGCGGTAGATGGCTTTGACGTCTTTTCCGGCTTTGTCGGCGATCTCAGCGGAGATTTCTTCCACCAGCGGGTTGTTCATGAAAAAAAGCGCCTGAGGGGCGACGGTGGTGACATCGCGCTGGCCTTTGATCTGCGTGGGGGCTGGAAAATCAAAAGTGTTGAAGAGTTCAGGCACGACGTCACGCACGACAGGCAGGTAGATCGTGCGGTATGGCTCCTCGACGCCTAGCAGCATGCGTGTCCTGCCACGGCCCGTCCCGCCGCTGCCGGCGACCTGGATGCCTTCAGGGCGGTCGAAGGTGAGTTGACCGGCGAGATGAAGCAGCGTGTCGCGCAGCGGCTCCAGCTCCAATCGTTTAGCATTCATGCGCCAATAGAGCTTGTTCCCTGCGTCGGGATGCGATGAATGCGGATTGTGGAGTTCGGAATGCGGAATGGCAGACGCTGGTGCGGAGCGGGTTTGGGATTCCGCACTCCGCATTCCGAATTTCGCATTTCCCGACGAGAGCCGGTAGGTGCGGCTGAGCATCAGCGTGCGGATCATCTTTTTGATCGACCAGCCGCCTTCAACGAAACGAATGGCGAGATGATCGAGCAGTTCGGGATGCGTGGGATCGCTGCCGGTGACTCCGAAGTCATCCACGGTGCGCACGATGCCTTCGCCGAACAGATGCTGCCAGAGGCGGTTCACCATGACGCGGGAAGTGAGCGGATGCGTGCTCTGCGTCATCCATTGGGCCATTTCGAGGCGGCCGGAGGATTTGACGGGGATTTCCGGCATGGAAGGAAGCGCGGGCAGGTCCATCTGGCCGCGTTGCGGCGCGGTTTCTCGTTCGTGAGGATCACCGCCGACGGCCAGCTCGCAATCCTGCACATCGCCTTCGATGACGCCCATGCAGAAGTGAGGATCGCTGTCATAACGGATGGTTTCCTTCGGATTGCCGAGAGCCATGACGTCATTCATCGAATGGATGCCTGCGGGCAGCTTCTGCGGCGGGCCGACGGGTTCATCCAGCGCGGTAGGCAGATCGACGAGTGCCTCCGGGCTGACGTACCCGCCGCGCGCCTCGTCGTTGCGGTTCGGCGCGCCGCTGAGGGTGCGGCTGCTGTAAAAGATGCCGGCCAGCGCATAGTAGTCCTTCTGGCTGACGGGCTCCGTCTTGTGATCGTGGCAGCGGGCGCAGGCGATGGTGATGCCCAGGAAGGCGCGGGAGACGACGTCAATCTGATCATCGACGCGATCGAGCAGGTACTGCTCATAATCCCCGTCCTGGAGATCCATGCTGCCGAGCGCCAGCATGCCGGTGCCGACGATTTGATCACGGCGCTGCAGCACGGTCTTCGCAGGCAGCAAATCACCCGCGATCTGCTCGGCGACGAAGCGGTTGTAGGGTTTGTCGGCGTTGAGGGAATCAATCACCCAGTCGCGATACCGCGCGGCATACAGGAAGGGAGCGTTGCGCACGCGTCCCACGCTGTCCGCGTAGCGCACAACATCGAGCCAATGCCGCGCCCAGCGTTCGCCGAAGCGTTCGCTCTGCAAAAACGCGTCCACGACCTTGGCGAAGGCCAGATCATCCGGCGCGGCATCCTTCACGAAATGATCCACCTCCTCATGCGTCGGCGGCAGGCCGCGCAGATCGAAGGACGCACGGCGAATCAGCGTGAGACGCGACGCATCACCGATGGGATGGAGGTTTTCCTTCTCCAGTCGGGCGAGGATGAAGCGATCGATGTCATCCTTCGGCCACGCGGTGTCTTTCGTGGCCGGGATCGGATGCCGGAAGATGCGCTGGTAGGACCAGGGCGTGGGGTTTTCGTACCTCTCAGCGGCGAAGGCACCGGGGCTGGAGAGAAACACCGCAGAGGTGAGATAACCGCAGAGTTTTTTCAAAAGCGAGCCGGAGGCTTGCGAGAGATTAGCCGGTGGTGAAGCGAGTCCCGCACAGCGGGACGAACGAGAACCGCCGGTTTGCGAGACGACACCCATTACCAAATCAAGGGAGCGCCCTGGAAGGGCGCGAGAAGGAGGCGAATAGGGAATCATGGCCGATATTGGCAGGCGGTGGCTTCTCGCGTCCCTTCAGGACGCGGCGAATGTGAAATGTGAATGTGGCGACGTGTTCCGGTGGTTCTCACTCGCTGCGCTTGTTTCGCCGCCGGCTAATGTCTTTCGAGCTTCCGGCTCGGCTGAACGAATGTCGCGGCAGCGTTTTGGAGTGCTCCAGTCCTCTGGAGCTTTGCGAAGGTGAACCGTTCGAAAGCGCCGGAGGTCCGGCGCACTCCAGGATGCTGTCGCGTTCATTTCGCTCCTCCTTTCGCTTTGAGCCAGGTGCTGAGCGCCTTCACGTTCTGTGTGAAATCGAGGCTGTAGATCACACCACCGGCGGGTTTCGTCTTTTTGCCGCTGGCGTCGCGCATGATGCCGCGCTCTTCGTCGGTGGCGGTCCAGGAGCCGTCGGGTTTTTGTTCGGAGAGGATGGTGGCGATGTCCTGGTCGGTGGGCGGGGAGGACCATCGCTCTTTTTCGACGCGGGGGAAGACGACCTTTTCACTGCGGGCGACTTTGCTGCCGAAGGATTGGAGGTCGTCGAGTTCGCTGTCCCACTTCCAGCCATAGTTCGAGGAGGTTTTTTTGTCGGAGTAGGTCAGTTCAAAACCTTTGCCGCCAGGGCCACGCTCGAAATAGAGCGGCTTGTTCGTCTGCAACTCGTAGAAGCGGGCGACTTGATTGCCGGGCAGGAGCACGCTGCGGAGGTAGGTGATGGCCTTCGCCACGGGAGCGAGGTATTTTTTGTCGCCAGTGGCATCGGCGAGCTTCAACAGCGCCCACATGGCGGCCTGCGATTCACGGCCACTGATCGCGGTGGGTTCGAACTGGCGGCTCCACACGGGCTGCATGTCGGCGTTGTATTGCTGGCCCCAGGCGGGCTGTGGGTCGGGCATCTGCGCGGTGAGGAGGAAATCGCCGCCGCGTTTGGCCGCGTCGAGGTATTTTTGATCGCCGCGAAGCTGCCACGCGAGGAGGAGCGTGCCCATCAGCGTGGCGTGCGTGTTGTCATTGAGCACATAACAGCCGGAGAAGTCCTTTGGCCATTTGCGCGGCCAGTCGGCGGGGTAATTGCCGGGTTTGACCGGATACATGCCCGCAGGCGGCGGCGCGGTGGGATGGTCGTCGAAATTCGCGCTCCAGCCACCTGCGGGATATTGCGTGGCCATGATTGTGGCGAGCGCAAAATCGGCGGCTTCTTTGATTTCGGCATCCTTGCCACCGAGCGCGTGATCGACGCGCACGAGCAGGCGCGTGGCGGCCTGGGTGACATCGTCGTCGTAGGTGGAATAGTTTTTCTTGTCCTGCCGACGCCAGTTGTGCCAGCCGGCCTCGCGGTTTGAGGCTGGTGGTGCTGGAAGGAGTTTCCCGGTCTGATCGCGGCGGTAGAGCTTTTTTTCGCGGCCTTTGGCATCGAAGTGGCCGGAGTAATCCCAGCCGCCGGAGGCTAGTTGCGTGCGCGAGACCGCATGCGCGGCATCCACGGCGGCCCTCAGGCAGTTTTCATCTTTCGTGGCCTCGTAAGCGTCGAGCATCGCCATGCCGACCGCTGGTGTGCCAGGCGGCTGAATCCAGATCGTGTCCGGCTCAGGGATGCCCTCAGCCTCACGCAGCGTGAAGTCGGCGCTGTAGCGGTAAACGTAGCCGCCGTGGGTCGCCGCTTTCGAGTGATAGAAAGAGACGGCCTTGCTGAGAGCGCCGCTGACTTCACCGGGAGTGGCGGCATTCGCCAGCGGCGGAATGACGAATGACGAAGCCAGAATGACGAAGGAATAACGAAGGCCGAATGACGAAGGGGGCATGGAGAGTGACATGGTTGAGGCTTTGGACATTGGGGATTCCTTCGTCATTCGGATTTACTCATTCGTCATTTTCAAGGGCATGGCGCTCCCAAGGCAGGCTGTGCCCTGCGAATTGTCGATGATGCAAAACCTACTCCGCCTTGATGCTCACGTTCTTGTTCCCGTTGTCGCGGACGGCATCGAGGATTTGATGGAGGGACTTGAGCGGGGTGTCGGGGTCGCCGGAGACGAGGACTTTGGCGCCGGGGTGCTCGGGCAGGAACTCGCGGAGATGGCTGCGGAGGCCGGCTACGGGCTGCTTTTCGCCGTTGATGAGGACAGTGTCGCCGCTGGCGCTGACGTGCATGGTGATGACCTCGCTGCTCTTGCCAGAGGCGGAGTCGCCTTCGCCTTTGCGGACTTTGGCGGAACCTTCACCATCGCGAGCGCCGGTTTTGGCTCCACCTTCACCGTCGCGGGCTCCAGGTTTCTTCGCGCCGCCCTCACCATCACGTGCACCGGGCTTGCGTGCGCCTTCTTCACCGTCACGAGGACCGGGTTTCTTCGCACCGCCTTCGCCATCGCGGGCTCCAGGCTTGCGCGCGCCTTCGCCGTCTCTGGTGCCAGGCTTTTTGGCTCCGCCTTCGCCATCGCGAGCACCGGGCTTGCGTGCGCCTTCACCTTCGCCGTCGCGCATGGCGGGCTTCTTTTCGCCGCCTTCGCGTTCGCCATCGCCTTTGCGGACAGAAGCGCCTTCTTCACCTCCGGTTTTTTTGATGGTCTCACCTTCACGCACCTTTGGCGGGACTTCTTTTTCAGCGGCGCGGGCGGTGGTGAAGGAATAACTGGCAAGAACGCTGAGCGTGAGGACGAGCAGGGCGTGGATCATGGGCTGGCGGGTGGTTGGGGTGGCGATCATGAGGATGCGTTGACGCAGGGTGGGGTGGTTGCGCACGCATGGGGCCAACCCTGCAATGGCCGGTGGTGCGAAAAAGGTCTCCTGGATGCGCAGCAACGTGTGGCCGTAGTCGAGGCGCTCGGAAGGCGCGAGGATCTCCAGCGCGGCGGCGTCGCAGCGCAGTTCGCGGTCGGCCTGGAAGCGCGAGACGACGAACCACACGAGCGGATTGAACCAATGCAGCGCCTGCACAGCGGTGGCGGCCCAGTTCCAGATCAAATCACGCTGCTTCACATGCACCAGCTCGTGCAGCACGACGTGCTTCAGGCTGTTCTCGTCAAAGCGCGTGCTCCAATCCACCGGCAGCAGCAGTTTCGGCTGGCTGATGCCGACCATGGCCGGAGTCGTGCCTGCGGGCATGAGGACGATGCTGACGGGCTGTTTGAGGCCGACTTTTTGCGCAAGGCTGGCAACGAGCGCACGCAACAACGGCTCGTTGCCACGCGGACGACGGCGGAGGAGGGCATTGAAGCGGGTTTGTTGGATAACAGCGATCAGCAGGACGGCGATGGAGCCGAGGAGCCAGAGGGCTAGGAGAAAATGCGGAGTGCGGAATGTGGAATGCGAAATGGCCGGGGATGAGAGCGCGTTGGAGCGCGAGTCTGTCGGCAGATCACTCGTCATTTCATTCGGAGCGATGGGGGATGTCGTTGCCGTGATGACTTGCGGTGCGTTGAGGGAAGCGGGCGAGTAGGCTGAAACCATGCTCGCGCTCCGTGTGGCGGTGTCGTCGATCTTCATCCACGCCCCGAGGCCAAATCCCGCCGGAATGAACGCGGGCAGCATGAGCTTCGCGCCGACGAGCATCCACAGGCCGATGCGCCAGGCGGGACTGAGCCGCGTGCCCAGCATCAGACGCAGGCCGAGCACGGCGAGGATGAGGATGCTGGCCTCAATGGAGGTGCGCAGAAGCCAGTGGAGCAGGGAATCGACGGCGGCGGTGTTCATGGCGGTTTACTTTTTGAATTTCTTCTCGGCCTGAGCCAGCACTTCACGAAGGGCGGCGAGGTCGTCTTTCGTGACTTCTTCACGTTCCATGAGGCCGGCAACGAAGGGGGTGAGGCGACCGTTGAATACGCGGTCGAGGAAGCTGCGGCTCTCTTCGAGCTGGCAGTGGTTCTGATCGACAGCGGGCGTGTAGCGGAACTCACGCCCCACGGCTTCGACTGCGAGCGCGCCTTTTTCAGTGAGGCGGCGGATGAGGGACTGCACGGTGCGCGGCTTCCAGGAGAGACGGCCCTCCAGCTCGCGCACGACCTCGCCGAGCGTGCTGGTGCCGCGTTCCCAGAGGACTTTCATGACCGTCCATTCGGCGTCTGAAATGCGGGGCGTGGCGGTGATATCTTCTTCGTCAGGCATGATGGATTACAAATGTGATCCCGTTGGATTACATGCGTAATCCAAGCGTGGCAAGAAAAATTTTTCCGCCCTGTCCCCGCCCACGGCCCGAACTAGCGCTTGCCCCGGAGGCAAATCGCAGCACAAAGCCAGCAGCATGGAAAAACTCATCGTTCACGGCGGCGCGCCCTTGAAGGGCCGTATCAACATCAGCGGCTCGAAAAACTCCTCGCTGCCCATTCTCGCGGCCACGCTGCTGACCAGGGACACCTGCACCATCCGCCGCGTGCCGGATCTCAGCGACACGAATTACATGGTGCGCATTCTCGGCGAACTCGGCGCCGAGGTCGAACGCGCCTCCGGCGTCGTCGTCGTCAAAGCGGAGAAGATCAAATCCGTCGCCCCTTACGATCTCGTGCGCAAAATGCGCGCGTCCATCTGCGTGCTCGGGCCGCTCACAGGTCGCTTGAAGAAATGCAAGGTCTCGCTTCCCGGCGGATGCGTGATCGGCGACCGCCCGGTCGATCTGCACCTCAAAGGACTCGAAGCGCTCGGCGCTCAAATCACCGTCGAAGGCGGTGACATCGATGTGAACGCCAAAAAAGGCTTCAAAGGCGGCCCGATGAACCTCATGGGCAAGCATGGCTCCACCGTGCTCGGCACGGACAACGTCATGATGGCCGCCGTGCTCGCGAAAGGCACCACCATCATTGAAGGCGCTGCCGCCGAGCCCGAAGTCGAGGACTTGGCGAACTTTCTCATCAAGATGGGCGCGAAGATCGAAGGCGCTGGCACCAATCGCATCGTCATCGAAGGGGTGAAAGAACTGCACGGGGCCGAGCACACGGTCATTCCAGACCGGATCGAGGCCGGCACCTTCCTCGTCGCCGGTGCGATGCTGGGCGATGGAGTCACCTTGAAACGCGTGATGCCTGAACACATGAAAGCTGTCACTGATGCGCTGAAGCAGTGCGGCTTCCCGCTCGAGATCGGCAAGGACAGCATCACCGTGCGCCCGAATCCGGCCGCGAAGGGTTTCGACCTCACCACACTGTGTTATCCAGGCTTTCCGACTGACATGCAGGCGCAGATGTGCGCGCTGGCGTGCGTGATCAATGACACCAGCACCATCACCGAGACGATTTTCCCACAGCGCTTCATGCACTGCGCCGAAATGAAGCGCATGGGCGTCAATGTCGATCTCCAAGGCGCCACCGCGCGCATTCGCGGCGGATCGCCGATGAAAGGCGCCCCCGTGATGGCCTCCGACTTGCGTGCTTCCGCCGCTCTCGTCCTCGCAGGTCTCGTCGCCGAAGGCAAAACGGAAGTGAACCGCCTCTACCACATCGATCGTGGCTACGAACACCTCGATGACAAGCTCGCCGCCCTCGGCGCGCAGGTGGAGCGGGTGAAGGAGTGAGGTGTCACGTCAGACCGAGGCGAGCAGCTTGAGCAGAGCATTCGCGGCTGGTGAAAGCCCGCCGCCCTTTTTCCACACGGCGGCGATCTGGCGTTGCAACCGGGGTTCGCGGATCGTGATGGCGCGGATCGTCTTGGGCAGGTGACTCGCCGCCAGTTGCGGCACCACGGCAACACCGAGACCTGCGGCGACGAGCGCGCGGATGGTTTCGAGCTCACCGCTTTCGCAGGCAACGCGTGGCTCGAATCCAGCTTTGCGGCAGGCTTCAAGGGCGGTGTCACGAGCGCGACCTTTGTAGAAGATGAACGACTCCGCGGCCAGTTGCTTCAGCAGCACATCCTTTTGTCGTGTGACCGGATGCGAGCTGGCAACCAGCAGCACAAATGGTTCGGTGATGAGCGCCCGCATCTCGAAGGTGGTCTTGCTGGCGGGAAGTTGCAGGAAGCCGATGTCCGCAAGACCAGACTCGACGTTTTCAGCCACGCGTTCGGAACTGTCTTCAATCAATTGCAACTCCACTTTGCCGTGTTGCCTCCCGAAAGCTCGAATCGCTTCCGGTAGCAGGCACGCGCTGACGCTGGGAATCGTTGCGACGATCAATTTGCCGCCGCGAAGCTGCGCCACATCCGAAACGACCAGCTTCGCGGCCTCCGCCTGCGCGATGAGCGCCTCCGCACGTGGCAGGAGGGCCTTTCCGGCCGCGGTGAGCTGCGTCTCCTTGCGGCCGCGGATGAACAAGGCCGTGCCCAGCTCCGTTTCGAGGTTCTTCATCTGTTGGCTCAATGCGGGCTGCGCCATGTGCAGACGCTCCGCCGCCCGTGTGAAGCTGCGCTGACGGGCGATCTCGATGAAATAGGCGATCTGGTAGAGTTCCATGGTGGGAGCATTGGTATTTTTGATGCGCTGCATCGCAAAATCATCTTTTTCTTATCACCGGCAGGACTCACCATGCGCCATGAGCCGATTGTGCGTCCACACCATCACCACCAAGCCGCTGAGCCTCGAACAATGCTTGGTCGAGTTTCCGAAACGCGGCGTCAGCGGCATCACGATCTGGCGGCAGGCGCTGGAAGGACGCGATTTGAGCGCTGTGAAGCGCCAGATGGTCGATGCCGGGTTGGAAGTGGTCAGTTTGTGCCGCGGCGGCTTTTTTCCGGCCACAACGGCTGCCGCACGCCAAACGGCCATCGACGACAATTTGAAAGCCATCGAGCAGGCG
>JAEUHJ010000185.1 GCA_016795375.1 Verrucomicrobiaceae bacterium
TTGAATCTTCGAGGGCTTCGGTGATGTCTTCGAGTTGCTGTTTTGAGAGATGAAGATACGTCATGAATAATAAACGCATTACTTAATGCAATTGTTTATCATTCTTTCACTTTTGAAGATTTGTGATGCGCGGCAGTATAAATCAAAAAATGAGCACACGCCCCGTTCGTCCTGCCGCCCGTCAAGCCCGCGACTTCGCGTGGCTTCGGATCAAGATGCTTGTCGGTTGGATGCTAAAACTGCTGTCGTTAATCTTGGGGAGCATTCTCGTGCTGTTCGCGAGTGTCGGGCTTCTGGGAGTGCTGGTGTCGCTCGTCTTTGGGCAGGTCCATCTGGGAAGAGTGATGGTTGGCGTCCCTGCTCTGAATATTGACGGCTATCGGATTGACTGCACGACTTGGTGGGGTGTGCTCATGTTGGTGTTGTTCAATCTGCTTGTTCTTGCTTGGGGGCGTGATTTCGTGAGGATGGGCCGTGGTATGCGTTCTGCATCCGCATGAACTGGACCAAAACTACGATCCGCATGTTCTGGCACAGCGTCGCGCAGGCGCCGCTCATGGGTGTGCGGATGGTGGCGCGGGCGTATTGGCCGCCATGGATGGCGGGGAGGCGGCCCGGATTTGGTGGCTTGAAGGAACACCGCATCCGCGCCATTGAGGCACCATGATCCTCGACACCCTCGCCAATGCCGCCCGCTACGAATCGCTGAACTCGCGCTTTGCGAAAGCCTTCGCCTGGCTGCGCGGCTTCGATGGCACGCAGGAGGCCGGACGGCATGACATCGATGGCGACCACTGCTTCGCTCTGGTGCAGACTTACGAGACGAAGCCGGTGGGGAAGGCTCTGTTTGAGGCGCATCGGAAATACATCGACGTGCAGTTCGTCCACAGCGGACGTGAAACGATCCTGTGGGCGCCGCTTTCGGCGATGCGGGAGGAGACGATGGCCTTTTCCGAGGAAAAGGACGCCGCGCTGTGGAGGCTGGTGCCGGATGCCACGCCACTGCATATGAGCGGCGGGCATTTCACCATCCTGTGGCCGCAGGACGCGCATGCGCCGTGCGTGGTCTGGGAGAGGCCCGGACAGGTGGTGAAGGTGGTCGTGAAAGTGGCGGTGGAGTAGCGCAATAACGGGCGGCTTCGGGGCGTAGGTTTGCGCCCCCCCCTGATGAAGCTGACGACTGCCGCCGCTCTTTTATCCTTCGCCGTGATCGCCCGTGGAGGCGAGGCCGTGCTCATGTTTGAAAAGGACGTGCGGCCGATCCTGAAGACGCACTGCACGCACTGCCATGGCGAGGAGGAGAAGCCGAAGGGCGGCGTCGATCTGCGACTGCGTCGTTTCATGGAGGAGATCATCGTCCCCGGCGATCCGGCGAAGAGCAAGCTCGTAGAGATGATCCGCAGCGGCGAGATGCCGGAGAAGGGAAAGCCACTCCACGAGGCGGAGCTGGTGATGATCGAGAAATGGATCGCGCAGGGCGCGAGGACGGCGAAGGCAGAGCCTCTCACGCTGGCTCCCGGATCGGTCATTTCAGATGAAGACCGCGGCTACTGGGCCTTCCAGCCGGTGAAGCGGCCGGCGGTGCCGCGTGATGTGGAGGCAGGCAAGGTGCGCACGCCGGTGGATGCCTTTGTGCTGGCAAAGATGCGCGGAAAGGGCCTCGCCCTCGCACCGGATGCGGAGCGCCGCGTCCTGATCCGCCGCGTGACGCTCGATCTCACCGGATTGCTGCCGACACCGGAAGAGGTGGCGGCGTTTGTGAATGACCAATCCCCGCTGGCCTACGAGCGGCTTGTGGAGCGCCTGCTGGCCTCAAAAAATTACGGCGAGCGCTGGGCGCGGCACTGGCTGGACGTGGTCGGCTACGCGGACTCCAATGGTTACACGGAAGAGGACAGCGTGCGTCCGCAGGCGTGGCGCTACCGTGATTATGTGATCCGCGCGATGAATGACGACAAGCCGTGGAGCGAGTTCATCCAGGAGCAGGTCGCCGGTGACGAGCTCGCCAGCGCGACGCATGCGGACTACCAGCAGGCGGTGCTTGATCCGCGGCGCACGGACCAGCTCATCGCCACGGCCTTTCTGCGCATGGCACCGGACGGCACGGGCGACAAGGTGGACGACGCGAAGCTGGCGCGGAACCAGGTGATCGCCGAGCAGATGAAAATCGTCAGCTCCTCGCTCATCGGCATGACCGTCGCCTGCGCCCAATGTCACGACCATCGCTATGATCCGATCACGCAGGCCGACTACTACCGCCTGCGCGCCATCTTTGATCCCGCCTACAACTGGGAGGCGTGGCGCACGCCGGCGCAGCGGCTTTACTCGCTCTACACGCCTGCGGAGCGGGCGAAGGCGGCGGAGATCGAGAAGCAGGCCCGGGAGATCGAAGCGGAGGCACGCGCGATGACGAAGACGTTCCTCGATGAAATTTTCGAGGTCGAGATCAAGAAGGTGCCGCAGGCGGAGCAGGCCGCGTTCCGCGCCGCGCGTGCCACGCCCACGGCCAAGCAGACGCCGGAGCAGAAGGCGCTCATCAAAAAATATCCCTCCGCGCTCGCCACCTACTCGCTGGACCTCTACGATCAGAAGAAGCAGAAGATCGTTGATGCGAAGATGGCCGAGGCGACGAAACTGCGCGCCACGAAACCTGCGGAGGGCTTTGTCATGGCTTTGACCGAGGTGAAAGGGCAGGTGCCGGTGTCGAAATTCTTCAACCGGGGTGACCACGACCAGGCAAAGCAGGCCGTGCAGCCCGGCGCGCTGGGCATTCTCGCCACTTCGCAGATCGAGCCGTTCAAACCGGCGCCGGTCAGCAGCGGATCGAGCGGCCGCCGTCTCGCCTATGCGCAGTGGCTCACCAGCGGGAAGCATCCGCTCACCGCCCGCGTGCTGGTGAACCGTTTCTGGATGAACCACATGGGCCGCGGCATCGTGAACACGCCCGGCGACTTCGGCCGTCTGGGCGAGCTGCCCACGCATCCCGAGCTGCTGGACTACCTCGCCGACGAGTTCGTGAAGGGCGGATGGAGGCTGAAACCGCTGCATCGCCTCATCGTCTTGAGCAGCACCTACCGTCAGTCCTCGGTGAACGACGCCTCCCTGCGCAGCGATCCCGAGAACCGCTTTTACGCCCGTTTCAAAATCCACCGTCTCGACGCCGAGACGCTGCGTGACTCGATGCTCGCCCTCACGGGCACGCTGGTGCGCACCAGCTACGGCCCGCCGAGCGGCGTCGGTCGTGATCCGCAGGGTCGCGTCATCACCGGCATCGACAAGGGTACCATCACGCTCAACAAGGTCGATCCCGCCGGGGAGGCCGACTTCCGACGCTCCATCTATGTGCAGGTCCGCCGCAGCAAGCCGGTGACCGTGCTCGACACCTTCGACGCGCCCGTGATGCAGCCGAACTGCGAGCTGCGCGCACAGACCACCGTCGCGCCTCAATCCCTGCTGCTCATGAACGACACCTTCGTGCTCGACAATGCGCGCCGCCTTGCCGACCTCGTGGTCAAGGTGTTCCCGGACGACCAGCGTCGTCAGATCGACCGCATGTGGCAGCTCCTATACGGAAAACCGGCTGCCGAGGCCGATCTCACGCGCTCGCTCGCCTACCTCGGCGAACAGACCAAGGCGCTGACGCAATACCATCACGACACCCAGCACGCCAAAGGCGTCGTCCCCAATCCCCCCCAGGAGGCGCTGGCCAGCCTGTGCCAGGTGCTGTACAGCTCGAACCGCTTTTTGTATGTGGAGTGAGATGATGGAGGCTGAAACAGCCCGCTTCGCTCACGCATCCCGGCTAGTGGCCCGTGCCCAATCATCCGCGCGCCAAACTCCACCTCTACGGCAAACGCGAAGCCCGCACCCGCCGCAAAATGGGCCACTTCACCGTCCTCGGTGACACGTTTGACGCAGCGCTCAACGATGCGCTCGCGATCCGGAAGGCACTGGGGATTGGGGCTGATTAAAACCCAAGCTTAAAGAAGAGGGTCCTTATTGCGATCAACAAAGTGATATCGCAGGCGTCCTTCTGCATCTCGCTCAGTGTAATATGGCGGCTTGTCAGCAAATATGCGACTGTACACAGGGCGGAGGACCCACCGGCTGAGGAATGACAAGATAAGAACGAAAACGAAAATGCCGAGGGCTACCGGGCTTGGAGGCTGTGGCCAAACTGCCAAGCGGAATGGTTCGTAACGATAGCTTGCTACACCTAGAGCGACGACTCCCATCACCGTGAAAAGGATCGCAAAAAATACGCCCCATGTATATGCTTCGATGACAGCATTGGCTGCCGAAACTGCGCCCGCCCGTTTTCGAGCCATATTCGAATGGGTGTAAATACGAACGTCATGATTACTGCGAGTAACATCGATGTGAGGGTGACGAAGACTAGTGACACAGCCACGATCAATGTACTCCGCAGAGAACGATCGAGAGCTCCAGCGGCAACAGCCAATAGTGCAAATCGTGTAACCCACCAAACAATCCGAAAATCCAACTGTGCGAGCGGCCATCTCCGCACATGCCTCGACATCATTGCAAACTCCATTGCCCAACGTATGGCTAGATAAGCCAAGGCCAGACCCAATATCGCTGGCACAGAGGCATTCTTGAGATCTACGGTGATCCCAGCAGCTTCGATACTCATCTCATCGACGCTGAACTGGGCTGTAGACCATGCAATGCAAACTGCGCATAGAGCGACAAGAGTTCTCCTTGCTGTACGAAACGAATCAGAAAGTTCGCGATCAGCATTGGGGTCAGACGGTTCCTCCTCCGGCACTTCGGGAAGAGGGGCTGGCTTAACGTATGAGAACTGGTATCTTAGCATGTTGAATCAATGTGATTTATTCCCCCATTACTATCACATGACAGAACCGCAGGTTGTCGGATAATTTATACTTTAACCCAGGTCTTCGCCTTGCTGCTTTGCAGGATGGCCTCGCAGAGTCTGACCTCGTGATGGCCGTCAGCGGCGGTCGCGAAAAGCGGTTCGGTTTTCTTGCCGCTGGCGATGTGTTCGTACACAGCGCGGTAGTGCATCTTGTGGCAGTCGTTGAAGCCCTCGGCGTGGCCTGCGGGAAAATCGGTGAAATTGGCGACGTCCTCCAGGAAGCCGGGTGTGCCGCGTTGCATGATTTGATTTGGCTCGTCACGGCGGCCGACCATGATCTCATTTGGCTGCTGCAAATCCCAGCGCACGCTGCCCTTCGTGCCGTAGATGCCGAAACTGAGGCTGCATTTCCACCCGGCGGCGACCTGCGAGAGGCTGGCGTTTGCATGTACGCCGTCGGCGAAACCGTGCTTCGCCCTGCCGAACTTCAGCAACACGCTGCCGAAGTCCTCGGTGTCGACCTTGTAGTCGATCATCTTCCTCTGTCCGGCCCTGGCGAATGACTGCACCTCGCCTTGCGGGCGTTTGCGGGTTTTGTGGAAGGTCTCGATGTGGGCGAAGACGGAGTTCGCCCGGGCGTCGAGCACGAAGCTCACCGCGTCAATCCAGTGCGTGCCGATGTCGCCCACGGCGCGCAGCTTGCCGCCTTCGCCGGCCAGCACGCGCCAGTTGTAGTCGGTGTCATGCAGCAGCCAGTCCTGGAAGAAATGCCCCTGCACATGGATGATCTCACCGAGATCACCGCGCCGCACCATCGCGCGCATCTGCAGGATGGCGGGGAAGAAGCGGCAGACATAGTTCACGGCGAAGACGGGGCCTTTTTTGCCGCCTTTGCGCACCGCATCGACGACGAGCCGCGTTTCCTTCGTCGTCATGCCCAGCGGCTTCTCGCAGATGACGTGCTTGCCCATTTCGAGCGCTTTGAGGCATTGCGCGACGTGCGCCTTGTTCGGCGAGGTGATGTGAATGACGTCGATGTTCGGCGAGGCATACATCGCCTCGAAATCGTAGTCGCTATACACTTCGGGGATGCCCCACAGCTCGCCTGTTTTGCGCGCGCTCTTCGACGAGCCGCAGATGCCGTTCACGGTGACGCCGAGCCGCTTGAGCGCCTCGATGTGAACGGGGCCGATGAATCCTGTGCCGATGATGCCTGCGCGAAGATGATGGAGAGGGGTCATGCCCGCACAGCGGAGATGCGACGCGATGAATGGTCAAGATCAGCCTTCGAGAATGTAGCTTGCCGCAAGTTTTTGGAAGCGCTCCACCTGATGCGCGGTCGTCTCGGCGCTCCAGCCGAGCTCGGGGGCCATCAGAGCGGCCACGCGTGGCGCGGCGGAGATGCTGGCCTGCGCGTCGAAGAGCAGGCTGCGACTGCGGCGTGCCAGCACGTCGCCCACGGTACGCGCCATCTCGTGGCGCGTGTGGAAAATGACCTCGGCACAGATGAGATCGAGTTTGGGATGCACTTTGGCGGCCAATGCCGGCTCCTGGCCGGCCAGCGCGCGGATGTCAGCCGCGTCGCTGCCGTACACGGCCAGCGGATCGGCCGCGTCGAGCACGGCGGTGCTGCCGTGAATCATCAAATCCTGCGTGACACAGCGTTTCACGCCGATGCCGCCGATCAATTCGGCGTGGTCGATGACATCCTCCGCCATGCGACGGTAGGTCGTCCATTTCCCGCCGGTGATGGTGATGAGGCCGGAGTCGGAGACGAGGATCGTGTGGTCGCGGGAGAGCGCGGCGGTCGATCCCGCGTCCTTCACGGCCACGAGCGGCCGCAGACCGGCGTACATGCTGAGCACATCGCACGGACGCGGGTCGCGCGTGAGATAGCGCGCGGCGTGCTTCATGAGAAAGTCGATCTCCTCCGGCAAGGGGCGCGGTTCGATGCTGGCGTGCGGCACCGGTGTGTCCGTGGTGCCCACGACGACGCGCCCGTGCCACGGCACGGCGAAGAGCACGCGCCCATCGTCCGTCTTCGGGATCATGACGGCCTGATTGCCGGGCAGAAACTCGCGCGGCAGCACCAGATGCACGCCCTGGCTCGGCGCGACGATGGTTCCGGCCTTCTGCTCGTCCATGCGACGCACGTCATCGACAAAGACGCCCGTGGCATTGATCACGCACTTCGCGCGGATCTCGTGCTGCGCGCCGGATTCCACGCATTCCGCCTTCACGCCAATGACGTTGCCGTTTTCCTTCATCAATCCGGTGCAGCGCGTGTGGTTCAGCACGATGGCGCCGTGATTCACCGCCGTGCGTGCCAGGTGAACGGCCAGTCGCGCGTCATCAAACTGCCCGTCGTGATACACGATGCCGCCGTCCAGCCCCTCCGTCTCCAGCGTGGGCATCTGCCGGATGATGTCCTCCCGCGTCAGCCAGCGCGAGGGCTCCAGCCCGAGCTGCCCGGCCAGCGCGTCGTACATTTTCAAACCGATGCCGTAGAACGGCCCCTCCCACCAGTGATAGCTCGGGATCACGAAGCCGAGGCTGTGGACGAGATGCGGCGCGTTGCGCACCATCAGCCCGCGCTCCCGCAGTGCCTCCAGCACCAGCGAGACATTCCCCTGCTTCAGATATCGCACGCCGCCATGCACCAGCTTCGTGCTGCGGCTGGAGGTGCCTTTGGCAAAGTCCGACTGCTCGATCAACACCACGGAATGCCCACGCGACGCCGCGTCCACCGCCGCGCCCAGCCCCGTGGCCCCGCCGCCGATGATTGCGATGTCAAAA
The DNA here is from genome assembly GCA_016795375.1 of Verrucomicrobiaceae bacterium. Classification (GTDB taxonomy): domain Bacteria; phylum Verrucomicrobiota; class Verrucomicrobiia; order Verrucomicrobiales; family Verrucomicrobiaceae; genus Prosthecobacter. The sequence continues at coordinate 7,637 of JAEUHJ010000185.1, forward strand.
GGGCCGCTGTGCGCGGTGAGTTGCGAAAGCATCTGGTCACGGTTCATGCTGGGAGTGTAGCGGGTTCGGCCCGTTCGTCATTATGCATTCGTCATTCGACATTTTTTATCCCTTTGCTAGCCTCCACCCTCTAATACAAACCAATCCACATCCCATGTCCGACATCGCACTCGCCAAAGGCGAAAAATTCCTCGAAGACAACGCCAGGAAGGAAGGCGTGAAGGTCACCGCCAGCGGCCTCCAATACAAAGTCGTCACCGAAGGCACCGGCAAAAGCCCGCAGGCCACTGACACCGTGGAAGTCCACTACGAAGGCACGCTGATCGACGGCAAGGTCTTTGACAGCAGCTACAAGCGCGGCGAGACCATCGAATTCCCGCTCAACCGCGTGATCCCCGGCTGGACCGAGGGCGTGCAGCTCATGAAGGAAGGCAGCAAATTCCGCTTCTACATCCCCAGCCGCCTCGCTTACGGCCCCCGCGGCGCAGGACGCGACATCGGCCCGAACGAGGCGCTGATTTTCGACGTGGAGCTGTTCAAAGTGAAGTAATCACCCGCTTGCCGTCGTTCAGACGGTCATGCGTGCCCTGCTTTTTCTGGTCTTCTCGGCTGCGTGCCTCGCCGCGCAGCCGAATGTCATTTTGATCATCAGTGATGACCAAGGTTATCCCGACCTCGGCTGCATCGGCAGCAAGCCGCTGATCACGCCGAACCTCGACAAGCTGGCGGCGGAGGGGGTGCGCGGGACGAGTTTTTATGTGACGTGGCCGGCCTGCACGCCCTCGCGTGGCAGTGTGCTGACGGGACGCTACCCGCAGCGCAACGGCCTCTATGACATGGTGCGCAACGACCTGGTGAACTTCGGCCATCTTTATTCACCAGAGGAGTATGCCGTGTCCCCGGAGATGACGTTGGGCCTGGATGTGCGTGAGGTGACGATCGGCGACATGCTCAAGAAAGCCGGTTATGCGACTGGCTGCATTGGCAAATGGGACATGGGGCAGGCGCGGCGCTTTCTGCCGCTGCAACGCGGCTTCGACTTCTTCTACGGCCACGGCAACAACGGCATCGACTACTACACGCACGAACGCTACGGCGTGCCGTCGCTCTTTCGCGGCAACGAGCGCACTCAGGAGGACAAGGGCACCTATGTGACCGATGTGTTCCGCCGCGAGGCGCTGCGATTCGTCAGCGAGCATGCGGGGAAGAAGCCCTTCTTCCTCTACCTCGCCTTCAACGCGCCGCACGGGGCGTCGTCCTTCGGCAAAGGCACGGTCGAAGGCGGAAAGAAAGTCGTCGAAGGCGTGCAGGTGCCGGAAAAATACGCCGCGCTGTATCGCGGCAAGGTGAAGGACGAGAAACTGGCCCGCTACTGCGGCGCGGTGACGTGCATGGACGAGGCCATAGGCGCGCTGATGGAGTCAGTTGAAAAATCCGGCCAGAAGGACAACACGCTCGTCCTTTTCATGTCCGACAACGGCGGCAGCGGCAACGGCGGCAACGCGCCGCTCAAAGGCAGCAAGAGCACGATGTGGGAGGGCGGCCTGCGCGTGCCGTTCATCGCCTCCTGGCCGGGCAGACTGCCCGCCGGCAAGGTGACGGACGAATTCCTCACCTCGCTGGAGCTTGTCCCGACCCTCCTGGCCGCTTGTGAGGCGAAAGCGCCCGAGGGCGTGAAGCTCGACGGCTTTGACATGCTCCCCGTTTTGCGCGGTGAGGCCAAATCGTCACGCAAGGAAATGTTCTGGCAGCGCCGGGGCGACAAGGCCGCGCGCTTCGAGAACTGGAAATGGCTCGAATCCGAGAAGGGCAGGGGGCTATATGACCTGCGCAGTGATCCTGGCGAAAAAAACGACCTCGCCAAGGAGAAGCCGGCCATCGCGAAGGCGATGCGCGCGCGTTTCGCAAAGTGGCGCGGCGAGATGGATGCCAGCGAGCCGCGCGGGCCGTTCCGCGACTACTGATGAGGGCGTGCCTCGCCTTGCCTCATCTTGCGCAATCTTTCACGTCCTTTGGCGGGGGGCGTTTTGGCCGAAAATAAACCGGGCAAAGTCTTGAAATTCTGCTATCTGGCGGGCTTTCCAGCCCGACCCATGACCGCAGCACCCGAACGCATCCAGGCCTCCATCACCGAGTGGAAACAGATCATCGCACCCTTCCAGGTGCCATCCATCCCTCGCGCCTTGTGGCAGATCGTCAACACGCTGGTTCCGTATGCCGTGCTCTGGTATCTCATGTGGCGCAGCCTCTCGGTGTCCTACTGGCTCACGCTCGGTCTCGCGGTCGTCGCCGGCCTGCTGGTGGTGCGCGCGTTCATCATCTTCCATGACTGCTGCCACGGTTCCTACTTCAAATCGAAACGCGCCAACGACATCCTCGGCTTCATCACCGGCATGCTCACCTTCACCCCCTATGGCCACTGGCGCTGGCAGCACAACGTCCACCACGCCACCTCCGGCGACCTCGACCGCCGCGGCGATGGCGACATCTGGACGATGACTGTGGAGGAGTATGCGAAGGCATCCACCAAGGAGCGCGTCTTTTACCACATCGTGCGCAATCCCTTCGTGCTCTTCGTGATCGGGCCGTTGTTCCTCTTCGTGATCTACCAGCGTTTCCCCTCGCCGCGCGCCAAGGGCAAGGACCGCGCCTCGGTGATGTGGATGAACGTCGCCGTCACCCTCATGGTCGCCGGCCTCTGCTGGCTCATGGGCTGGAGGGAATATCTCATGGTGCAGCTTCCGGTCACCTTCGTGGCCGGCGCGGCCGGCATCTGGATGTTTTATGTGCAGCACCAGTATGAGGACACCTACTGGGAGAGCCGCGAAGGCTGGGACTACACCACCGCTGCCATCGAGGGCAGCTCCTTCTACAAGCTGCCGAAAATCCTCCAGTGGTTCACCGGCAACATCGGCTTCCATCACATCCACCACCTCAGCTCCCGCATCCCGAACTACCACCTCGAGCGCTGCCACTTTTCGCATCCGATGTTTCACACCGTGAAGCCGCTCACGCTGCTCTCCAGCCTGAAGTGCGTCAATCTGCGCCTCTGGGACGAGAAAGGCCGCAAACTGGTGAGCTTCCGCGATGCGAAAAAACTGCGCCAGCAGACGGATGCCGGGGTGAGCCTCTCTTCATAGGCAGGCAACGGTCAGAGCCGCTCTCCCGTTGTGAAACGAGCAGGAAAACTCGTTCTACGCCGCCACTTCGATCCGGCTCGTCCCACCCGCACCACGAATCACGCGCACCTGTGTCGTCAGCCGCTCCTTGAGCAGATCGACATGGGAAATGAGCCCGATGGTCTTCCCGCGTGATCTCAGATTCTCCAACGCGCTCAACGCGATCTCCAGCGTCTCCGAATCCAGCGTGCCGAAGCCTTCGTCGATGAACAGAGAATCGATCGGATGATGTCGGCTCGCCAGTTCGCTCAAACCGAGTGCCAGCGCCAGACTCGCGAGGAAACTCTCGCCGCCGGACAGGCTCTCCATCGGTCGATCCACGTTAGCCTGATATAAATCGACTATGCGCAGGTCCAGTTCGTCGCCCGCCGCCGCCATAAGGCGATAGCGCTCCGCCAGCACCTTCAAATGCTCATTCGCCAGCCCGATGAGCTGCCGCAGCGTCAATGACTGCGCGAAACGCGAGAACTTCGCGCCGTCCGCCGAGCCGATCAGCTCCTTCAAACGGCCCCAACGCAACGCCTCGGCCTCCGCCGCCTGCAACTCCGCTCCACCGGCCTCGCGACGCTTCTTCGCCTCGTCGTCGTTTTTGAGCTGCTGCTCCAGCGAGCCGAGTTCGGTGCGTTTCGTCGCAAACGCCTCGTGCAGCGCCTTCGCCTTCGTTTCCAGCTCCGCGAGTGCTTCCGCAGTGAGCACCGCCTGATCCGCGAAGGGCTTTCGACGTGCTTCGAGCTGCTCCTGCTTCGCTTTCGTCGCCGCGAGATCGGTTTGCAGCTTTGTGAGTCGAGCTTCTGCCTCGCGATGAGCCTTCTCCGCTGCTGAAACGCGTGCCTCATGCTCCTGACGATCCTCCGCCAGCGACTTGCCGCCAAGCAACTCGTTCAACTGCGCCTTCAACGCATCCGCCTTCGTGCGCAGTGAAACACCCTCCGCCTTGAGTTCATCGAGCCGCTTCGACTTCGCCGCCTCGTCCGCCTTCGCAAGCTGGACATCGCTTTCGAGCTTCTGCCGCTCGCTACGCTGCTGCGCGGCCTCCTGCTGCTTCTTCGCGAAGGTGGTCGAGCGCTTCTCCAGCAAATCGAGCGCGTGTTCCATTTGGAGTGGCGACGATTCGTCGCCCAAACCCTCCTTGGAAAGGCGACGACTCGTCGCCACTCCATGTTTCACATGCTCCTCGGCCTCCAACGCGTTCACATCCGGTACGACGATCTCTCCCAGCGCCTTCCGCACCTCCTCCGCCCGCTTCTTCTCGGCGCTGAGTTCCGCTTCGATCTTCGCCAAATCACGCTCCAGCACGGTCAACGCCCGCTGCGCCTGCTCGTGCTGCTTCTCCAAGGTGGTTAGTAGCTTCCGCGCGGCTTGAAGCTGCGATTCAAAACTCGTCTCGCCGCTCGCGAAAGGATGCTCCGTGGCACCGCAGAGCGGACAAGGCTCTCCAGGCTTCAAATCATGTCGATGTTCGTCAAAGTTGGCCATCAGCTCCGACTTCCGCACGATCTCCCGCTGCACCTCGATCTTCTCTGCGAGCCGTTTTTGCCCATCACGATCCTTCTCGGCCTTCGCGAGGCCTTCAGCGGCTTTTTTCGTCCAAACGACCGTTTGAGCCTCCGAGTCGTCGAGTCGCTTTTTCAGCGTTTCGGCCTCGGCATGGCGTTTGCGGCCTTCGGCGAATTTTTCATGCGCCACACGCCACTCACGCACGGCGAGGCGGAGTTTCGGCAATTGCTCGCCGAGCTCGGCAGCGGCCGCGTTTTGCTTCAACCACGCTTCGAGCGCCTGCGCGGCCTCTTGATGTGCGACGAGGGCGTTTTCGGCAACTTCGCGCTTCGTGGCGGCTTCCTTCTGCTCCTTCGCCCGGTATTGATAGGTCGCGCGACTTTCGCCGAGCTGCTTTTCGAGCTGCTCGCCCTGCGCGGCCATGCCGGCGGCCTGTTCCCACACCGGCTCGCGTTGCGTGCGCATCGCCTTCGCTTCTTCCGCGATGCCTTTCGCCTTCGAAACATCTGCCACCGCAGTTGATTGCGAGCTTTGGAGCTGCTTCACGCCTTCGCCGAGCTTCGTGATCTCCGCGACGATGGTCGCGTGCTCGCGTTGGGCGTGGAGCTGCTGCGTCGCGTCCTGGCTTTCGCGCTGCAAATACACCGCGCTCGTCTGCGCCTCGGCGAACGAGGTCTCCAGCCGCTGCCGCGCTTCATCATCGAGCACCGATACGGCACCGAGCGCGGCCTTGAGTCGCTGCACCTGCTCATCTTTGGCTTTGTAGGTCTCGAAGGCCAGCTTCGACAGCTCCGTGTAGATCTCCGTGCCGGTGATCTTCTCCAGCAGCTCGGCTCGCTCGTTTGGCTTCGCCTTCAAAAAGGCCGCGAACTGTCCCTGCGCCAGCAGCACGGAGCGCAGGAAGCGTGACAAATCGAGTCCTGTTACGTCCTTAATTAAACCATCAACCTCGCGTTGCTCAGCCAGAATTTGGCCCGTTGTGAGATCGGAAACACGACGCTCAGGTGTTTGCAGATTGCCGTCAGGACGACCTCTCGCGCGACGCAGCCGCCAGGTGGCGCGGAGTTTTTCGCCCTTCGTTTCAAAATCCACCTCCGCCAGGCACTCGGCGGTGTGGCGGCTCATCATCTCATCCGCCTTGTCATTGCCGTAACGCGCCGCGCGGCCATACAGCGCCAGCGTCATCGCATCCAGCAGCGTCGATTTCCCCGCGCCCGTCGGCCCCGTGATGAGAAACACCCCCGCCGCGCTCAACGCCCCCTCATCAAACCGCACAACATGCTCTCCGCTGAGCGAGTTGAGATTCTGAAGTCGGACGGCGAGGAGGCGCATTGAAGGCGAATCAAAGAGATTGGTAAAACCTGTGTCAGCGTGCCTTGCGAGGCATTTCAAAGTCGCTGATGTCTTGGTATCCAGGCAAAGATTTCCAATCCACCGTAAAATCTTTGGCATCTTTCCATTGGATGATCGTGGATTTACCACTTTGAACAATCAACCGCTTCACATTCTCAACTGGGATTTCCAGCCACTCTTTGATGAAATAGTCATTCGTCATCACGACGATCACCAGTCGGTCAAAATGGTCTAGCGAATCGCGGCTAATATTCGTCCAGCGTGCAGGATTATTATCTCCCTTCGCATGAGCCTTAACTTGCAGCTTCAGCGGTTTTCCATCGGACATGAGCTTGATGTCCCACCCCTTCTGAGTGGTGCCCTCCGCTCTTTGGCCTCTGTGTGCTGTTTCCACAAGCCACTCACCAAGTTCACCAGTGAATCGCTCAGATCTTATCACCCCCCGTTCACGCAAAGCCTTCTTCGCCTCACTGAACTGGATCAACAAATCACGCGTTGTCTTATCGGGCATAGGATTATTTGCGGCAGGTTTGTTCATTCTGATACTTTTTCCTCCCTCAACACCAGCAGCTCGTCAAACACGGCGCCGAGTTCCTCACCGTCAATCTGCTTCTCTTTGAGGAGTTCGCGGAACACATCGCGCGGCTGGAGGTCGTGGAGGGCGGGGCCGGTGGGTTGCCAGGGGGTGGCGGCGGTGGTGGGGAGGTCGGCGAGGACTTTGAGGACGTCGAAGCGACCGGAGGCGGCTTCGCGGACCTGGCGGTCGAGATCGGGTTCGGGGGCGTCGAGCTTCACGGTGATCTCCGCCCAGCTCCCGGCGGGCACGGTTTGAAGATCGGCGGCCAGCGTGGCGCGGTTCACCGTGGCGCGGATGAGCTGGCGGGTGGTGGGGATGGCGAGCGTTTGGATCTTCAGAGTTTGCGAGTCCGTTGCCAAACCCTCGTTCTGGCGAACGAGCCTACCCGCCGCGTCGTAGGCGCATTCGCCAGAATGCGGGGGTATTGCCAAGAGGTCTTGCGTGTCGATCACGACGACGGACTTTTTATCAGCGGCCTCGGAGAAGCTGAGGGGGATGGGGGAGCCGCTGTAGCGGATGGTTTCGATGCTGGCGACTTTTTGCGGGCGGTGCAGGTGGCCGAGGGCGGTGTAGTCGAAGCCAGTGAAGATGTCCGCGCCGACGGCGCCGAGGTTGCCGATGTGGATGTCGCGCTCGCTGTCGCTGGTGGTGGTGCCGAGGACGGTGAGGTGGCCCATGGCGATGACGGGACGGCCTTCGGCGATCTCGCGGCACGCGGCGAGCTGCGCGGCGTAGTGGGCGCGGATGGCGGCGCGGACCTGCTCATGCACGGCGGTGATGGTTTCACCGGCGGCGGCCTGGCGGAGATCGCGCTCGCGCAAGAAGGGCACGGCGGCCACGACGGTTCCGCCGAGGTCTGCGACGTTGTTTTCGCCCGCGTGGCCGAAGACATGCACGTCGAAACGTTTGAGCAGCTCACGCGGGGCGTTGAGGTGGGAGGCGGAGTCGTGGTTGCCGCCGGTGATGACGGCCTGCACCGTTTTGAGGTCGGCGAGACGCTTCAAGAAGTCGAAGTAGAGCGCGATGGCATCCTGCGGCGGATTGGCGGCGTCAAAGACATCGCCGCTGACGAGCAACGCGTCGATTTTCTCACTGCGGAGGGTGTCGATGAGCCAGTCGAGAAAGGCGGCGTGCTCCGGCAGGCGGTCGCGCTCGACGAGGCGGGCGCCGAGATGCCAGTCTGCGGTGTGGAGGATGCGCATGGGGTTGCATAGGTAGGGCGCTTGCTCCTGCAAGCGCCGTCGCAGAATGAGCGGCGGCTGACGGAGCAGCCGCCCTACCTCATGACCGGCAGCAGCACGCGTGAGGGGTGTTCCTTTTCGTGGAGGATGGTGTGCGTGCCGGGTTTCGTCTCCTTCATCCAATCGACGGTCTGCGGGCCGCCGGTTTGGTTGTTCGGCTCGTAGAGCGGTGCTCCGGTGCTGGAGATGGTGACGCGGAGGCGGTGGCCGGTGTTGAGGATGATGCTGGTCCAGCCGATGTGCCATTTCAGTTCCGCAGGTTCGCCGGGCGTGAGCAGCACCTGGCGGTCGAAGCCTTCGCGGTAACGGGCGCGCATGGGATAATCCATGAGCACGATGCTGCGGCCGTCGGGATAAACATCGGAGACGCGGAGGATGAAATCGGTGTCGGTGACGGTGGATTTGACCCACACGTCGGCTTTGATCTCGCCGGTGATTTCGAGCGGTTTTTCAAGCGGTTCCGTGCTCCAGGTGCGCACGTCCTTTTGTTTCTCGAAGGTTTGCGCATCCTTCGCGCCGAGGAAGGCGCGGCCGGGCATTTCCATCGGCTTGAGTGGATCGCAATCATAGCTGGTGCCGCTGCTCGCGGCAGATGGCGCTTCAGATTTCAAAACAGCGCCGTCATGCAGGTAGAAGCTGGTTTCCTGCGACGGCGGCGGCCAGTTCGCGGCTTCGCGCCAGATGTTGCCGGGTGCGTTTGTCTCGCCGGCGGCGCCCATGACGTAGTAGCGGACGGCGGGTTCTTTTTCGACGCCGTTGTCGGCGCCTTTGAGCCAGTGATCGAACCAGCGCACCATGTGATCGACCTCCGGCCAGGTGGCGTTGTCGGGATAGACGAGTTCGCCGACCTTGCTGCCTTTGTTGAGGCGGCCATGCAGCCACGGGCCGAGCAAAAGCTGCTGCGGCGCGTTCGGTTTCCGGCCGGTGAAGCTCCGCACGCTGCCCTGAACCATGAAGTCATACCAACTGCCGATGGTGAAGCACGGGACGTTCATCTTGTCGAAATGCAGTGTGCAGTCCTCGGCACGCCAGTAGTCGTCATAGTCGGGATGCTGGTCCCACTCGCGCAGCAGGTCGGCGTTGTCAGAAGGGACGCGGCAGTTCGCTCCGAAGTCGGCGAAACGGCCCGGGCGCGTGACACCGCCGATGCGGTAGCCTTCCTGAAACAAGCTCAAACCGGTGTCCACCATGTACTGGCAGACGAGATGCGGCGGCTGCGTGACGGCGAGGAAGTTCTGCGCAAAACCGCCCTGGGAACTGCCAAACGATCCGACCTTGCCGGTGCTCCACGATTGCGACGCGAGCCATTCGCAGGTGTCGTAGCCGTCCTGCTGCGCGCCCCAGGCGAGCGCACGGTAGCCGACGTATTTGCCTTCACTGAGCTGCGAGCCGCGGAAGTTCACCATGGCGACGACAAAGCCGCGCCGGGCGAGATCGGCGGAGATTTTGCGCGTTCCCGCGCCGGTGAGGGACGCGTAGCGTTGTTCGAAAACGACGGGCCATTTGCCGCCGCCTTCGGGGATATAGAGATAAGCAGAAAGCCACACGCCATCGCGCATCGGAATCATGACGTGCTGCTCGCGCACGCCGGAGAGGTCGAGTTTTGGCAGCTCTTGGGCGGCGACGGCCGAAATAAACGCGAGAAGGCAAAGCAGGCTGGATTTCACCCAGCGAATACGCGCGCATGCGAGCGCATCCATCGGCGGATCAGTTGCGGTTCAGCAGCTTTTTGACCTCGTCCTCGGTGTAGGCGCCCGGCTTGCCGCTTTTGTCATTGTAGTTCTCGATGATGAGCGGCTTGCGCGCCGTGCGCTGGGAACGCGGGAGCGCGGAGCCTGTTTTGAAGACGCTGTCAGCATCGCTGAAGGTGGAGCCGTTCTCGCCGGCCTGCCTGCCGTCAAGGCGTGACCTGCTTGTTTTGAATTTGCCGTCCACGCCTGATGCCTGCTTGTCACCGAGTGAATAGGTCATGTCCACGCCGCTTGCTTTTGACCTGCCGAGCCAGCTCTGGCTGGTCTTGAACTGTTTCTGCCCGGCGTAGGAGTTTCCGCCGTTGAAGCTGCTGGAGTGATGCTTTTTGTCCTGGAACCATGCGCCCGCGTTGCCCTTGGAATGAGGATTCGTGATGTACTTCTCATACCTGCTGCGCTGGTTTTCGTCCGGCTTGAGCATCGAGCGCTGGGCGAGCGACATGCCCGAGGTGTCCTTCTTCGCCGGTTTCTTCCCGCCACCGGAGCACTGGCACAGGATGATGCCCGCGCAGACGCACAGAAGATGGTTCGAGAACATGTTCATGGCTGGATGGTGCTTCTGGCGGTGGCCTGGCGGGCGAGGAAGATGATTTCCATCCGCACGGCCCCGGGCAGTTGGTATTTCGGCAGTTCCGCCTCGATGCGGGGGAGCCTGCCCCAGCTTTGATGGAGTTCAAAGATGAGATTGGCGGCTTCCGCAGGCATGGCCCACCCCGTCCGCATGAGGAACATCTCCGCCGCCTCGAAATCCCGCTGGCGGATGAGAAACCGCGTGTGCGCGGCATAAAGATCTGGCTGGAGGGCGGCGGTGGCATCGAGGCGCCGCACGGCGGCCTCGAAAAGATCACGCGCCAGATCCGCATGGCCGGCGTCCTCAAACGCACGCGCCCATTCGATGGTCTGAGCGCCGCCGGGGAAGGGGAGGCGGAGCGTCTCGCTGAAAAGCTCACGCATGGCCGGCCCGTCGTTCAACGCACGCGCCACACGCACGGAGAGCGGCGGCTTGCGCCCCTGCTCGCGCAGGGTCGGGATGCCGGCGACGATTCCGCAGGCATCCCACGCCCATGCGGCGCGCCCCTGCGCCAGCATCGATCCGGCGGCGAGCTCGATGCACACGCGGTCTTTTTCCACGGCCGGCTGCCATGAGTGGATGAAATCCTGCCTGGCTGTTTCGGGCAGTTCTGCTGTGAAGGCGCTCAAGGCGAGCGCGGCGAGCGGACGGTCCGCGCCGGCACGCGCCTCGGTGCGCAGGACGGACATCCAGCCCGCGGCCTGTTTTCCGCCTGATTGCGTGCGCAGCCACGCGTGCATGTCCTTCAGCGTGTCACGATCCCGCGTGGTGACGCGGAAGAGCGCGGAAATTTGCGCGCGCCCGCGCTCCGGCGACCAGTTCTCATCGAGCGCGAGGATTTTCAACTGCTCCAGCCGCAGGGTGAAGCGCTCATGGTCGCCTTTGATGGTGCGATCCGCCTGGGTGAGGAGATTGAGCGCGTCCGTGGAGCGTCCCTGCGCGCGCAGCCCCGCCGCCAGCGCCACCACGCAGGCCAGCGACTTCCGCTCGACACAAACCGTCATCAGTTCACGCGCCTCCTTCCAGTCACCAGCCGCCGTGGCGATCTGGCAGCGCAGTTTCAGCACGTCCTGGCCGGTGTTGTCGAGCGGCTCGGTCAGCGGCACCTCACGCAGCACCTTCAGCGCGGCCTGCGGCTGGGCGAGCCGCTGGAGGATCCGCCCGCGGTGCAGGCCGGACTCGGGATCGAGGTCGGCGCCGGCCTGGTCGTTCGCGACGTAGGCGGCGTGCAGGCGCTCCCACGCGGAGAGCGCGCCCTTGTCATCCTGCATGCGTTCCAGCAGGAGGCCGAGCTCGCGCAGATAGGACACCTCGTGCGGGCGCCGGCGTTCGAGCACCTGGGTGAACTTGTCGCGGAAGCCCTGGCGGCGCAGCTCATCCACATTGAAGCTGCGGGCGAGAAAGAGCGCGTGCTTTTCCCGCAGCGTGTCATCACCGGGCTGCGGCGGCTTCAGCGGCGGCTCGGCGAGGAGCAGTTTCAAGGCGAAGCTCAGTCCCGGTTCGATCTCCATCGCGTTCTCGCACACGCGCAGCATCCAGATCGCATAATCGGGATTCGACGGCGCACGATCCGGCAGCATGCTGTAAACAGAGATGGCCTCGCGGGCCATCCCGGCGGTTTCGAGGCGGCTGCCGAGATTGCCCAGCGTGTCCACTGAATGCTCGGTGCGCAGATCGACCGACGCGATGTGCTCGCGGATGAGTCGTTTGCGCGTCGGGAAATCCACCTTGCGCAGCCTGCCCAGAAGTTCGTTGACGCGCCACTCGCCGAATTCCGAGTCAGACCGCGGCCCGAGCATGGTCGCGCCGTATTTCCGGGCGAGCACCGCGTTCGCGCCGCTTGCGACGCCGCCGAGTCCCTGCTGGATCATCAGCGCCTGGACCTCGCGCGTTTCCTCCCAGAGGCTGCGCAGATGCAGCGGCTCCTCGTAGCGGGAGGAGCTCTGCGGAATCTGGCCGCCCTTTGACTCCATCATGTCGCGCTGCGCCACGAACGGCCCGGAGAGGTATTGTCCCAGCAAATCCGCGCCTTTTTGCTCCGCGCCTGCCAGGCCGGCCGCCGCCGCCTTGCGGATGGCCGTCATCGCCGAAGGCCGGGTGCGTTGCAGCCTGCGCCAGGCGGCCTGCAGCGCCTCCTCGCGCTCCTGCGTGGAGGCGGCCACACGGCCGAGGGACACGAGGCTCAGCAAATAGGGGTCGTAGGTCGTGCGGTAGTTCTCCGCGGCCACCGGCCCGCGCACCGCCGTGTCGAGGTAGCGGCGCGCCAGATCCCAGCGCTCCGCGCTTTCCGCGATGCGCGCGAGGAACAGCGAGTAGTCCATCTCCAGCCCCGGAGAGTTGCGCGGCAGGCTCTCTCCCAGCGCCAGCGCCTCGTCATAGCGCTGCTTGTCCTGCAGCTTGCGCGTCAGCTCGATGACCGCCGCGTCGGACAGCACCTGTGACGTGCCGAGCACGCGCAGATCTTCTGTGCGGAAGCGAAAGTCCGCCACGTCCATGAGCATCGAGACACACGCCTGGAGCAGTTCCGCGCGTGATTTCATCACATCAGGGGACCAGCCTTTCTCACCGGCCCATTGCGCCACCCCGTCCATCTCGCCGCTGCGCAGTGACAGCCAGACATGGCAGAACCGCGCCTCCGGCGTGTCCGTGTCCGGCAGCACACGTCCCAGCACCACGCGGAACTCCGCGCCCGCCCCGGCATAATACAGCGCCCAGAGTTTCTCAATGACCTGCGCCTGCGCGTCCGTGGACCACTGCTGGATCCATGCGTCCAAATCCGCGCCGCCACGCAGCCGGCGCAGCTTTGCGAGCTCCTCCACCGCGCGCAGACGCACGAGCGCGGCATCATCCGGCAGCTCGGCGAATTCCGCCCGCGGCTGGCCGAGAAAGCTGCGCAGGACGTCGAGCTCCTTGCGGTCCAGGCCCGGTGCGAAGTCCAGCAACGGCGCCAGATCCCCCGTCATCACACCGCCGGCGGCACGGCGTGCGTCCGTCAGCGGCAGCGGCGCACGGATGCCGCTGTCCGGAAAACTCCGCGTCTTCACGGGCACGGCCAGCACCTGCTGCAACTGGTGTTCCGCCTCCGCCTCGTCCGCGAAACGCAGGCACTTCAGCGCCAGGCGCAGCCGTGCGCGGCCGTCCCAGGCGTGCACGCGCACCATCTGCTCGTACACACGGCGCTCCGCCTCGTCCTGGCCCGTGGTTTGGTAATATCTGGCCAGATCCTCCAGCGCCGGCGCATCCTGCGAGAAGCGGCTCTCCAGGCGGCGGCGCACACGGTCCGCCTCCGCGATTTGAAACGTCTGCTCCAGCAGCTCCACCAGCCGGCGCGTCTCCGGCGCGACATCCTTCGGCGGGGCCGACGCGGCGATTTGTTTCTGGAAATAAACCGCTGATTTCAAATCTGCGACCTTCAGCGCCGCGTCACGCAACTGGTCCAGCGAGAACGGCGTGTCCGGCGCGGTGTAATACGCCTGCTTCATGCTCGCGAAGGCCCTCACATGATCCCCGCCGCGCTCGAACACCTGCGCCAGCGCCTCATGATAAAAACCGTCGAACGGATGCCGCCGCGCCTGCTCCAGCAGCGCGCCCTCCAGCAGCTTCAGGCGGTCGCGCAACACCGTGGGCGCCAGCTCCCCGCCGCTGGCGTCGGAAAAGGCCAGCCTGTCCATGCAGCGCCGCAGCACCTCGCGGCGGCGTTTCACATCCATCTCCCGCTCCAGGATCTGCGCCTGCACCTCCACATGCTCGCGGATGCGGTGCTGCCGCAGCAGGATTTCCGCGAACTCCTCCAGCAGCGGGATCGCCGCAGGACCGTCCGTGCGTTTCACCGCCTGCTTCCACAACGCCAGGGCGTCCTCCGCGCGGCGTTGCAGGAAATAAATCTGCGTCAGCGCGGAGAGGAGCTGGCCCGAGTCGGGAAACTCGCGGTAAACGCGCTCCAGCAGCCGCGCCGCCAGGGTTCCCGGCGGCGGCAGCGGCGTGTCGCTCCTCCAGCCCGGGCTGCTCGTCTCCGCGTCGGTCCGGCGTTCCTCCTCCATCAGCAGCTCGGCCAGTCGCAGCGTGTGGCGCACGCGCCCGGCCGTGTCCAGGTCGGAAAGACGGTGCAATTGACGTTTCATCAGCGCTTGATTTTCGTCCGTCTGAGCCAGGTCGAGCTTCAACTGCTCCACCTCCAGCGAAACAGGCCGCTCCTTTTTTGTCACCGGGTCAAACGCCAGCCGGTGCAGCAGGTCATATGCCTCGTCCGTCAGTTGCGCCCGCAGCGCCCACCAGAAGCCGCGGAACACGGCCTGCGCAGATTGGGCGCCTTCTTTCCGCGCCGCCTCCACCTGCTTGCGCGCGAATTCCAGGACCCGCTCCGGCGGTTTCTCTCGCTTCGGCCCGTCCTCCTCCTCATTGCTGCCGAATCCGGCGCCGGTGAAGGAATCCGGCAGCTTGAATTCTCCCGTGCCCTCCTGCTTCGGCGCCGTCTTCTGATCTCCCGTCAGGATCGACAGCAGCCGCTCGTCCGCGTCCACGCGTTCCTCATCCGTCGTGCTGGCCTGCCAGGCCTTTCCCACCCACTCCGCCGCCTCCTCGTTCTCCCCCTGTTCCGCCAGCAGCTCCGCCAGCCGCAACCACGCCTCGCGGCCCGCGTCCGGCCCCGCCACGGCCGCACGCGCGAGGATGATCGCGCTGTCGAGATTGTTGCCCGCCGCGAGAAAGGATGACGCATCGGCCAGGCGCTTCAGCCGCTCGCTTTCAGTCGTCGCGCCATTGGCAAACTCACGCAGCAGCCGGTCCTCCTCCGCCGCGTCCCGGCGCGCCCGGAAAAACGCTGCCAGGGCGAACACCGACTCCGCCTTCTGCGGGTCACGCGCCACGCGTTTGCGCAGGATTTTCTCCACCACCGCGTCGAGGGAGCGCGTCTGCGCGAAAACCAGCGCCTGCTTCTCCACATCCGCGTCGTCCTGTGCGTCCAGCAGCCGCAGCAGCCGGCTCACCGCGCCCTCCGCGTCAGTGGCGCGCAAGTCCGCCTCGCAGCGCAGCAGCACGACCGCCGGGAGGTCGCTGCCGTCGTTCTTGAGCCGTTCGTCCAGCAGCTTCGCCGCCTCCGCCGCACCTTCGTGGTCCAGCAGGGCGCGCACCAGATCCCAGCGGTAATCCTCCACCTGCGGCGCGGCCTTCACCAGCTCTCGAAGCCAGCGCAACCGCTCGTCAGGATCGACCGTGAACTCGAAAAAGCGCGACACATCGAAAAGCGCCTGCTCCGATGGCGGTGCCGCCTGCGCGGCCTCCACCAGCGACCTTTGCAGATCCTCCAGCGCGCCGAAACGCTCATGCAGACGCACGCGGCGGCGGAAGAAATCGAGATACCGACCGTCGCGGAAATGCAGCAGCGCCAGGCCGTCCCGCAGCGCCTTGTCAGCCTGCGGAAACTGGTCTGTGTGCTCGTAGATGCGTGCCAGGTCGTAAAGGGCCGCAAGCCTGCCCTGCGGATCCTTTTGTTCCGCCAGCTTCACAAGAAAACCCGCCGAGCGCTCAGGAAAGCCGGCCTGGAGGAGCAGTTGCGCCACCTGTCGCCACAGATCCAGGTCCTGCGGGCGCATCCGGGCGGCACGCTCATAGGCATCCGCCGCCTCGTCATTTTTTTTCACCGCCAGCGCCCATCCGCCCATCTGCAGCAGCATCTGCGGGGCTTCGGGATCATCCGGCGGGAGCAGATCGGCCAGTCGTTTGATGTGGGCATGGGCCGTGACCGGGTCGGCCAGCTCCTGCGCCACGGTGGCGCGCGATTGCAGCAGGATCTTGTTCTTGCCGTCCTGCTTCAACAATTCGTCATACAACAGTGCCGCGCGGCGCAAATCCCCGCTGCGGCGGATCAGATGCGCCTCCACCATCTTCACGGACAGGAACTTCGACGCCTGTGCCTGCTGTGTCACGTTCGCGACCAGCAGCTTTGTCGCGTCATGCTTCTCATACAGCGCCCAGAGCAGGTCCAGCACACGGCCATACTCCGGCTGCTGCACGAGGAGGGAGAGATATTCGTTCGCCAGCCTCGTGTCGCGCTCCGACCACGCCTTCTCCACAATTTGCGCCTGGACGTTCAGCGCCAATGCCAGCGCCAGCGTCATGGCGAGACGCCTCAAGCACGACAACTGGCCCTGTTTCCCCGGCATAGATTCACGGCGATCATAGCCGCCTTTGAACAGGCCGCCAAGAGGCAAGAAGCCGGTGATACTGTGTCACTTCAGCAGCCTCGCCAGCTCCGGCTCCATCTTGCGCAGCTCTCCGGCGATGATCTTCGCGCCCCAACCCGCCTTGTCCGTCACCGTGGAGGAGATGCGCATGGCCGGGGTTCAACGCGCGGCCAGCCGCCATCTCGCACGATGGATGGCGCGGCCGATGTGCAGCCAGCTCCGCTCAAAATCAGTCACGGGATAAAAAAACGCGTCATCCGGCCAGTCGAGGCGCGTGAACTGATGCGCCCGCGCTTCAAAGCTGAGCAAGGCGTCCTCGAAGTAAGCCTGGTCGTCCGTTTTGAGCAGGAACTCGCCGCCGGGCACGAGAATGCGCGCCAGGCCGTCGAGAAACCCGGCCTGGTTCACGAGACGCCGCGCGGCGTGCTTTTTCTTCGGCCACGGATCGGGGCAGAGCAGGTGCAGGCGGCTCACGCTGCCCCGCGGCAGCAGCCAGGCGACAGTGTAGGCGCTTTCCAGCCGCATGATCTTTGCGTTCCCGAGTTTCAGGCCGTCGATTTTTCGCACGGTCTTTTCCACACGGCCCAGCATGCGCTCCACGCCGAGGAAATCGCGCTCCGGATGCTGCGCGGCCATGCCGGTGAGGAACGTGCCTTCGCCACAGCCGAGATCGACCTCCAGCGGGCGCGAGGAGACAGGAAAAATCTCGTCGTGGTGGAGTTCGCGAAAATGGTCGGGCGGGATGAAAAGCGCGGGCATGCGTGATGGGCAGGCTGCGCTCAGCGCTGTGAGACCTTGCCGCCGTCGAGCAGCTTTTCGAGATTCTTGTCGGGCTTCACGCCTTTTTTGATGGCCTCGTCGTATTCGGCGCGGGCCTTGTCCCATTGCGGCGGATCCCAGGTGACGTAGAGGACGGCCAGATTGAAGTGCGCCTCGCCGTAGGCCGGATCGATGGCCAGCGCGGTCTTGAACTCGCGCTCCGCGCGCTCGAGCAGGCTCAGTTTGGTGGCGATGATGCCGAGGTAGTGCCGCCCGCTGGCGTTGTCAGGGCGTCTGGCGAGGCTTTTCTCGAAATACGTCATCGCGTCCTTCCAGCGCTCCTGTTTGAAGTAGGTGACGCCGAGCGCGAAGGTCGCGGGTTCGTTCGACGGGTCGTAGGCGAGCGCTTTTTGCAAGGAGACCTCCGCCTCGTCGTGCTTGTTGTCCCGCTGGCGGGTCATGCCCAGGCCGATGAGAGCGGTGACATTCCGGGGCTCCGCGCGCAGCGCGTCCTGGTAGAGCTTCGCGGAGCCTTCGAAGTCCTTGCTCATGTAAGCCTCGTTGGCCTGGGCGATGATTTTTTCAATCGCGGTGGGGGCGGACGGCGCGGCCTTCTTGTCGCTGTCAGCGGAGGCGTTGGCGATGAGCGTGGCCTGCACGCCCTTTGGCCCGAGCAGCTCGCGGACGACGGGATCGGAGAAGAGTTTCTCCTCGTCCGGCGTCAGGATCATGCGCGCGTTTTTCATCTCCTCGACCTGCCGCACCAGCTCGCCGGAGGCGTTCTCCATTTTTTGCAGCTCGGCGATCATGAGGTCCTTCGCGGCCTGCTGGCGGTGCTGGGCGCGGAGCTGGCGCATGATGATGGTGCGCAGCATCTCGTTTTCCTGGGTGAGCTCGGGTGTGGCGGCCATCTTCGTGTCCATGCCGGACTGGAGTTCCTTGAGCTGCTTTGTCAGCTCGGCCACCTGGGTCTGGTAAGCACCGCTCTCCTTGCGCAACCCGGCGAGCTGGCCCTGCAATCCGGTGAGCTGGCCGCGCAGCTCGACGATCTCCTTGTCCTTGCGCGTGGCGTCGGACTTCAGCGTGGCGACTTGTTTCTCCGCATCATCAAGCGCCTTCTTCAAGCGCTCGTTTTCAGCGATGAGGCGCTTCATCCCGGCGCTGCCGGCTTTTTTCTTCGCCTCGTCGAGCTCCGCCTGCAAACCCAGGCTGCGGGCGCTGGCGGCGTCACGCTCCTTGACGGCCACGTCACGGTCCTTGACCGCGGTGTCGCGCTGTTTGACGGCGTCATCACGCTCCTTGAGGATGCTGTTCCGCTCCTGTTCGATGGCGGTGATTTTCACGGCGGCGGCGGCGAGTTTCTCCGCCGCGTCCTTCGCGGCGGACTCGGCGGCGATGAGACGCTGGCCGGTTTTGCGCACTTCGAGGTCCACGGCCATTTTTTCCTCCATCAATTTGCTGAGCTGGGTCTGCGCCGCCCGGCCCGCCTCCACGTCCCTGCCCATCTGCAGGATGTTCTGCTCCATGGCGGCGGATTTTTTGCCGAGGGCGTCGCTTTGAGCACGCGCGGTGGTGATCTCGCCGGAAGCCCACTGGTACCACTGTTGCCATTTGCCGAGATCGGTCTGCTGCTGGTTGTTTTGCGTCTCGAGCTCCAGCACGCGTTTCTTATACATCGCCTCCCACTGGCCGAGCACATCGCTGAGGCTCGGCAATGCGCCCGGCGCGGCTGAGATGGCCGGCGCGGCCTGCGCCAGCGTGCCGGGGGAGGGGATGACAGCAGTGCCGGCGACCACCGGGGCATGGCCGGGCGAGGCAGATGTGAGGATCTGTGGAGCCGGCCCCATCGCCGGCTGTGGCGCCGCCTGCTGTGCAAGGCGTGTCTGGAGGCGTGAGAGGGAATCCTGGATTTTTTGCTGACGTGAGGCGCGCATCTCCGGCTGCCACGTCGGGTAATTGCGCGCGATGCTGTCCATGATCTCGCCCGCCTGTTTGAATTTGGTCTGCGCGAGGGTGAAGTCACCGGCGGACTCCAGCTTCGCCGCCTCGTTGTTCAGCACAAAGCCGCGGAAATACTGGTCTGCCACCTCGCTGCCGGGATCGATGGTCTGGGCGCGCATCGCCGGAGCGGCAAAAAGAAAGGCCGCGGTGAGCACGAGGGCTGGGGGAAAACGATTCATGAGTTTTCGGAAAGGGCGGCGATACTACCGCCTTCCGCCCCCTTTGGCAACGACCTTGGCAGGTTCTGCGGCCCTGCGGCAGGGCAGACGCGCCAATAAAAATCAGAGAGTCTGGTTATAGTGGTTGTACCCCGTGTGGGATGGTTATCTGTAGGCGGCATGACCCACCCCGATCATGCAAAGCTGGGGCAGCTCGCGGAGAAGTTCGCGCAGTTGCCAGACCCGCGTGAGCAACGTCAGCCCCGGCACCTGCTGGGCGACGTGCTCGTCATCGCCCTGTGCAGCACGCTTGCTGGCGGGCGCG
>JAEUHJ010000188.1 GCA_016795375.1 Verrucomicrobiaceae bacterium
AACGCAAACTCATCCTCATCACGCAGGGCGGACAGGCCGTCTGGCGTGGCGAACTCCCCATTCATGGCCAGGACTCGTAAATCCATCCACGAGCTGCTGCTCCCCGGCGCGTCCGTCTGGCAAAGCTGGACCGGCGCGGAGGGCGAGCTGTGCCAGCCCGGCGGCGAATTCACCGCTGAAGGCGCACGCTTTGGCAAAGAAGCGCCGCGCCGCGTGCTCGCACTGCCTTCCACGCACTTCTGGGTGCTGCCCGCGTGGCTGAAAGGCGAAAGCGAGCACCTGCGCAGCATGGCGCTGCTGCATCTCGAGCGCATGGGGGTGAAAACGAACGAGGACGAGGCCGCCGTGCAGGTGCGCAGCATCGCCACGAAGGAAGGCGCGCATCTCGCCCGCATCCTCGCGCTCAAAGACCAGCCCGTGCCGCTGAGCGACGCCACCTTCCTGCCCGACGAGGTCACGCATCACGCGCTGTGCTATCCGATGGTGCAAAACAGCATCACGATCTTCCGCGAGCTGGGCCGCCTCGTCGTCGCCATCACCAGCGGATCGCAGCTCATCTACTGCGCGCCGCTTTCCTCGCCCCGGCTCGATGACCACGCGCTCGCCGAGCTGAACAACATCTGCCTCCAGCTCAGCTTTCAGGGCGTGCTCGGCCGGCTCGAAAGCATCGTGCTGTGGATCGACGAGGGTGATCTCGGCAAAATCCAGCGCGTCACCGGCCTCGCGCCCTTCCGCTGTGACATGCCAGCGCCGACGATGCCACAACGCGGCTCCAGCCTGCTCATGCCGGAGGAGCTCGTTCACGAAAGCCGCCGCCAGGGCACGCGTGCCCGCACACGCTTCCTCGCGATGACTTTCGGAGCCGCCGCAGCCGCCGCCATCGCCTTGGTCGCCACGCTCACCGCCTTCGCTTTGAAGGAGCGGAACATGCTGCGTGAAAAAGTGGCCGAGCTCATGCCTCGTGCCTCCCGCGTGATGGATCACAAGCGTGCCTGGATGGAGGCCGCGCCCGCCGTCGATCCTTCAACATGGCCGCAGCAGATGCTCCTGCATTGCATGGAGCCGGAATCATCGAAGGAAGCCCTGCTCACGCATTGGGAATGGACGCCGGACACGCTCAGCCTCATGGGCCGCATGCCCGGCGCCTCCCTCGCGCTCGAATACACCCAGGCGCTGAAGGACAGCGAGGCGCTCGCGCATTTCGGCCTCGATGGTCCGCCGCCCGTCATCGCCAGCGATCAAAGCGCCACGTTTGAAATGAAAGGAGGCGCCGCCCATGAAAAAGAGTGAGAAAATCCTGCTCGGCATCTTCGCCGCCATTTTCATCGGCGTCGCCCTCATCGGCGGCGGCGCGTTCGCCTTCCGCACCTACTTCGAGGTCAAGGACGAGGTCGGGCTGCTGCGTGACCGCCTCGGCTCGATGAACCTCGCCGTTTCCCAAGGCGCCGAGTGGGCTGAAAAAAACACCTGGCTGGAGGAAAATGTCCCCGGCTTCACCAGCAACAAAGACGCCAGCGCCAAGCTGCTCGAAACCGTCGCCACCGCCGCGCAAAAACACGGGCTCACCATCGGCGGCACCGAGCTGCTCGAACCCGCCCGCGCCATCGGCCCGGATGGATTGCCCGCCGATGAAGATGAAGGCCATTTCGACAAAGCTGCGATCAAAACCACCCTCACCGGCATCACTGAACAGGCCTTCTACACCTGGCTGCACGCCCTCCAGCAGCCGAAGAGCCTCATCGGCATCACGCGCCTTCAAATCAACCCCGCCGGCAGCAACAAGACCATCAACGCCGAGGTCGAATTCACCCAGTTTTATCACGCGAAAACCGCGCCGAAGGTCACCAAGAATTGATTTATGATTTACGACTTACGATTCACGATTTCGGCCGTCATCAGCGTCACTCTGGTCACTTTGGTCCCGGCATCCGAACCCGTCGAGTTCCCGAAACTCGAAGCCCACGCCGCGCTCTGGGAGCGCAGCCTTTTCACGACCAAAGACCTGCCCGCGCCGGAGGCGCCGGGCGGGCCGAATTTCGCGGATAATTTGAGCTTGAGCGGGGTTTACGAGATCGACGGCGCGGTGGTCGCGGTGCTGGTGGATCGCACGACCTCACAGGTGATGGAGGCGCGCATCGGCTCCGAAAACGAGATGGGCATCAAGATCCGCCAGGTCACGCCCGGAGCGAGCGTGGACAAGACGCGCATCCAGCTTCAGAAGGGCGGTCAGGCCGGCTGGGTGACGTTCGCGGACATGTCCGCGGCCCAACCCGCCGAGGTGGTGCAGAAGGCGGTGATTCCGGCACGGAATTCCGGGGCTGTCCCCCCGCAGGTTCCGCCGCAGCGTCACGCATCCAGTCCTGTCCCGGCGCCAACGGTGAATCCGCTCCTGCCGCCTCCTCCGCCGACAGCGCGGCCTCCGGCGGCCAATGATGTGCCGCTGCCGCCGCCGTGAGGGATGCGCGGCGCGCAGGGCGCGGCCCTGTCAGGAGTCCCACTGGCTTTTCTGCACACCGACGAAGGACATGGCCAGGCCGATGATGACATGCACGAAGAGCACGAAGGCGGCGAGGCCGGGGCCGACGAGGTCAGTGGAGGTGACCTGTTTCACCGCGTCATAAAACGCGGTGCTGCGCATGCTGGAGAGGCTGCCGCTCCAGCCCCAGAAGGCTGCGACGAGAGGCTGCACCCAGTTTTCCAGCCAGTCCGGCAGCGTGAGCACCGCTCCGGAGAGCGGAAGCTGGAAGCCGACGAGGTAGATGCAGAGGATGGTGGATTTCTCCGGCGACCTGCTTGTCGCGGAGATGCCGAGGCACACGCTGGTCATCGCGGCGGAGGCAAGCAGGAGCAGCACGAGCCTGGTGATGAGGTCGCCCGGCAGGCCGCCGACGACGAGATCGACGAAAAAGCCCATCCATAAACTTTGCGCGAGGACAAACACGCCGAGGAAAAACACCTTGCTGCCCACATAGGCGAAAGGATGCAGGCCGCCGAGCTTCTCGCGCTCCAGGATGAGACGTTCGGAGGCGATTTCCCGCGCGGCGTTGTTGCTGGCCATGAGCGTAACGAGCACGACCTGGAGCATGACAAGGCCGGAGACGAGGCCGCCGGCCTTGAGCTGCTCCTGCTGGAACCTGGCCTGGCTTTCCATCTCCACCTTCACATTCTCGTCGTGATGTGTCGAGAGCGCCCGCAGCGGCTTGATGCCGTCGAGGGCGAAGATGACGACGAGCAGCGGAAAGCCGAAAAGCATGGCGAGGTGCAGCCAGACCTGGGCCGAGTCACGGCGGAAGATGGTCCAGCGGCGTTTGAGCAGCTCGAAGAGCTGCGTGATCATCGAGGGCATCTCGATGGGCGGGAATTCATGGTGCTCCGGCACGCTGGTCATGTCCACACCCGCGGTGTTGCGTTCCTCGCGCACCGTGGTTTTTGACGGTCCGCCTTTCTGCTCGTCCTCCAGCAGGATGCGCGGACCGTCGAAGCCGTGGCGCTTGTAATACGTCTCGCGGTATTTGGCCCAGGATTCGCGCCAGTCCTCCTTTTTGCGCTCCGTGAGCTTGAGATAGACGTCCTCGGGATGCTCCACGGCAAAGTAGTGCATCATGGCCTTCGGCGGGCCGTGGAAGGTGAGCACACCCTGGTACATGACCATCACGCTGTCGTAGGCGTCCAGGCTGGCGAGGCTGTGGGTGACATTGATGACGACGCGCTTCGGATGCCCGCGTGAGAGGACGCGCAGCAGATTCGTGATCTCGTGCTCGGACTTCGGATCGAGGCCGCTGGTGACCTCGTCGCAGAGCAGCAGGCATGGATCGGTCACAAGCTCCAGGGCCAGACCGAGGCGGCGTTTCTGCCCGCCGGAGAGCACTTTGACGAGGCGGTCGGAAAGATGTGTCAGGCCCGTCACCTCCAGGATGTAATCGAGCGACGGGATGAAGTCCTCCGTCTGCGCCAGTTGCGTGCGCAGAGCCATCGCGCTGGCGATGCTCTCCTCCACCGTGAGCAGGTCGTAGGCCACGCTGAATTGCGGGGCGTAACCCAGGTCTCCCGGATGCAGATCCTCCTCGTTGCTGAGGTCGCGCCCATCCCAGTGCAGCTCTCCATCCGTCTGCTCCAGGATGCCGGTGATGACCTTCAGCAGCGTGGACTTGCCGCAGCCGGACGGGCCGACAATGGCCATCAGGTGCGCCGGCGGCACGTTGAAGGTCACTTCGCGGAGCAGGTGCAGGGTGGCGTTTTCCTCAGAATCCCCCGGGCCATCGACTTCAAGACTGACGTTGAGCGCTTTCAGCATAGAGGTTAAATAAGTCGCTGAAATTAGGCTGGAGACCGCCGCTCTGGCGATGAAAAAGTGCAACAATCCACCCCGCGCCCCATGCAACGTCGCAACCGCCCCGCCCGCCGCCAATCATCGCCTCTCCACTGGCTGTGGTGGCTGGCGGGCCTGCTCGTCATCAGCGCCGGGATTCTCATGCTCGTCGCCCCGTCTCTCGTCACGAGTTACATCCGCTCGTATGTGCAAAAGGAGGAGTTCCGCCAGAGGGCGGAGGAGATGCTCGGCGCGAAGACGGGCGGCGTGGCGCGCCTCTCGCCGCTGGTGTGGAGTGACGAGACCGTCGCCATCAGCGAACTCACCGTGGAGGACGCGGGCGGCTGGGATGTCGAGGCGTCCGGATTGCATGCCGCGCTGGATTTTGGAGCCATTCGCAAAGGTCTCTGGCATGTGCAAAGCGCCGGGGCCGAGGAGATCACGCTGCGCCGTCAGACCGCCTCATCTGGTGCAAACACGCCGGACATGCCACCAGCGGAGGAGGCAGCCAGCGCCATCCCGGCGTTCTTGCGGCGCTACATTCCTGGCATGACCGAGATCGACGGCTTTGACGTGCAGCGGCTCTTTTTCGAACAGGACGGCTGGAGGATCACCGAATCACGCCTGCGGCTCGCGGGCTGGAAAAGCGGCGCCACATCCGTGGCCGCGAAACTCAACGGCGGCACGTTGCAGGCGCCCCTCCAGGCACCGGAGCAAAAAGAACCTCTCAAACTCGACATCAGCCAGGGTTCGCTGCGGTTCGGCGGCGGCCTGCTCCATCTCAGCAACGCCACGCTGCGCTGGAAACAGCAGGCCGAGGCCACTGTGCGCGGACAGGTGAACGCGGAGAGCGGCGCGTGGCAGACCTTTGCCCGTGTGAGGGCCGTGCCGCTGGATGAATTTCTCAATGACTGGTGGGATCAGCGTCTCTCCGGCCAGATGGAGGGTGACCTGGAGTTCTCCGGCACCCGTGGCGCGCCGCTTCAGTGGAAGGCAGACATGGCGCTGAAAAATGGAGTTCTCCAGGGGCTGCCCATCCTCGAAAAACTTGTCAAATACACCAACATCCACCGCTTCAACCGCGTCGTGCTCGACATCTGCGAAGCCTCGCTGCATCCGCAGGGCGACGCGCTGCGGGTGGAGAAGATCGTGGTGCAGTCCAACGGCCTGCTGCGCATCGAGGGGGCCATGACGATACGCGGTCGCGCGGTGGAGGGTGATTTCATGGTCGGCGTGACGCCGGAAGCTCTCGTGGCCATCCCCGGTGCGAACAACCGCGTCTTTGTGGAAAACAACCCGGCCTCCCCGCCCGGAATGCAATGGGCGCGCGTCCGCGTCGCCGGCACACTCGACGCGCCGCAGGAGGATCTCAGCTCGCGCCTGATCGGCGCCGCCGGCATGGCGCTGCTTTTAGACACACCTGAAAAACTCGTCAAAAAAGGCGCGGAAAACCTGCTGAAACCCGTGCTGGGAGAGGACGCCTCCAGAATGCCAGGCAAGGTCATCGAAGGCGCCGGGGGCGTGCTCGAAAACGGTGTGAAGGCCGGAACCGGCATCCTCGACAAAGTGCTGCCGGTTTTCCCCGGCAAATGAGCCTTCACGCCCGCTGTCCGAACTCCTTCAATTTCGCCTCGCCCTCGCTCCACGGCACGTCATGCGGCAGGCGCTTCGTCGCCGCCGCGATCGCCGCGGTCACGCCGGCCGCCTCGCCCATCGCCACGGAGTTGCCCGTCACGCGATAGCTCGCATGCGCGATGAAGTCGCCGCTGATGTTGCGGCCGGCCATCATCAATCCGTCCACGTCTTTCGCGATGAGCGCGCGCAGTGGCACGTCGTAGGGCTTCACTTTCACGCCCGCGTTGCTGTAGGCGGCTTTCTTGTTCGCCTCGGCACTTAGCGCGTGAATGTCCACACCGAAGGTCGGCCGCACCACGGCGTCATCGTAGCGCGCACCGGCGATGAGATCATCTTTGTCCACGGTGTAACGTCCCGCGAGGCGCCGCCCGTCGCGCACACCGATCTGTTCGGCGGTGGCGGCGATTTGCAGACCCTCCCACGGCCCGCCGAGCTTGCGCAGGCCGTTCACGATCTTGTGCAGCTCCGCGCGCGCCTGCACCGTGGCCTCGGTGATCTTCGCCGCATCGAAACACGGCACGCCATACTGATGGTTCATCATCACCAACAGCAGATTGTCACGCACCTGCCACAGCGTCGGCTTGGAATACGATGGGAAATGCCCAGCGCGCTCGATCTCGGCCTTGAACGCGTCTTTGGCGATGCCATCAGCCTTGCTGGGATCGGACTTGTGGATGCAGGCGGTCAAAGCGGCGGCATCTTTGCAGACCAGCAGCGCATTGAGCGACATCGGCTGACAGGGGCACGCCTCCGCCTCGCCAAACTCGAAGCTGCATCCCGCGAGCGCTCCGAGATCGCCATCGCCCGTCGTGTCGATGAAAACCGGCGCGCGCCATGCCTGACGGCCCGATTTGGACTCCGTCACGATCGTGGTGAGCCGCTTTCCTTCGCGATAGGCGGCGCTCACGCGTGTGTGCAGTTGGAATTTCACGCCCGCCTCCACAAACATCTCCTCCAGCAGCAGCTTCATGCCTTCCGGTTCATAGGTGACGCTGCTCTTGCTCGTGCCGCGGCGCATATCGCGTTCATCGAGGCGCTTGAGCAGCTCCTGATTGAAGCCCGGCTTGTTGAAATCGAGCAGGTAGCCCAGCAAACCCGCCGTCCACACACCGCCGAGGCAGCCACGCCATTCAAAGCAGCGCACCTTCACCCCCGCGTGCGCCGCCGTGACCGCCGCCGCGATGCCTGCCGGTCCCGCACCGCACACGATGACATCCGCATCCTCCACCAGCGGCAGATCGCGCGCCTCCTCGTGAAAGCGGCCCGCGATGGCCTTTTCGACCTGCCGGGCGTTCATCACACCAGGAGTCACCAGCGCTCCGGAAAAGGCGGCGCGGAGGAAGGAGCGGCGTTTCAAGTCGTGGGTGGCTGAAGTGTCCATGATGAGGAAGTCTGCTCCACGCCGCCCGCGGACGCCATCTTTATCCGCCGCCGCTGTCCGCACCCTGCCTCAGCATGCCTGCGGCTCGATGACGTCGCATCGCCCGGCGGCCAGTCTCAGGCAGGCGAGGCTGCGGCCTTCGAGCTGGTAGTGTGTTTTTCCGGCATGGTGCTGCGGGTTGGCACCAGTCGGGAAGGAGGGCTGGAGGGCGGTGTCGAAGGCGGGCGTCCAGCGCGTTTCAGAGTCGCCGGGAAGGAGGAACGGACGGAGGGAGTCGCCATTGTTGAAAAGAAGCACCAGGGGCGGGCTGTCCCCTGCGGCGGCGAGCAATGCGCCGAAGCTGCTGCGCGCTTCGTTGTGCCATTCCTCATGGCAGAGCAGCGTGCCGTCGCCTTCGAGCCAGGCCACGTCCCGCAGCCCCCCAAGAGGATCCGGCCTGCCGTCGAAGTATTCATGGCGGCGGAATTGCGCGTGCTGACGGCGGAAGGCGGTCATGCGGCGCGTGAAGTCGAGCAGATCGGTGTCGCAGCGGCTCCAGTCCAGCCAGCTTGTCTCATTGTCCTGGCAGTAGGCGTTGTTGTTGCCGCGCTGGGTGCGTCCGCGTTCGTCGCCGGCGGTGAGGAAGGGCACGCCGAGGGAGCACATCATCGTGGCGATCATGCCGCGGCGCAGCCGCGCGCGCGTGGCGTTGATCAAGGGATGGTCCGTGGGACCTTCGACACCCCAGTTGGAGCTGTGGTTGCCATGGTCGCCGTCGCGGTTCTCCTCGCCATTGGCCTCGTTGTGCTTGCGCTCGTGGCTGACGAGGTCCAGCAGGGTGAAGCCGTCGTGGGAGGTGATGAAATTGATGCTGGCGAGCGGCGGACGCTGGTTCCAGCCGTAGATGTCCTGGCTGCCGCACAGGCGCTTTGAAAACTCCGCCGTCGTGCCGCGGTCGCCGCGCCACCAGCCGCGCACGGTGTCGCGGTACTTGCCGTTGAGCTCCCGCCATGGTTCCGGGAACTGGCCGACCTGGTAGCTGTCCTCCCGCGAGATGTCCCATGCCTCGGCGATGAGCTTCACCCGCGAGATGACCGGATCCTGCGCCACGGCGCTGAGAAACTGCGACCGCGCGTGAAAACCGTCCCTCTCGTCGCGCGCCACGGTCACGGCGAGATCAAAGCGGAAGCCGTCCACATGCATCTCGGTGATCCAGTAACGCAGGCTGTCCAGGATGAGCCGCAGGGCGGGTGGGCTGGCGGAATCGACCGAATTGCCGCAGCCGGTCACATCGAGATAACCCACGTCTTCCTTGCCGAAATGATGCCGGTAGTAGCCCTGGTCGTCGAGGCCGCGGAACATCAGCGTGGGTCCCAGGTGGCTGCCTTCGGCGGTGTGATTGTAAACGACATCAAGGATCACCTCGATCCCGGCGGTGTGGAACGCCTTCACCATCGTCTTGAACTCATTCACCTGCTCCTGCGGACCGCTGGCGGCGGCATAGGCGTTGTGCGGGGCGAAGAACCCGACCGTGTTGTAGCCCCAGTAGTTGGTGAGTCCTTTTTCGAGCAGGAAGAGGTCGTCCAGATGCTGGTGTGCCGGCAGGATCTGCACGCTGGTGACGCCCAGCTCCCGCAGGTAGGAGATGACGGATGGATGCGCGAGGCCGGCGTAGGTGCCGCGCAGTTCCGGCGGCACGTCGGGATGCGTTTGAGTGAAGCCTTTCACATGCAGCTCGCAGATCACCGTGTCCCGCCACGGCACGGAAGGCGGTGCGTCGGCTCCCCACTCGAAGGCATCATCGATCACCACGCTTTTCAGCGCGCGGCCGCCGCTGTCGATGCAGCCGGGCATGTGGTGCGGGTCCGGCGTGGCGTGCATGTGCGTCGCGGCATCCGGGACGCCGTGGATGGCGCGCGCACAGGGGTCCAGCAGCAGTTTCTTCGCATTGAAGCGCATCGCGTAAGCCGGCAGCCACGCGCCGTGCGCGCGGTAGCCGTAAAGCGTGCCCGTTTTGACATCCTTCACGGTGGCGTGCCACAGGTCGCACTCCGCACGACGCATGCGCACGCGGGCGCTTTCGCGCGAGGGATCGGCCGGATCGAAGAGGCAGAGGTCAACCGCCTGCGCATGGCGTGAATGCACCACGAAGCGCGTGCCCTGCGCCAGCCGTGTGACGCCGGGAGAAAGCGGCTGGTCGGGAATGTCGAAGGAAACAGGCGCGGACGGACTCACGCCGGGATCAGTGGTGAGCGCCGCCGGGCGGGCAAATCTTCGTTTCCAGCTTTCGAGCAAAGGTTGCATGAGGAGCAAAACGCACAGCGTTTGCCATGACGCCATGATTTATCGCCGCTTTTTTGTTCTTTGGGCGCTGTTCAGTCCCTGCTGGCTCCCCGCGCTCGCCCCTGCTGATCCTGCGCGGTTTGAAAAAGCCATCCAAGCATTCGAGGCCGAGGACACGGCCAAGGCGCCGCCGAAAGACGTGACGCTGTTCGTCGGCGCGTCGAACATCCGCCGTTGGGAGTCACTGCCGGGACGCTTCAAAAAAACGCCCGTGCTCAACCGCGGCTTCGGCGGCTCACGTCTCAGTGATGTGGTGTATTTCGCGGACCGCATCGTCATCAAATACCAGCCGGGGCAGATTTACCTCAATGCCGGCGGCAACGACCTGCACGCCGGGCGCACACCGGAGGATGTCCTGGCCGCGCTCGACGCCTTTGTCGCCACAGTCGGCAAGGCGTTGCCCAAGGCGAAGATCGCTTTCATCTCAATCCCGCCGTCACCCGCGCGCTGGAGCGAGGTGGAGCAGGTGAAAAAGGCGAACCGGCTCATCGCGGTCTCCTGCGCGAAAAACGGCGTCGAGTTCATCGACATTTTCCCGCTGCTGCTCGGCGGCGACGGCAGGCCGCGCCCGGAATGTTACATCCAGGACAAGCTGCATTTCAGCGAGGCCGGTTACGACGTGGTGACCTCCGCCATCAAGTGGCAGAAGGAGATTTCCGCTTTTGCGAAGCAGGACGCGAAAAAGGCGCCGCCCGCGCAGCCGGTCATTTTCACCGGCAGCTCCAGCATCAGGCTCTGGTCGTCGCTGGCGGATGACTTTCCGGGCCTGCCCGTGATGAACCGCGGCTTCGGCGGCTCCGAGGTGTTTGATTCGTTCAACCACGCAGCGCGGACCGTGATCCAATACAAGCCGCGGCAGGTCGTCCTCTATGCTGGCGGCAATGACATCGCCGCAGGCAAAACGCCCCGGCGCGTGCTGGCCGACCTCCAGGCTTTCGCCGCCAAAGTCCACGCCGCGCTGCCGGACTGCCGCATCAGCTACATCTCCAACGCGCCGAATCCGAAGCGCTGGCATCTCGTGGACAGGATGCGTGAGCTGAACAGCCTCGCCGAGGCATTCTGCAAGACGGACCCGCGCCTCGAATACATCAACACGCACGACGCCATGCTCGGCACCGACGGCAGGCCGCTGCCGGACATCTTCACGCCCGACCAGCTCCATATGAATCCCAAGGGCTATGCGATCTGGACGAGGATCATCGCGCCGCGCTTGAAATAAGCGGCTTGACTCCGCTGCCAGGAATTTAGCAACATCCCCCGCCATGAAGACGGAACTTTTCCTCGCCCTCCTCCTCCTGACCTCGCCATTGTCCGCGCAGGAGGCTCCTGCGAACGCCACTCCCTTCGAGGCCGAGAGCACCGCTGGAGCAAAGGTGAGCTTTCCGGCCGACTACAAGGGCAAGGTCGTCATGCTGGATTTCTGGGCGACGTGGTGCGGACCGTGCGTCGCCGAAGTCCCGAATCTGACGAAAGTTCACGCCGATTTGAAGCCGAAGGGCTTCGAGGTGCTCGGCATCAGCCTCGACAACGAACGCACCAAGGACAAGCTGGCTGCCTTCACCCAGGAAAAAGGCATGACCTGGACGCAGATTTGCGACGGCAAGGGCTGGGATGCAGAGCTGGGCAGGCTCTATGGTGTGCGCGCCATTCCGTCCTGTTTTCTCGTGGACGGCACGACGGGGAAAATCCTCGCCAAAGGCACGGAGCTGCGCGGCGCGTCGTTGCGGCCCACGATCGAGAAGGCACTGGGGCTTCCGCTCAGCGGCATCCCGCCGGTGGCTGCCGCACGCCCTGCCGCCAGGCCGGCGGTTCCGTCCGCGCCGCCTCCGCCGCCGGACCCGCTCCTCGAGATCGCTCCGAAAGTGGTGAAGCCCGGAAAATTTCTCAATCACGAAGTCGTGAAAACGCAGCTCAAGAGTCCGAAGCCCGGCCCCGTCTCCCTTTCCACCGAGTCCACGCAGTCGAAATCCAGCCGCGATGTCGCACGCCTCTCTCGCGCCGCCCACCTGCGCGCCGGGTGGTATTACCGCTGTACCCGTTGCGACAAGATGCATCTCAGCTTGGCGGGCGCGTACGCCGTGGCTCCGGATGTCGTCGCCACCGCGAATCATGTGATCGATCCGCCCGCCACGCTGAAGGAGGGCTGGCTCATCGTCGCCAACACGGACAACGAAATCTTCCCCACCACCGCCATCCTCGGAGCGGATGCGAAATCCGACGCCGCCCTGGTGCGTGTCATCGGCGGCGGCCTGAAGCCGCTGCCGTTGCGCGCGGATGTGGAGCTGGGCGAGCCCGCCTACTGCTTCAGCGATCCTTTGAAGCATCGCGGCTACTTCAGCGCCGGCATCGTGAACCGCCTCTATTCCACCGACGCGAAGGAGGATCCAGCCAGCCAGCGGCTCAATGTCAGCACCGACTGGGCGCAGGGCAGCAGCGGATCGGCCGTCCTGGACGAATATGGCAACGTCATCGGCCACGTCGCCCGCATCCAGACCTTCAACAGCAATCCCGCGCCCTCATCCGGCACCACGCTCGTCATGCACGAGGCGATTCCAGCGAAAACGGTGCTCAATCTCGT
The DNA here is from genome assembly GCA_016795375.1 of Verrucomicrobiaceae bacterium. Classification (GTDB taxonomy): domain Bacteria; phylum Verrucomicrobiota; class Verrucomicrobiia; order Verrucomicrobiales; family Verrucomicrobiaceae; genus Prosthecobacter. The sequence goes on from JAEUHJ010000188.1 coordinate 12,226, forward strand.
GAAACGCGTGAACGAGGCCGCCATGAAGTGACTCAGGCGGCGGCCTCCGCTCACAATCCCTTCGGCATCCACACCTCCAGCTTGCTGACCTCCGCCTTCGCGGCGCTGCTGACGGGAATGCCCCAGAAGTCGAAGAAGGGGCCGAGATTTTTGCCGGTGATCTTGGAGTAGCGGACCAGGAACTGGTCGCGCACCTCATCGTCGCCCTTCGGCGCGGGGCCAAAGCCGGGATCCGCAAAGCTGTGCAGGTATTTCCGCCACGCCTCCCAGCCAAAGGCATCCACGAGCTGGATGTAGGTGGTGAGGGCCAGGAAGGGGCTTTTTTTCCAGGCGGCGAACTTGTCATCGGCGCGTTTGATTTCCTTGATGTGCTCCTTCTGGCCTTCCTCCGAGGCACCGGTGTGCCCGATGATCTTGTCCTTCTTCAAAACGGCCTCGTAGCAGTACATGCCGATGACGTTGTTGGTGACCTCGCCCGTGCCGTCGAAGGTGAAGGTGCCGCGCTGGTGGTTGTGGCCGATCTCGTGATAAAATCCCCAGCCGGGGAATTTCAGCCGCGTGAGCGTGGTCATCTCCGGCGCGGCGCTGGTGGGGATCATGATGGGATAACCGCTGTGCATGTAGCCGGCGCTGATCTGCACGTCGGAGACGATGCGCTCGGGGCGCCTGCGCTCCTCCGCCTGGTTGGTGAGATCATCCTGTGCTTCAACCACGGCTTTCCAAAAGCTCATGAGGTCGGTGGGATTGTTGATGTTCTGCGCCACTTCGCGGGGGAAGCTGATGATCATCTTGTCGCAGGCCATTTCAGCCCACGGCGCGGGGCGTTTGCGGATTTCCTTCCAGGTGTCATCCGTGTCCTTGCCGAGAACAAAGAGCGGCGCGGCGATGCCGCCCTGGATGGCGGCGGTGAAGGGCTCGTCGTCCTTCGCGCGGCCGGGAACCTGGATGTAGATGAGTCCTCCGAAGGCGGAGGCGGCCTTGGTCGTGGCGGCGGCCAGGGCGTCACTGCGGGTGATGTCCGGCGCGCGCTGCCATTTGTCGAGGTGGTAAAGCGTGTCGCTGTGGCAGCCGATGCGCACGGCGTAGCCCTTGTCAGCGTGTTGTTCGGGAATGGTGACGGTGATCGGCTCGCCCGCGACGGCGTAGAGGCCGGTGCTTTGCCAGCCGGGGGTGTCGGGGGTGATGGGTACTTCGCCGGTGATGCGTGGCGCGTCTTCAGGGACTTTGCCGGGGAATTCGACATGCGCCGGATGCGCCTTGATACCGTCGGCGGAGGCGAGGCGCAGCACACGCGTCTCCATGCCGAGGCGCAGACGCGCGGCGGCGTGCTGCGTGTCGGTCAGCGGCTCCTGCCGGGTCGGCACAGGGGTGTCGGATCCCGCGCTGCCGAGAGCGGCGGTGACGGCGTTCTTCAAATTGCTGCGGTCCGGCGGCTGCGCGGCCATGGCGATCTGGATCGCGTTCATGCCTTGCTTGATCTGCTCCGGGGTGAGCGCGGGGCCGCCTTCGCGCTGCTTTTTGATCGCGCTGATGGCGTCGGAGGCATTCATCATGGCGGGCAGCTCGATGCGCGCGTCAAAGCTGCGGAGCTGGTCAAAGGCGCTCATGTCCGTGATCGCCACGCCCGCCGGCATCAGCGCCTGGTTCACCCCGTGGGAGATGGCGAGGTCTTTTCCGCCGCTTCCCTGGCTGTAAGCCCATCCCGTCATGCCGCCGATGAACCCGCCGCCGCCTTTGATGTATTCGGCCAGAGCCGCGCCCTCCTCCGCGCTGGTGATGCCCTGGATGTTGATGAGCACCACGTCATAGTCGGAGAGATTTTTCTTCTCCACCGTGCCGAACTCCTCCGTTTTGAATCCGCGCTGGCTCAGGGCATCACCTTTCACGCCTTTGAGGCCGATGCGGGGCTTCGCCTTGTTGCCGGCCCATTTCACGCAGTTCTCTATGAGCTGCGCATGGTCCCCGCCCGCGTTGCCGCCGAGGTAGCCGTTGTGGCCGAACAGGACGATGCGCCCCTTGCCATAACCCGCCGCCGCCGCCACGGCGATCTCCACACCGTCCTTGTCCGGCGCGGAGAGGATCGGAAACGCGATGTTGCCCCAGATGCCGACAGGCCCCGGCGCACCCGCCTTCGGCACCGATTTGACGCCTTCGAGGATTTTCGCGCGTTCCGCGTTCACGAGCGCGGGCGGCATCTGCGCGTGAGAGACGGCCGCAAAGGCGAAGATCAGACTGATCCGGCTGATCAAAGAGAGAAGGCGTGTGGTTTGCATGGTTGGCGGGGAATGGTTCAGCGGTAAATCACCACGAGAAACACCAGTGCGTCACCTTTGCCGGTGTTGACGATGGCGTGGGGCACATCGGCGCGGTAGGTGCCGGAGTCGCCTTTGGTGAGATCGTCGGTGTCCTGGTCGGATTCGATGCGCACGCTGCCTTCCTCGACGGTCAGGAACTCACGCGTGCCTTCAAAATGCGGCTGTGACCGCAAAGCGCCGCCGGGTTTGAGTGACAGCTCGTAAAACTCGACATCTTTCTCCAGATTCAGCGGCGAGAGCGTGCGGATCTCACATTGCTTGTCGCTGCGATAGACCTGGTTGCGGTCATTGGCACGGATGACCTGGATTTTCGATGCGCTGGTCTCCGCGCTCTCGATCAACTCCTGCAAGGTCATGCCAAAGGCCCGCGCGATGCGGAAGGTGACGGTCAGCGTCGGATTCGCCTTCTCGCGTTCGACTTCACTGAGCATCGAACGACTCACGCCGCTCGCATTCGCCAGCTCCTCCAGCGACCAGCCGCGATCAGCGCGGAGCTTCCTCACCCGCTTCCCCAGGTTCTCGTTGATGGCCTCGGGGCTTGCTTCAGGGAGGCTGGTTTTGCGTTTCGCAGGCATGGGCGGCGATATAACGGATTACTGTCCTGTAAATTAGAAATTCATTCACATATTCAAATCATGATGCGTTGATATGAATGATTGACCTCTCCATCTCCGGCGCTAGCATCCACCATGCCCGCCCGCCCGAATTGCCGCCCTGAACTCGAAGCCGCCATGCGCCAGCGCATCCTGGTCATCGATGGCGCGATGGGCACGACCATCCGCGAATACAAGGCCAAGGGCATGCTCGATGAGGCTTCCGCTCGCGGGGAGCGATTCAAAGACAACGAGAAGGACATCCTCAACAACGGCGACATCCTCTCCATCACGCGACCGGACATCATCGAGGACATCCACAAGCGCTTCCTCGAAGCCGGAGCGGACATCATCGAGACGAACACGTTTTCGGCGACGAGCATCGCGCAGGCGGAATTTTTCCGGGAAGGCAAAAAGAATCCGGAGTTCTTCCAGGGCATCATCGAGGACACGTTTTTGAATGACCTCGCGTGGGAGATCAATTTCGAGTCCGCGAAGCAGTGCCGCAAATGGGCGGACATCGTGGGTGAGAAGACCGGTCGCAAACGCTACGTCGCGGGTGCCATCGGGCCGCTCACGGTTTCGCTGTCGCAGTTCCCGGATCTCACGGATTTGAGCTTCCGGTATGTGACTTTCGACCAGGTGAAACTGGCGTACAAGCATCAGGTGCGTGCCTTGATCGCCGGTGGTGTCGATACATTGCTCGTCGAGACGATTTTCGACTCGCTGAATGCCAAGACGGCGCTCGTGGCGATCCGTGAAGTCTTTGAAGAGGACAAGCTGGAGCTGCCGGTGCAGATCAGCGCCGCCGTCGGCCCCGGTGGTGAGACGATGATCTCCGGCCAGGTCACGGAGGCGTATTTGAATGCCATGCGGCATGTGAAACCGCTCTCCATCGGCCTGAACTGCTCGTTGGGCCCGGACAAGATGCGTCCGTTCCTCGAAGAACTCTCCGCGAAGGCGGACTGCTTCGTCTCCGCGTATCCGAACGCGGGCATGCCCAACCCTCTGGCACCGACGGGCTTCGATTTGCTGCCGCCGGACATGGCGGCGTATGCGAAGGACTTCGGCGGCAGCGGCTTTGTGAACATCATGGGCGGTTGCTGCGGCAACACGCCGGATCACATCGCCGCCATCGCCAAAGCGGTCGAAAATCTGCCACCGCGTGAAGTGCCCGCCGATCCGCACACGATGCGTCTCAGCGGCTCGCAGCCGTTCGTGCTCGACACGACGAATCCCGAAGCGCGTCCGCCTTATCTCATGATTGGCGAGCGCACGAACGTCGCCGGCTCGCCGAAATTCGCGAAGCTCATCAAGGAGAACAAGCTGGAGGAGGCCGTCGCCATCGCCCGCCAGCAGGTGGAGAGCGGCGCGAACGTCATCGACGTCTGCATGGACGAGGGCCTCATCGACGGCGTGCCGATGATGACGAAGTTTTTGACCCTGCTGCAAACCGAGCCGGAGGTGAACAAGGTGCCCTTCATGGTCGATTCCTCGAAGTGGGAGATCATCGAGGCCGGTCTGAAGTGCCTGCAAGGCAAGGGCATCGTGAACTCCATCTCACTGAAGGAAGGCGAGGGAAAGTTCAAGGAGCAGGCGCTCAAGATCAAACAATACGGCGCGGCGGCGGTCGTCATGGCCTTTGACGAACAGGGCCAGGCCGCGACTTACGAGGACAAAATCCGCATCTGCGAACGGGCCTATCGAATCCTCGTCGATGAGGCCGGTTTCCCGCCCGAGGACATCATTTTCGATCCGAACATCCTCACCGTGGCCACCGGGATCGAGGAGCACAACAACTACGCGCTCGACTTCATCAACGCCACGCGCTGGATCAAGCACCACCTGCCGCATGCGAAGGTCAGCGGCGGCGTCAGCAACGTCAGCTTCAGCTTCCGCGGCAACAACAAGGTGCGCGAGGCCATGCACAGCGTGTTTTTGTATCATGCCATCAAGGCGGGCATGGACATGGGCATCGTGAACGCGGGCATGCTCGAAGTTTACGAGGAGATCCCGCAAGAGATGCTGGTGAAGGTCGAGGACGTGATTTTGAATCGTCGTCCGGATGCCACCGAGATCCTCGTGGACTACGCCGAGCAGTTCAAAGGCCAGGCAGGCGGCGCGAAGAAGGCTGAGATCGACCTGGGCTGGCGCAATGACAGCGTCGAGAAACGCCTCGAGCACTCCCTGCTCAAAGGCATCACCGATTTCATCAACGAGGACACCGCCGAGGCCCTCGCGAAGTTCGGCAAGCCGCTCAGCGTCATCGAAGGCCCGCTGATGGATGGCATGAGCGTCGTCGGCGATTTGTTCGGTGCCGGCAAAATGTTCCTGCCGCAGGTCGTGAAAAGCGCCCGCGTGATGAAGCAGAGCGTCGCCTACTTGCAGCCGTTCATGGAGGCGGAGAAGGCGGCGAATCCGCATCAGCGCAGCGCGGGCAGGATCGTCCTCGCCACCGTGAAGGGGGATGTGCATGACATCGGCAAGAACATCGTCGGCATCGTTCTGGCCTGCAATGGCTTCGAGGTCACCGACATGGGCGTGATGGTGCCCTGCCAGAAGATTTTGGACAAGGCGGTCGAAATGGGCGCCGATGTCATCGGCCTCAGCGGCCTCATCACACCATCGCTGGATGAAATGGCGCATGTCGCCTCAGAAATGGAGCGCCAGGGCTTCAAGCAGCCGCTTTTGATCGGCGGAGCCACCACCAGCGCCGCGCACACCGCCATCAAGATCGCGCCGAGATACAACGGCAGCGTCGTGCATGTGCTCGACGCTTCCCGCAGCGTGCCGGTGACGACTTCACTGCTCTCCGCTGAGCAAAACGCCGACTTCGTGAAGAAGAACGAGGCGCGCCATGCGAAGCTGCGCGAGGATTACGGTAAGAAAAAGGACCGCCGGCTCCTCAGCCTCGCCGAATCACGCAAGAAGGCTTTCCAGTGCGACTGGAGCGCGCAGGACATCGCCACGCCATCCTTCTTGGGCACGAAAGCCTTCGAAGGGCCGGAGCTCGTCGCCACACTGCGGCAATTCATCGACTGGTCGCCCTTCTTCCACTCTTGGGAGCTGCGCGGGCGCTGGATCGCCGCGGAAAAGAGATTTTCCTCCGCGCACGAAGACGCGGACATGAAAGTGAAGGCCGAGGCGGAGGCATTGAAGCTCTACACGGATGCCAATCTCATCCTCGACCGTGTCGTCGCGGAAGCCCGCTTCACGCCACGCGGCATCATCGGCTTTTTCCCGGCCAATGCCCTCGGTGACGACATCGAGGTCTATGAGGATGAATCACGCGCCGCCGTGCGCACCATCTTCCACACCCTGCGTCAGCAGGTGGTCAAGAAGGACACGCCCAACTACGCGCTGAGCGATTACGTCGCGCCGAAGGACAGCGGTCGCGCTGATTACATCGGTGGTTTCACCGTCGGCATTCACGGCGCGGATGAATTCGCGAAGGAGTTCGAGACCGCGCACGATCCTTACAGCGCCATCATCGCCAAAGCCGTCGCGGATCGTCTCGCGGAGTCCTTCGCCGAGTATCTGCACCAGCAGGCGCGTTTTGCCTGGGGTTATGAAAAGCCCGGCGACTTCGCCAACGAGGAGCTCATCAAGGAGAAATATCGTGGCATCCGTCCCGCGCCGGGCTATCCCGCGCAGCCGGACCACACCGAGAAGTCGATTCTCTTCTCCCTGCTCGATGCCACGGCGAAGACCGGCGTCGAATTGACCGAGAGCATGGCCATGCATCCCGGCAGCGCGGTGAGCGGCCTGTATTTCTCACATCCAGAGTCGCACTACTTCGGCATCAGCGTCGTCGGCAAGGATCAAGTGGAGGACTACGCGCGGCGTAAAGGCATGAGTGTCGCTGAGATGGAACGCTGGCTGGGTTCGTGGCTGGGGTATTGATCAAGGAGAGGGCTTTCCAAGCCCCGGGAATGCCTTGTTCGCCAGCTTTGGATTGCAGCCTGGGATCGCATCCCTTGGCAGGGTTTGGTTGCCGATTCCCGCGCCTCATCAGCACCGTGGTCCGGCGCTAACCGCAATGTGGATGTCGCCGGCACATGATCGCAGGCTCCTCACTTCCGCTTCGCCTCATAGCCTGGCAGCGGTTTTCCATCTTCGCCCAGCTTGCCGCAGGCCCAGAGCAGGCCGCGGGTGACGAGGTCGAGGTAAACCGGATCCTGCATCGTGCTGTTGTTGTGGCCGAGCGTGGTGCCGAACACGCGTCCGGCGCCGTACTGATTTGTCCAGATGCAGTGATGATCCTTCTTCGTGTCCTCACCGTAAGCGGTGCCCAGCGGCTTGAAGTTTTCCCACAGCTTGATGTTTTCATAGAGCTCGTCCTTCGGGTCGATCCACTCCTTCGGGAAGCCCTTCATGATCGGATGATCCTCGGCCACATTGCGCACCTTCAGGTCGCGGTTCTTCTCGTGCTTCATCGAAGTCTGGCCGAGGCATTTGCGCCATTCGTCGGTCTGCGCGGCACGATAGCTGTGCGTGGAGCAGTGCAGCATGACGGCGGGCACGCCGTCGAAGTGCGGTTTGGCGATGCCATCGACGAATGCGACGTCCGTCACGGCACCGAAGCATTCGTTGTGCAGAACGACGTCGTAGCCCTTCGCCCAGTCCTTCTCCTTGTAGATGCTGACCTGATGCGTGCGGTCGTCCTTCACGCGCGCCTCCTCATGCACGATGGTGAACTCCACGTTCGCACGAGCGCTGATGCCCTCGCTGAGGATCAGCTTCTGGTTTTCGTAATCATGACAGCAGCCGCCGCAGACCATGAGGACTTTGAGTGGTTTCATGTCCTCGGCGAAGACGCCGGAGACGGACAGGCAGGCAAGGGACAGCAGAGTGAGGAGGGCGGAGCGCATGACGGCATCCATCTTTGTCAGAGGATGACATTTCGCACACTCTTTTTTCATTTTGGGCTAACGGTGCGGCTAACCTCATGAAAATCGTTCTTCTCGACGCCCACACCGCGAATCCTGGCGACCTCACCTGGCAGCCGCTCGAAGCCATCGCTCCCTGCGAGGTGCATCCGCGCACGCCGCCGGATCAAACCGCGGCCCGCTGTGCCGGGGCGGAGGTGGTGATCACAAACAAAGCGTTCATTTCACGGGAGACCATCGCGGCGCTGCCGGATTTGAAATACATCGGCGTCACGGCCACGGGATTCAATGTGGTGGACGTCGTCGCAGCGAAGGAACGCGGCATCGTGGTGACGAATGTTCCCGGCTACAGCACGCCCGCCGTCGCACAGCATGTGATCGCGCTGATGCTGGAGCTGACCAATCACGTCGGCCACGCGACGAAGAGCGTGGAGCAGGGCGGCTGGACGAAATGCCCGGATTTCTGCTACTGGGATCATCCGATCATCGAACTGGCCGGCCGCACGCTGGGAATCATCGGCTACGGCGAAATCGGCAGCGCCGTGGCGCGCATCGGCGTCGCCTTTGGCATGAAGGTGCTCGCCTCGAAGCGCACATGGAGGGAGCCGCCGCCCGCTGGTGTCGAAGCCGCCGAGATCGACGGCATTTTCCGCCGCTGCGATGTGATCAGCCTGCATTGCCCGTTGACCGATGCCACGAAGCATCTCATCGATGAACGCACGCTCGGCTTGATGAAGCGTGAGGCATTCCTCATCAACACCGGTCGCGGCCCGCTGGTCGATGAAGCCGCGCTGGCGAAGGCCTTGAACGAAGGCCGCATCGCCGGAGCCGGACTCGATGTGCTCTCGGTCGAACCACCGAAGGACGGCAATCCGCTCATCGGCGCGAAGAATTGTCTCGTCACGCCGCACATCGCCTGGGCCAGCCGCGAATCGCGCTCACGCCTCATCGACATCACCGCCGCGAACTTGAAAGCGTTCCTGGCGGGGAAGCCGGTGAATGTGGTGAATCCGTAAGCCTGCAAGCCTCGTGATGGAAACCGCAAAGCCGTTTGTCGAAGCCCGGTGCCGGGTGTATGCGGCAAAATGATCGCCACCGCGACACAACGCGTCTTTGAAAAGCACGGCCACTGGATTGTGCCGGGGGATGTCTTTGAAGTGGCCTGCCCCCTGAGGAGAGAACAGTTGTAAAATGCAGTTCTGGCTCCGAAACCAGGAGAACAGAACAGCATGAAAAAGAGCGGACTAAGTGAAGAGAAAATCGTGAGCATCCTGCGCGAAGCGCGGGGTGAGATGAAGGTCAGGGACGAGTGGGCCCGTCACAACATCAGCGAGCAGACCTGCTACGGGTGGAGGCGCACGCATGGCGGGATGCAGGTTGACGAACTGCGCCAGGCGTGGGCGCAGGCGGAGGAACCGAGCGCAGCGTCAGGCAATACGGGCGGCTCAAGCGCATCGTGGCGGACCTGACGGTGCGGATCGACATCTTGAAGGCCAGCAAGTGACGTGCGGCACGATACGCCATGCCAAGCGGTCCGGGCAGTACCACGCAGGTGTGCCGTGCGCTGGAGCTTGCGCGGTCGGGCCACTACCGGGTGGCGAAGGCCAGCGAGGAGGCGAGGCACCGACGAGACCGCATCGTGAGGCTGAGCCGTGAGCATCCGCGTCATGGCTGCCTCCGGATCACGGCGTTGCTGCGGCGTGAAGGCTGGCAGGTGAACATCCAATGCGTGGCGCGAGTGCGCCGGGAGGAAGGGCTGCAAGTGCGCAAACGGCAAGCCGGATGCGACGTGTGAGGCCGGGGCAGCAGGCGCGGCAGGCCGCGGCGCATCGCAATCATGTGTGGAGCTGGGACTTTGTGAGCGACCAGGTGGAGTGCAATGGGTGACGCTGCTCTTTGAGCTGGAGGCCCCGGTGTTGTTCTGCGTGCGGAAGCTGCGGCCCGTCGCGTTTGTGCTCGGGATCGGTTTTCATCTCATGATCGCGCTGATGATGAAGGATCTGATCTTCTTCAGCGCCCAGATGTGGACGTTTTACGCGTTGTTCGTGACGCCGGAGCAGTGGCGGCGGGTGGGCGGGAGGATCAACACCATGTTCCGGCGCTGAGGTTTCCGCGGAAGGATGCGGGTTTGCATTGTCCGGCAAACTGGCCGATAAACGCCGCCTCATCCCGCCCGACACGCTTGTGACCACGCCCCGCCGCACCGACCACGCCCCGAAAAAGCCCTCCATCCTCAGCCGCCTGAAATCCGGCCTGAAAAAGGTGCTGCGCCTCAACAAAGGCAAACCAGACGCCAGAGCGCATGCGAAGGGCGCCCCCGACCCCCCCCCCACGCTGCACGCGCACAAGCGCCCCCATGAGTCGCAGCACGCCGAGCACAAGCCGCGTGGCGGACGTCATGAAAAACGCGAGGGGCCTCCGCGTGGCGAGCGCCGTGACCGTGGTGACCGCCCGCCGCGCGGTGGACGAGATCGTGGCGAGCGCCGCGAACGTGGCCCGCGTGAGGACAAGCCCAAGCCGGTGCGTGAGAACCACGCCGCCGTCCCCCCGCCGCCGCCTCCGCCTGTTCCAGAAGGCCCGTATCCGCCGAACTGGGAGATCCTCGGCCTTTCGCCCGCCGTTCTCGCCGCCGTGCGTGAGACGGGCTATGAAAAGCCCACCGAGATCCAGCAGAAGGCCATTCCGATCATCCTGACCGGCAAGGATGTCGTCGGCGCCTCGCAAACCGGCACTGGCAAGACCGCCGCTTTCGCCCTGCCCACCCTCACGCGTCTCGGTGCTCCCGGAAAATTCCGCGTCCTCGTCCTCGAACCCGTGCGCGAGCTCGCGGCGCAGGTCGTGGAGCAGTTTGAGAAATACGGGAAGCACACCGGCCTGCGCGTGCTGCTCGTTCACGGCGGGGTGGGTTATGAAAAGCAGCGCAAGGGGCTGCAGCAGGGCGTGGATGTCGTCGTCGCCACGCCGGGCCGTTTGCTCGACTTCATGCAGGAGGGCGTGGCCGACCTGCGGGATGTCGAGGTGCTCATCCTCGATGAGGTGGACCGCATGCTCGACATGGGTTTCCTGCCGGACGTGCGCCGCATCGTCGAAAAGACGCCGAAGTCGCGCCAGACGCTGTTTTTCAGCGCCACCATGCCGCCGCAGATCAAGAGCCTCGCCGATTTCGCGCTCAAAGAACCCGAAAGCGTCGAGGTCGGCATCCGCTTCTCCGCCGCCGAGACCGTCAGCCATTACATGTATCCCGTGGCCGGCGACCAGCGCGAGGAGCTGCTCCTCGCCATCCTCAAGCACACGCATTTCGACAGCATGATGATCTTCACCCGCACGAAGGTGCAGGCGGACAAGCTCTTTGGCGCCATTCAGCAGACTGGTGAATACAAAGTTGCCGTCATGCACAGTGACATCGGCCAGAAGGACCGCGAGCGCGCCCTCCAGGGCTTCCGCAGCGGCGAGTTCGAGATCATCGTCGCCACCGACCTCGCCGCGCGCGGGCTGGACGTCAGCGGCGTCACCCACGTCATCAACTACATGGTGCCGGAACACAGCGAGGACTACGTCCACCGCATCGGCCGCACCGGCCGCGCGCAAAAGGAAGGCGATGCCTTCACCCTCTTCGCCGCCGACGAGATCATGAACGTCGCCAGCATCGAGCGGCTCATCTCCCAGAAAATACCGCGCCGGAAGCTGGAAGGTTTCAACTACAAGTACACCACCGTCCTCGACGAGGAGGACAAGGCGCGCGGCATCATGACCGGGCGCAAGAAGAAGCGCAGGTAGCGGACATGCGCCTCAACCACGACATCCACCTCGGCTATTGCACGAACATCCACCGTGGCGAAACGTGGGAGGAGACATGGCGCGGGCTGAAGGAAAACACGCTGCGGGTGAAGGAGCGCGTCAGCGGCGGCAAGCCGTATGGCATCGGTTTGCGCCTCAGTCAGCAGGCGGCGGTGGAATTGAGCGCGCCGGGCAGGCTCGACGAGTTCAAGGCATGGCTCGACGCGAACGGCTGCTACGTTTTCACCATCAACGGCTTCCCCTACGGTGCTTTTCACGGCACGCGGGTGAAGGAGCAGGTGTTCAAGCCGGACTGGCGCTCGCGGGAACGGCTCGACTACACGAACCTGCTCTTCGACATCCTCGCGCAGCTCCTGCCGCCGGGCGTGAGCGGCAGCGTCAGCACGCTGCCCGGATCACACAAGACTTTCAATGTCGGCACGGATGAACTGAGCGCGATCTTCACGAATCTGCGCCTGTGCCGCGAGCACATCGAGAAAGTCGCGACGAAGAGCGGCCATGATCTGCATCTCGGCATGGAGCCGGAGCCGCTCGGTTTGTTCGAGACCAGCGGCGAGACTCTGAAGTTCTTCGGCCTCTACTTCGATCGCAACCCGCAGGATCGCGACTTTTTCAAATTCATCGGCCTGAACTACGACACCTGCCATCTCGCCGTTGAGTTCGAAGACGCAAAACGGGCGCTGGATCGCATCACCGGCGCCGGCATCCGGCTCAGCAAGCTGCACTTCAGCTCCGCGCTCAAACTCAAACCGTCCGCGGAGAATGTGGCGAAACTGCGTTCGTTCGACGAGCCGGTCTATTTCCATCAAGTCGTCGCCAGCTACGGCAAGGACGAGCCGCTGCGCCGTTTCAAAGATCTGCCGGACGCGCTGCAATTCGCGCAATCGAACCCAGGCCAGCTCGGTGAAGAATGGCGCGTGCATTTCCACATCCCGATCCATGCCCAACCCGGCGGCGGTTTTGACAGCACGCGGGATCATCTGATCGGCGCGATGGACTGGCTGGCCGCGAACCCGGCCAAATGCCAGCACATCGAGATGGAAACCTACACCTGGGAGGTGCTGCCGCAGGAAATGCGCAGCGGCGATGTCGTCGATCAACTGGTGCGGGAATACGAGTGGACGCTGGGCGAGATGCGCGGCCGCGGTTTGAGCCCGGTTTGAGGGGGAAAATCCCCTTGAATCACGGCCGGTCCGCCGGAAGTCTGGCGTTCCCCTTTTCCCATCATGCAAAGCCTTTGGAACGACCAAGAAGCCGCCACTTTCGGAACCGATCTTCTCGGACAGCGAGTCTATACTTCACGCCTGCTCGGCAGGAATCCCGCGCTCGTGCTGCATGGCGGCGGCAACACCTCGGTGAAGGTCACGGAGAAGGATTATTTCGGTGATTGCGTCGAACTTTGCCATGTGAAGGGCAGCGGCTGGGATCTGGCGACGATCGAGCGCGCCGGATTCTCCCCCGTGCGCATGGAGGCGCTGATCAAGATGTCCAAACTCGCCACCATGAGCGACGAGGACATGGTCCTGCAACAGCGTGCCGCGATGACGAATCCGAACGCGCCCGCCGCCAGCATCGAGGCCATCCTGCATGCGATCCTCCCCTTCAAATTCGTCGATCACAGTCACGCGAACGCGATTTCCGCGCTCACCTGCGCCAAAGACGGTGAAGCACGCGCGAAGGAGCTTTTCGGCAAACGCGTGCTCGTGCTGCCCTATGTGATGCCCGGCTTCGTTTTGGCGAAGCAGGTCTTTGAAGTGCTTCAGAAGATCGACCTCCGCAAAGAAGGCATCGAGGGCATCGTGCTCCTGAAGCACGGCCTGTTCACCTTCGCTGATGATGCGAAGGCGAGCTACGAGAAGCACATCGAGCTGGTCACGATTGCGGAGGAATATCTCGCCAAGAAAGGCACCAAGCCGGCCCAGGCCGAAGCAAGCGAGGATTTGATGGCGCTGGCAAAACTTCGGCGCGCCGTGTCCAAAGCACGAGGCTACGCGCAAATCGCGCGTCTCAACGCGTCGCCCAACGCCGTGGGCTATGCGAACATCGCCAACGTCGCCGATTTTGGCACGCGTGGGCCTTTGACCCCCGATCACAGCATCCGCACGAAGCGTGCGCCGGCATTCATCGGCGAGGACATCGACGCGAGCGTGCAGAAGTTCGCCGACGACTACGCGGCATACTTCAACCGCCATGCGAAGGGCCAGACGATGCTTGATCCGGCTCCACGTTTCGCGATCTGGCCCGGAAACGGCATCGTGAGCTTCGGTGACACGCTGAAGGACGCGAAGATCGTCGCTGACATCGCCGAATCGACTGCGGCGACGGTTCAACTCGGCGAAAGCACCGGCGGTTGGACGCCGCTAGACGAGAAGGACATCTTTGAAATCGAATACTGGGATCTGGAGCAGGCGAAGTTGCGCAAAGGCCCCGCGCGCAAGGTGCATCTGGGCAAAGTCGCCCTCGTCACCGGTTGCGCGGCCGGCATCGGCTTCGCCATCGCCGAATCGCTCGCCGAACAGGGCGCGCAGGTCGTCGGACTCGACATCGACAAGGAGATCCCGGAGATCATGAAGAAGATCGGCGCGACCGGCATCGTGGTGAACCTCACCGAGGACAAACCGGTGCAGGACGCGATTGATTTCACCGTGCGCGAGTTCGGCGGCATCGACATCGTCGTCAGCAACGCGGGCATCTTCCCGAAGAACGACAACCTCGACGTCATGGCGCAGACCGATTGGGACCGCACCATCTCAATCAACCTCACCAGCCATCAGAAGCTGATGAACAAGGTGATCCCGTTCGTGAAGCAGGGCCTCGACGCCAGCATCATCTTTGTCGGCAGCCGCAACTTCAAGGCCCCCGGCCCCGGCGCGTCCGCTTATTCGTGCTCCAAGGCCGCGCTCACGCAGCTCTGCCGCGTCGCCGCGCTCGAACTCGCGCCGCACAAGATCCGCGTCAACATCGTGCATCCCGACGCCGTGTTCGACACCAAGCTCTGGACGCCCGAGGCCTTGGAAAAGAGCGCCGCACGCTACGGCATGACCGTCGATGAATACAAGACCAAGAACCTCATGAAGGTGGAGATCAAATCCAAGGACATCGGCAACATGGTGTCCGCGATGGCTTCACCACTCTTCGCCAAAGTTACTGGTGCCCAGATTCCGGTGGATGGCGGGAATGACCGGGTGATTTGAGTCCTCTTCAGAGGCTCAATTCGCCGATGCGGCTCATGACGTCGTCAGCGAGGGCCTGGTAGAGTTCCCTGCCCTCCTTCCGATAGCTGTCCAAATCCGGCTGCCAGATGTTTCCGATCACGAGGGTGATGCGGGACGGCCGCAGGGTCTTCGCGCCACGCGGATAGGCCTCGTAGCTGCCGAAAATGCGGACGGGAAGCACCGGAGCCTTCGATTTGGCGATGAAGAGGCCCACACCGGCCTCGGCGGGCCGCAGATTGTTGTCAGGGCTGCGGGTGCCTTCAGGGAAGATGAGAACTTTCTCACCCGCACGGAGGAAGCGGATGGTGGCCTTGAGCGAGGCGGCGTCCGGCTTGTCGCGGTCGATGGGAATGACCTGCCACTGGCGCAAAATGGCTCCGGCGACGGGATGATCGAACAAGGTCTTTCGCGCGAAGTAGTGGATCATGCCGTCGAATGCCTGGCCGACAAAAGGCGGATCGAGGAAGCTGACGTGATTGCAGGCGATGAGCGCCGGGCCGGGGAAATTCATCTTCTCCTCTCCGATGATGCGGAAGTCGAACAAACCGCATGCAAGCTCATGGAAGAGGTTCTTTCCGAGCCAGTAGGTGAAGTGCATGGCCGTTCTCGTTTGCCAGATCAGGACAATTTGAGTGTCACGATCACCTGCTCCACAGCTTGTTCGAGCGTGATGTGAGAATTGTCGATGACCCTGGCGCCTTCGGGGATGACGAGCGGGCTGGCCTTGCGCTGCTTGTCGAGGCGGTCACGCTCGGCGACCTGGTCGGCGTGGCCCTGGGCGCTGCGGCGGCTGGCGCGCACATCCTCGCTGGCGTCGATGTAAATCTTGTGCGGGCTGTCGGGGAACACGACGGAGCCGATGTCCCGCCCTTCCATGACGAGCGGGCCGATGGCGATGAGCGCGCGCTGGGCGGCGACGAGGCGCTCGCGCACCTCCACGACGCGGGCGATGTGTGAGACGGCGCGGTTGACGGGATCGCTGTTGAGCTCGGCATCTGTCAGCGCATGGCCGGCGATGCAGACCTGCGTTTTCCCCTCCGCAACGGGAGATTCGATCACCACGGAGGCGGCGGTGGCGCGGACAGCCTCCGCGTCCTGTGGATCGACTCCTGCCTGCAAAACCGCCCAGGTCATGGCGCGGTACATGTTGCCGGTGTTCACATAGGTGAAGCCGAGGCGCTGCGCGACGAGGCGCGCGATGCTGCTTTTGCCGGAGGCGGCGGGGCCGTCGATGGTGATGACGGGATGCGGAGTGCTCATGAGGACCTGGCGCGGTTCATTTTATCCACGAGCGGCTGCGGGACGGCGGACATGACGGGGATCGGACGTGCGCCGGTGTCTCCGAGCAAAAAGAGGTCGAGGTGATGCCCGAAGCCAGGATAGGAGGTGGAGATGCACTCGGCCCCTTCGATCGTGGTCGTCCCTTCGGCAAACATGCCGGCGACGAGGAAGGCCATGGCGATGCGGTGATCGTGCCAGCATGGCAGCGTGGCTCCTTGCAACTTCGCGCCGCCTTCGATCTCCATGCCATCTGGATGCTCGGTGACGGTGACGCCCATGGCGCGGAGGTTTTGAGCGACGGCGGCGATGCGGTCCGTTTCCTTCACACGCAGCTCCTTGGCGTCGCGGATGAGCGTCTTGCCGCGCGCCAGCGCGCCAGCGACGGCGAGAATGGGCAGCTCGTCGATGACGTTGGGGATTTCAGCGCCGCCGATGACGGTGGCGTTCAAATCACCACCGCGGACGATGATGTTGCCGCGCGGCTCGCCATCTGAATGTGTTTCGGAATGCGTGACGAGCGCCCCCATGCGCAGGAGGACATTGATCACGCCGGTGCGCGTCGGATTGAGGCCGACGTTTTTCAGCGTGATCTGCGATCCCGGAGTCGCGGCGGCGGCCACCATCCAGAACGCGGCGCTGGAAATGTCACCGGGCACGACGATGTCGGTGGCACGCGGCTCCTGGCCGCCATAGACGCTCACGCAATCGTCCTCACGCAGCCATTTGATGCCGAAGTGGGAGAACAGGCGCTCGGTGTGGTTGCGCGTGGCGACCGGCTCGACGACGGTGGTTTTTCCCTGGGCGAACAAACCGGCCAGCAGAACGGCGCTTTTCACCTGGGCGCTGGCGACGGGGAGTTTGTAGTAGAGCGGCTTCAATGGCGCGCCTTCGATGGTGAGTGGCGCGCAGATTTTCTCACCCTGGCCGGAGATTTTCGCGCCCATCTGACCGAGGGGGTCGGCGACGCGTTTCATCGGCCGTTTGGAAAGCGACGAATCACCAAAGAGCTCCGTTTTGAAGTCCTGGCCGGCGAGGATGCCGGAGAGCAGGCGGATGGTGGTGCCGGAATTACCGCAGTCGATGGGCTTGGCCGGCGCTTTGAGTTTCATGCCGTTGCCAGTGATGGCGAGTTTGACCAGGCCGACGCCTTCCACCTCCTCGATCGGCTCCACGGCGGCGCCGAGCGCCTGCATGGCCTGCACGGTGCAGAGGCAGTCCTCGCTGGGCAGGAAGCCATCGATGACGGTGGTGCCCTTCGCCATGCCGGCGAACATCGCGGCGCGATGGGAGATGCTTTTGTCCCCAGGGACGGTGATTTCGGCGGGGATGCTTTTGAGTTTCTTCGACTTGAGGCTGGCCATGATGAGTCAGACCGCCGGGAGGAGATCACGCAAGGCCTTGGCCCTGGCGAGAAAACGGCGGAGCGCTTCTTCGTCCATGCGGCGGAGCATTTCAACAAGCTCTCGCATCGACTCCGCCGCATCCTCCAGCGCGTCGATGACCTCGTCGCGGTTGTTGAGAAAAATGCCCGCCCACATGGCCGGATCGCCGCCGGCCACACGCGTCGTGTCGCGGAATCCTCCCGCCGCGCTGTCGAGCACGCTGGTGTCGTCGTGCAGGGCGGCCAGCGTGGTCAGCACCGCCATCGCATGCGGCAGATGTGAGACGCGGGCGACGCAGCGGTCATGCGCCTGCGGCGTCATCTCCAGCACCCGGCAGCCCAGCCGCAGCCAGAAGCTTTTCAAGCGTTCCACCAGCCGACGCGATGATGCGGGCGTGGGTGTGAGCAGGCAGGCGGCACGATGAAACAGATCCGCGCTGGCATTTGCGATGCCTGTGAGTTGCGAGCCAGCCATCGGGTGACTGCCGATGAAGACCGCCCTCGCCTTCGCAAAAATTGGCTCCAGTCCCGACACCACGGCTCCTTTCACGCTGCCCACATCCGTCACGATCAAATCATCCGCCAGGTCGCATGCGGTCATCTGCCGCGCGATCTCCGGCATGAACTGCACCGGCATGCACAGGACGGCCAGCGACGCGCCTTGCAGCGCCTCGGCCATGTTCGTTGACGCGATGACGGCGGAAAATTCACGCCTCACCTCCAGAACAGCCTCCTCGCGCCGCGCCCACACACGGACCTCCATGCCAGGCATGCGTTGCAGGATCGCCTTGATCAAGGAACCTCCCAGCAGGCCGGGGCTGAGGATGGCGATGGATCGTTCAGAAGACACGTTTGCAGGGCGATGGGAAAGACGGAGGGCCGGCGTCCGGCACGGGAGAAAAATACCCGTCAATGTCTGCCTTCAGAGACTCAGCCAGCCGTCATCACGCGGGCTGGTTCATGGAACGCGGAACACTTTGCCAGTGTAGGGGCAGCGCGCCTTCTGGCCGGACTGGAAATCACGCACATCAATAGCCTGGCCGTTCGGGTCGAAGGGACTCTTCACAAATCCCGGCTTGCCAGAAATGCGTGTGGCGAAGGGAATCTCCGCCGGAGCGGGGGGCGGAGTCGATGGGGCCGGAGTGGTGGGCGCTGTGTTTCCAGGAGGCGTGACCGTCACCGGAGGCGGTGCCGTGGTGCCCCCTGTCGAAGGTGGAATGGTGACGGTGCCACCTGTGGCCGGAGCATTTGGATCGGGCGGCTGGACGGCGGCAGCGTTAGGGTCGGCGGCGTTCACCCCTTCAAAGTACTGTGTCTGTTCCGGCGGCACCCCATAGCGCGGCGGCACATCGAGCGAACGCCCGCCCCTGGGAGCAGGCGGCCGCGCGGGGCCGTAGCATGACGCCAGGGCGGCGACGGACACAATCAGCAGGAGGGCTTGCGACTGGAATTTCATGACTTGTTCAAGTAGGGGGCGCCGGATCAAGCATTCACGCGCATGGGCATGAGCACATAGAGGAAGTTTGTGCCGCTGCGCAGGACGCCCGGGCTGATTTCATCGATCAAATGCAGATGCACCTCGTCGGCGCTGAGATTCCTCAAGGGAGCCATGGCAAACTCCGGATTGAACGCGATGGTGATGGACGCGCCCTTGTAGTTGATGGCGAGCGTTTCACGCGCCTCGCCGACATCGGGCGAGGAGGCCACGATTTCGACGCTGCCGGGTGTGAAGATGAACTTGATGGAGTTCGACTTGTCCGTGGTGAGCAACGACACACGGGAGATGGCGCGAAGGAAACCCTCGCGCTCCAGCGGGATGCGCTCCTTGGACTCGCCGGGGATGACCTGGCGGTAATTCGGATAGTTGCCATCGATGAGCTTGCTGACGAGCAGGCTTTCACCGAGGTCAAAGCCGACTTGCGAGCCGGTGACGCGGATGGAAACCTCTCCCGAGTCTCCAAGAAGACGTGAGAGCTCGTTCACGGCCTTGGTCGGCACGATGATGTCAATCTCCTGGCTCTGCGGGAACTCGAGTTCCTGCTCCACCATCGCCAGGCGGCGGCCGTCGGTGGCCACCATGGTCAGTGCGTTGTCCTTGAAGGAAAACAAGATGCCGTTGAGCACATAACGCGTCTCGTCGGTGGAGATGGCGTAGCTGGTCTTGCGCAGGCAGTCGCGCAGCACCTGCTGCTCTATTTTGAACTCACGCGCCTCATCAAAGCGCGGCAACGCGGGGAACTCCTCGCTGGTGAGGCCCAGCACCTTGAAAAAGCTCGGGCCGCTCTTGATGGAGGCGACGTTCTTCTCGTCCACCTTCACCTCGATCTCCTCGGCGGGCAGCTCACGCACGATGGTGGCCAGGCGGCGGGCGGGCAGCGTGGTCGCGCCCGGTTCGTCCACTTCGGCAGGCACAGAGCACGTCACGCCAACATCAAGATCGGTGGTGGTGAGTTCCAGAACCCCATCCTTCGCCTTGAGCAGGACGTTGGAGAGAATGGCGAGCGTGGTGCGCGAACTGACCACATGCTGAACCTGGTTGATGGCGTCCAGGAAGGATTCCTTGCTGATGGTGAACTTCATATAAATTCCTGCTTTGGGGCGATTTGTTAACAAACCCCGATGAAACGGCAAGGATATTGAGCGGAAAAATCCGGGTGTCTAACTGCAATCTGCATTCCTTCGCCTCAAGGCGGGCTGAATTTCCGGGGGGCTGAATCGAAGGAACCAGGGACGGGAACACCAAAGACTTCCGGCCGCTCCTGCGGGCCGGACGAGGCCCCGTGTGCCAGATGCTTGAAAAAATCGGCAAACCGCAGGCTGCACTGCAACCGGCGCTGGCTGCCGTCAATCTTGGGATTCACCTGGATGACCGACTCGGTGAAAGGCGGCTTTGTTTTGATCTCCCGGGCACGAACACGGGCTTCCTCAAGGCTGAGTGTTTTGTCCTTGATGACGGCGTCCAGTTTTTCCAAGTCGGCCAGCGTGACCGGCAGCCAGAGTTTCTTCCACTGCTCCGGTTTCACCGTGACCGTCTGCACATTCGTCCAGCGCTTCTGCTCCGGCGTTGATTGCTCCCAAAAGCCGATGATGAGCATGAACGTCTCGTCGATTTCGAACTGCCGCAGGGCATCACCAAGGCCGACCGGCGCACCATGTTTCGCCACCTTCGGATTCACCGGAACACGACCATGATCGTGGTTGGCGGAGGCCGGAATGTCCCACTTCTGCGTGTGACTGGACGGCTCATAGCCGCCGAAAAAGGTGTCGCGCAGCCATTTTTCAAACAACAACCCGTGGCTCTGCACTTCGAGGCCGACGAGATTGGGCGGCAACAGGATGGCGCCCGTCAGAAAAAGGATCAACAGTGGCTTCATGGCGATGATCCTGAACGGCCTGGTGGAGCATAGCGGGTTCGAACCGCTGACCTCCTGCATGCCATGCAGGCGCTCTACCAACTGAGCTAATGCCCCGGAATAAAAAACCGGCTCCCCTGGTTTTGGGGAGCCGGAGACTAGCAAAGTGCTCTGTTTTGACAAGCGCTTTATTTGCCCTTCTTCTTCGCTTCATCAGCAGGCGCAGGGGCCGGAGCTGCGGCAGGGGCACCGCCAGCCTGTGGCTTCGGCAGCTTGTCGAAGATCTTCTTCGCTTCGGAGATTTCATCGGGCTTCATCTTGTCCTCAAGCTGTTTCAGGACATTCGCTGTCACATCCGTGTCGGCTTTATTGCCGCTCTTTTGGGCGAGTTCGTCAGCCTGCTTCGCATAAGCCCATGCACGCGGGAACTCCGGCGTGCCAGGAACGACGCCCACGGCATAGAGGTTGGCGAGACGCAGCATGGCAAGCGCATTCCCCTGCTGCGCCGCATCGGAAAAGTAACCTGCGGCCACGGTGCGGCTCTGGCGTACACCCGCGCCCTGTTCGTAAAGCATGCCAAGGGCGATCTGCGCCGGCGCAAAGTTCATCTCCGCCGCTTTCTGATACCAGCCGGCTGCGGCCACCAAATCCTGCGTGGTGCCGGTGCCGTTGGCATAGAGCCCGGCGAGCCGGTTCATGGCCTGCACGATGCCAGCGGTGGCTGCCTTCATGAGGAAGGTGAAAGCCTTGACAGGATCCTTGTCCACCACGGTGCCGGTCTCGTAGTACACGCCGACGTTGTAGAAGGCTTCGGCCAGGTTGTTCTGGGCGGCGAGACGGTAGAGATCGAGGGCGCTCTTGGGATTGGGCTGGATGAGGATGTTGTCCTTGTCGTCACGCTTGCCTTTCGGGTCTTTGATGATGCCGGTTTCAAAGGCATTGCCAAGACGGAAGAGAGCCTGCGGATCGCTGCCGTTGGCGGCCTTCGTGTAGTGCTCAAACGCCTTTGTCACGTTCTGCTTCACATCCGCGCCATCGACGCCGACGCCATTCTCATAGATCTGCCCGAGGATGCGGTTCGCGGCAGCGAGTCCCTTTTCCGCCGCGTCGTTGAACATCTTCAAAGCCGCCGCGACATCCTTCTTGACCAGCTTGGGGCTTTCCTTGGTGTCAGGATCGCCATTCAAGAGCCGTGCGCCGTAGGTGCTCAGCGCCACCGCGTTGCCCTGTTTGCCCGCTTCAATGAGGTAGTCGAGGGACTTCTGCTGCTCCTGGGGAATCCCCTCCACTCCGGCGGCATAAAGCTGTGAGAGACCGAGAGTGGCCTCGCCGTCACCGGCCTTGTTGCCCTTCTCGAGCAGTTCCCTGGCCTTGGCCGCGCTCTTCTCGACGACCACGGCTCCCTTTTCATCTGTCACCCCCCGCAAATGCAACTGGGCGAGCATGCGGCGGGCGACTTTGTTGTCGGCGGCCTCAGCCTCTTTGATCAAAGTGATCGCCTGCTTCACATTCTCGGGATTTTGAGCACCCGCCTGCATGAGCACCTGCGCCAGCTCGGACTTCGCGAGGATTTGCCCGGCATCCGCCGCCTGCTTGTAAAGCCCGGCCACTTCATTGATGTTCGCACCGCTCAAGACGCCCCAGTGAGCCAGGGCATAGATGGCATCC
>JAEUHJ010000027.1 GCA_016795375.1 Verrucomicrobiaceae bacterium
AGGACGCCTTCGAGGTCGAGAGTGACGATGGTTTGGGGTTTCATCGCGTGGAGATGTCATGAGTTCAGTCTTTTGTCCAGCACGGCGGAATCCTTCAAGATCGACACATTCTCTGGCAAGGGTGGCGGAGCCGTCTTCACCTGAGCGGTTATGTTTCCTTATGAAAATTGACAGTGATCTCGCCCGCGAAGCACAGCAGGTGGTGATGAAGGTCAAAAACGCCGTGCTCGCCACGGCGGGGGAGCACGGACTGCCTCACTCCGCCTGGATGACGGCGCAGGTCACGGACGATCTGGAGGAGATCATCTCCATCACGGCCCCAATCTCGCAAAAAGTCGCTGATTTGCGGCGGAACCCGCAGGGGGAGTGGATGTTCGCCACGCCGTCGATGGAGACGGTGGTTTACCTCTCCGGGCGCACGCGTGTGGTCGAGGGGGAGGCGGCGAAACGCTATTGGGAGCGCATGCCGGGCAAGGCGCAGGCATGCTACCGCAAGTACTGTGAAACCGGGGATTATCATCAATTCGCCGTCATTCGCACGGAGGTAGGCAGGATCGTCCTGTGCAAACCTTACGCCTACAAGAAGACGGTGATCTTCGACAAGGCGGACCCGTCGGCGGTGCAGCATCAAGATTGAGCCTGTGCCAGGCGCGGCACCTCCACGGCCTCGCACTTCTCACGCCAGCCGGGAAAGTTCCAGGCGTTTGGGAACCCCTCACACTGCGCAGGCTTCACCGGCTGGATGCGGCAGACATTCACGCCTTCGAGGAAAAGGCATGCGCCATCCGGTTTGTCGATGATGCTCAATCCCGTGCGATTCGCGTTCAGCCGCGTACAGCGTTCGATGAAATCGTCCCGCCGCATCCCGAGAAATCCGGCGATGCGCGTGACCTCCTCGTCCGTGACGCGCACGTCGCCGGGCCAGCGGCAGCAGTTTCCGCAACGCTGGCAGGCATACCAGGGCTGCGGGGTGTCAAGCGGAGAGACTGCGGGCATGAAAAGTATTCTGTTCGCGCAAATGCTGCGTGGAGGCATGTTTCGTCCGATGAATCACAATGTGCAACGAAGGTCTGGGGGAAGCCGCCGTATGCGGCGCCAAGTGCTGTTGTCGTGATGAAACATCACCGGCTTCCATCGATCACCCTGCTGCCGCCTCCGCATGACCTGACGGAAGGGGGGCAGGCAGTCGAAGACTGGGCACGCGGTCTGGACTGGGTGAGGTGGCTGCTCGGCAGCGTGCGTGCGCGCACCGAGGTGTTGATGGCGGGGGACGGATCGTGGGAGGAATTTGCCGATGGTCTGTGGATCGAAACCATCGGCCCGGCGCTCAAAACCGCCTGGCAGGCCGCGCAGGATGGAGATCTGGCCGGGTTGATCGCCGTGGACAAACTGCTGACGGCGCAACTGCACCCCTGTCTGGCCCGACGCAGCATCTCAGCCGGTGCGCTGCTGCTCAAATCCACGCGACGCGCCCGCTACCAGGCCGTGCTCGGCCGGCTGCGGGAAGCTGTGGAACGGGGGGGATGCGAAGGGCACATCGCCGTTGTCTGGGCTGCGGTCGGTCATTTCTTCCAGCTCAGCCTGGCTAATGTCATCGCCGAATATCTCCGTTTGGAATGGGACATCGCGGCAAGTGCGGAGAATCCTGCCAGCGATGGCGCCTGGGGGCAGACCATCGCAAGACTGACCCGCCGGATCATGCAAACGACTGTCGAGGGGAGGCTGCAACAAGGGGAAATCCAGCCTTTTTCCGCTTGCTGATTGAACGCCTGCCTTTATGATCGGCGTCCTTCCCGGACAGAATTAGCGTTTTTCGGCGAGAGTGGGGCCATCCCCGCTCTTTTTTGTCTGGAGGCATCACGAATTTTTATGATCAGCGAACTTAAAGCCCTTTTCGACTACTACGAGAAAGAGAAAGGAATCGACCGTGGCAAAATGGTCGAGGCTCTCTCGCAGGCATTGCTCGCCGCCTCCAAGAAAAGCATCGGCCCGGCGCGTGAGCTGCGCATCGACATCGACCCCGACAAGGGCAGCATCAAGGCATTCGCCAAACTGCTCGCGGTGGAAACCGTGTCCAATCCTTGGGAGGAGCTGCCGCTGGCCAAGGCGAAGAAGCTCAAGAAGGACGCTGTTCTCGGTGACGAGATCGAGATCGAAGTCACGCCGAACAACATGGGCCGCATCGCCGCGCAGACGGCGAAGCAGACGATGCTCCAACGTCTGCGCATGGCGGAGAAGGAGAACCTTTATGAGGAGTTCAAGGACCGCACCGGCGACGTCGTCAGCGGCGTGGTGCGTCGTTTTGAGAAGTCCGACGTCGTGATCGATCTCGGCAAATTTGAGGGTGTGATGACCTCGAAGGAGCGCGTTTCCACCGAGGACTACACGCCCGGCGACCGCATGCGCTTCTATGTGAAGGCGGTGGAAAAAGAAAGCGGACGCGGGCCGGAGATCGTCCTTTCCCGTGCTCATCCCAATTTCGTACGCCGTCTTTTTGAGTTTGAAGTCAGCGAGATCGGCGACCGCACCGTGGAGATCGCCAGCATCGCTCGCGAGGCAGGCTACCGTACGAAGGTGGCCGTCCACAGCGCGGACGAAAAAGTCGATCCCGTGGGCGCCTGTGTGGGGCTGCGCGGCGCGCGCGTGAAGAACATCGTGCGCGAGCTGAACAACGAGAAGGTGGACATCATTCGCTGGAAGTCTGATCCAGCCGAGTTCATCCGCGAAGCATTGAAACCGATCAAGGTCATCACCATCCAGGTGAATACCGAGAAGAAGGAGGCCCGCCTGACGGTGAGCGAGGAGGAGCTGTCGAAGGCCATCGGGCGGCGCGGCCAGAATGCCCGCCTGACCTCGCGTCTCGTTGGCATGGATCTCGTCATCGAGAGGGATCAGCACGCCGCTGAGGTCTTTGAAGGTCAGATGGGCAGCGCGGCGCATCAACTCGTGGACAAGCTCGGCATTTCTGAGGAGACCGCCCGCCAGCTCATCGAGGGTGGCATGGGTGATCTCGCCACGCTTGCCTCTGGTGTCGATGTGGACGACATCACCGGCGTGCTCGGCGGCAATCGCGAACTCGCCGAGCAGATTTACGAGAAGGCACACGCAGCTCCTGCAGAGGAGTAGTTCTTGTGCCGCCATGAAAGTATCCCATCACAACTCCAGCCGCTTCTCTCAGCCAGCCCACCGCTCCGCTCGTCCGATCCGTTTTTCTCATGCCCAGCAAGCCCTCATCTTCCAAAACACGCAAGCCAGCAGGCGAAGAAACGCCTGATACGGAAGCGACTGCCGAAAGCGCCAAGCCCAAGAAAGCGGCCAAAAGCAAGGTGCTCTCGCTGATCGAGGATGACAAACCCAAGACGCGGGTCAGAAACAAGGGAGCAACAGAGCTTCCACCACTCGGAGCCACGAAAAAGGCTGCGGCCAAGGAGCCCAAAGAAGAGGAGAAGCCCGCAGCTCCAACCAAGCCC
This sequence comes from Verrucomicrobiaceae bacterium, assembly GCA_016795375.1. Lineage (GTDB taxonomy): Bacteria > Verrucomicrobiota > Verrucomicrobiia > Verrucomicrobiales > Verrucomicrobiaceae > Prosthecobacter. Next base: position 3,471 of record JAEUHJ010000027.1, read on the forward strand.
ACGCTGGACGAGCAAAAGGCCGCCGCATTGAATCTTTTCGAGGATGAGGGTAAGCCCAAGGCACGGCGCCGCCCTACTGACGCCGTGCAACAGGCCGCGTTGCCCCCCATCTCCCTGCTGAAGGAGGACACCGCGCCGAAGCCCATCGCCCCCATTGTGCATGCGCCGCCCACGGACGTGCCAGTGCCTGAGTTTGAGGTCAACGAAAGCGGCGAGAAGATCATTCATCTGAAGCCGCCGATCGTGGTGAAGGACCTGGCGGACAAGATGGGATTGAAGTCCTTCAAGATCATTTCCGACCTCATCGCCTTCAAGGTCTTCGCCAGCGCCGACAAGGCCATCGACATCGAGGTCGCAGAGAAAATTTGCGAGAAGCACGGCTTCAAGCTGGAACGCGAGAAGCGCGAGAAAGGCGCTGGCGTCCACAAGGTCGAGGAAGTCATCGCCGAGCCCGAGCCTCTTCCGGAACCGAGTCCCGAGGAGGAGGACACGCGCGAGCTGCGCGCCCCGATCATCACCTTCATGGGCCATGTGGACCACGGCAAGACCTCACTGCTCGACGCGCTGCGCAAGACGCAGGTTGCCTCCGGCGAGGCCGGCGGCATCACCCAGCACATCGGCGCCTACTGTATCTTCCACAACGGCAAGCCGATCACCTTCATCGACACGCCAGGCCATGCGGCATTCTCCGCCATGCGCGCCCGTGGCGCGAACGTCACCGACATCGTCGTCCTCATCATCGCGGCGGACGACGGCATCATGCCGCAGACAAAGGAAGCGCTTTCTCATGCCAAAGCCGCCGACGTGCAGCTCATGGTCGCCATCAACAAGTGCGACCTGCCCACCGCGAACGTCATGCGCGTGAAAAGTCAGCTTCAGGAGATCGGCCTCGCGCCGGTGGACTGGGGTGGTGAGATCGAGTGCATGGAGGTTTCCGCGCGCAGCGGTGCCGGGCTCGACAACTTGCTCGTAACCATGTCCCTGCAGGCCGAGGTGCTCGAACTCAAGGCCGACCCGAAGGCCGACGCCCGTGCCACGGTCATCGAATCATCGATGGTCGCCGGCAAAGGCCCTGTCGCCACGGTCATCATCGGCCAGGGCACGCTCAAAGTCGGCCAGGCGTTCATCTGCGGCCCGTATTGGGGCAAGGTGAAGGCGCTCGTCAACGATCGCGGCGAGTCCATCAAGGAAGTGCTCCCAGGCATGCCCTGCGAGGTCATCGGTTTCAGCGACATGCCGCATGTCGGGGACGAGGTCGTCGTCATGAAGAACGAGCGCGATGTCAAAAAACTCAGCGAGGAGCGCCTGGCGGAAATCCGTCAGAAAAAGCTCGCCGTGCCGCGCCGCAGCACCCTGGAGCATCTCTTTGCCAGCATCGAGGAGGGCAACAAGAAAACCCTCAAGATCGTCCTCAAGTGCGATGTGCAGGGTTCCGTCGAGGCCGTCGCGAAGTGCCTCACCGACATCAAGAGCGACAAGTGCAACCTGGAGATCCTGCACAAGGAGGTCGGCGCCATCAACGAGTCCGACGTGCTGCTCGCCAGCGCCTCAGACGCCGTCATCCTCGGCTTCAACGTCAAGGTGGAGAACAAGGCGCTCACCGCCGCGAAACGTGAGGGCGTGCAGGTGAAGCTGTATTCCATCATCTACGAATTGATAGACCAGGTGAAGGAGGCCATGGCGGGCCTGCTCGACCCGGTCACGCGCGAGAAGATCCTCGGCCACGCCCGCGTGAAGCAGGTATTCAAGGTCACCAAGGGCTACGTCGGCGGCTCAGTCGTCACCGATGGCGTCATGCAGCGCAAGATGCGCGCCCGCGTGCTGCGTGACGGCCAGGCCGTCTATGACGGCGGTTTCGAGACTCTGCGCCGTTTCCAGGACGAGGTGGGCGAGGTCCGCAACGGACTCGAATGCGGCATCAAGCTCTCCGGCTTCTCCGACTACGAGGAAAACGACGTCATCGAGTGCTACGAGCTCGAAAAAATCGCCCAAACTCTCTGACCGAGTTTCAAGTTTCATGTTTCAAGTTGTGTCGTTCGCGGCCGCTTGGCCGGACTTGAAGCTTTGAACCTGAAACTTGAAACCCAAGCATGTCCCTTCGAACCCAAAAAGCCCGTGAATTGATCCGCCGGGAGCTGAGCATGATCCTGGAGAAGGATTACCGCCTGGAGAACTGCCTGGTGACCATTCATGATGTCGATCTCACGCCTGACCTGAAGCAGTGCTTCGTGTTCGTCGGCGTCATAGGCAGGCCGCACCAGCAGGACGGTGCCATCGAGAAGCTGACCAAGGCCCGCGGCGCCATCCAGCGCGATCTTTACAAGCGGGTGAAGCTGCGCAGCAGCCCGCATCTCCACTTCCGCCTCGACAAGTCCGTCGAGCGTGGTGTGCCGCTGCTCAACATCATCGATAATCTTCCGCCGCCGGCGCCTGATCCGGCCTCGGAAAGTTCCGGCATCTTCCACCACGAACCATGAACTACCGCCTCAGCGCCAGGATCGACTCGTCGAGTTTTTGGTGAGCACGTCCTGCATCTGTGTCTGGTTGTAGCTGGTGTCGGCGGGCTGGTTGAGGGTGTTGACCGCGTTGCTGCTGTTGCTCGGACACGTTCAGCACGCCGGCCAGGCCGTTGTCCAGCGTACTTTGTGTCACCTCGCCGGTCCGGACCTTGCGGGCCGGGGCTGCCATCGCTGCCGTGATCTGGCCTACGATGCCGTTGCTTCCTTCAGCGCTGCGCTGTTGAAGCAGGGCGTCGAATTGACCCGAATTTTGAAGTTAGGGTTCTGTGGAAACGTCGGAAGCCTTGTAGAATAAGGCTTCCGACGTCAATAATCCAACTTCGCCGAAGTTGGATTTGGTGACCTGATGCGGCGCGTTTTGCCTTCTGTGCCGCCTCTTCAGCTTCGGAATTCGGATTGAATCGTTCCACGACAAGCTGCGTGGCGAATGCCTCAACCGCGAGGTGTTCGGCAGCCTGCGTGTTCTCCTGGTTTCGGAGCCAGAACTACATTTTACAATTGTCATCTTCCCAGGGGACAGGCCACTGTGGAATAGTTCCTCAATGACTGCCGATGAACGCCAGCACATCGGCCACATCCTGCGCGGTGAGCGCGCTTTCAAGCCCCTCGGGCATGATCGAAGTCGTCAGCGTTTTGAGCGCTTGAATGTCAGTACGCAGAACGACGATCTCCGCGCCGCCAGGCAGGCGGATCGTGAGATTGCCCGGCGTTTCGGACGTGAGCTGGCCGACGACGAGCGTCTTGTCTTTCTTTGTGACTTGCGTGGCCGCGTTGCGCTGCTCCACGGCGCGGTTGGGATCAAAGATGGCCTCGATGAGCTGTGCGTACGGTTTGGTGGCGACGGTTTTCAAATCGGGGCCGACCTCGACGCCGAGGTCGCCGACTTTGTGACAGATCATGCACACCTTCTGAAACACGGAGGCTCCGCGTTTCGCGTCGCCTTCGTGTTTGCTTGTGTCAGCGACATATTTGGCGACGACTTTCTGCCGGTCGGAATTGTTGTGGGTGATCACCGGCAGCGCAGCCGCAACCGCAGGTGCTTTCTGCGGTGTTTGTTTGAGCAGGGGCTTTTCCAGATCAATGAACACGGCATCCGTAGTCGCGCCTGTGGCGGTCAGAGCGGCGGCGCGGATTTGCGGTGCCAGCGGCCAGAGCACCGTGAGCACTTCCTCCGGCGTCATGCCGCCGAGCTGCATGATCGTGAACGCGGCCTGGATGCGCACCGCCGGCGCCGCCGTGAGCAGTTTCTTCAAGGCGGGAACTGCGGAGGCATCGCCGCGTTCGATGAGCACTCGTTGCGCCGTGTCACGCTTCCAGCCGTTCGTTGAGGCCATCGCCTGCGCCGGATCGGTCATCGCCGCCCCGGCTTTGGCCGCACTGCGCTTCGCAATTCGGTAAATGCGCCCCTTGTCCTCGCCTGCGCGCAGGTCGAGCCCCTTCGCGATCTCCGCCGGAATCCATTCCGGGTGCTCCAGCACGAGGCGGTACATGTCCACGACGTAAAGCGCGCCATCCGGGCCGGTGCGGGCCATGCTGGGGCGGAACCAGTTGTCCGTGCTGGCGATGAATTCGCTCTCCGCGTCATCGGGATGACGTTTGCTGGTGATGGATGCGCCGTCGTAGCTCATCTGCTCGCGATGCACGAGGTTGTTCGCCGGTTCGCAGATGAACATCACGTTTTCGCCGTCCGCGCCGAAAGTCGTGTCGCGGAACGGCATGGGGGAGCAGCCGGAGGTCAGCGTGTTCACCGCGCTGCCCTGGTTGTAGCGCCGCACCGGCGGGCTGGCCGGGAAGACGGTCAACGCCCCGTTGAGCGTGGTACGCACGGCTTTCACCACGAGCTCAGGATGGCGTTCCAGATGGCGGAAGGGCAGCCAGTAATGCCAGGCGATGGTGCTGTTGTTGTTGCCGAACCAGTTGCCGAAGTCATCGCGCCATCTGCCATACTGGCTGCGGCCACCTTCGAGGGCGAACTCGCCCGTGCGCGGATCAAAGCGGAAGTCATTCGCGCCAAGCGCGATTTTTTTGCCCGTCTTCACACAGGTGATGTCGCCGCCGCTGTCGCCGTTCGCACCGTAAAACCAGCCGTCGAGTCCCCAGCAGAAGCCGTTTACGAGATGTTGCGGATTGCCTGCGGTGAAGCCTGTGAACCACGTCTCTCGTCTGTCGCACTTGCCGTCGCCATCCGTGTCCTCGGCGAAGAAGATGTCCGGGATGTTGGCGATGAAGGCGCCATTCTTCCATGGCGCAAGGCCGGTGGGATGCTTCAAGCCGTCGAGGAACAGCGACGCCTTGTCATAAACACCGTCGTCATTCGTGTCTTCGAGGATTTTGACGCGTCCTGACTGCAAATCGGAGACTTTGTCCTGCCCCACACCGCCGTCCTTGGTCTTTTCACCGGGCGCGAATGGGTAGTCGCCCATCTCCACCACCCACATGCGTCCCTTCGCATCCCAGTCGATGAAAACGGGATCCTGTACGAGGGGTTCGTGCGCCACGAGCATCGTCTCATAGCCGGGCTTCAGTTGGAGCGCCCTCAACGACTCCTGCGGCGATTTCGGTGCTGGTCCCGGCACTTTGAGCAGTTCGGAGAACGAAATGCGCTGCTTTGTCGCCTCGATCCACATCGCGCCGTCATGAAACGTGACTCCCTGCTCCCGGCCATTCGCGTCCACGATCAACGGCAGGCTGTTCGCATCGCCCGCCTTGCCCTCCCGCATCACCTGCGACCAGCCTTCGTTCCATTGCAGATTCTTTCTCTCCCGCTCCTTCGGCACGAAGAGAAACACGCCGTATTCACGCGCGTTGGAGACGATGATGTCCTCGTGGCCGTCGCCATTGATGTCCACGAAGAGTGCCCCGCTGTTGGCAGCCCTCGCGGCATCCGGCAGGGCATGCTGGCGGAGCGCTCCCGGCACATCGACGGCAAGGAGAGGGAGGCTGAAGGCAATGCAGAGCGTGGGGAGGTGGCACATGGCAAGGAAGCGGGCAAACCAACGCCGGGGTATTGATCTTCCTTTGGATTGTGCAAAAATAGTTCGCAAAATTCGGGTAGCATCAAACAAAACATGCTGAGCAATGAGGCGTCTCTGAGCTCTATTGCGCTCATTATTAATGGAAGTATTCGCTGTCACCATCTTCATGAGTCTGGCCTTCGCCGTGCTGTTTGCGGTGTTGTTCCTCGGAGAAAGGGCACGGCGGAAGCATCACAGCCTGGAGCAGGACGCCCTGTTGCCGCTGGATGACGCATCTCCGGCCCGTCGCGGCCCGGATTCAGGTTTTTTCACCCAACGCCATGACCAGTACCACCACCGCAAAGACCACGATCGAGTTCGATGACCGCACCGTAAGGCGCTTCATGATCGCCTCCATATTCTGGGGCATCGTGGGGATGCTGGCGGGCGTGTTCATCGCCTCGCAGTTGAATTTTCACCAGCTTAATCTGGCCTCCTGGCTGAGTTTCGGACGGCTGCGCCCCCTGCACACCAACGCGGTGATCTTCGCCTTTGTGGGGAACATGATGTTCGCGGGCATCTACTATTCCACGCAGCGGCTGTGCAAGGCGCGAACGGCGTCGGACCTGCTCTCCAGCATCCATTTCTGGGGCTGGCAGCTCATCATTGTGGCGGCGGCCATCACGCTGCCGCTGGGGCTGACGCGTGGCCAGGAGTACGCCGAGCTCATCTGGCCGGTCAACATCGCCGTGGCGGTGATCTGGGTGGTCTTCGCGGTGAATTTCTTCTGGACGCTGGCCAGGCGGAACGAGCCGTCGCTCTATGTGGCGCTGTGGTTTTACATCGGCACCATCATCACCGTCGCGATGCTGTACATCGTGAACCATCTGTCGATCCCGACGAGCTGGACGCATAGCTACACGATTTTCGCCGGGGTGCAGAACGGGCTTGTGCAGTGGTGGTACGGGCACAACGCCGTGGCCTTCTTCCTCACGACGCCGATCCTTGGCATCATGTACTACTTCCTGCCGAAGGCGGCGGAGCGGCCGGTGTACTCCTACCGCCTGTCCATCGTGCACTTCTGGTCGCTGGTGTTCATCTACATCTGGGCCGGGCCGCATCACCTGCTGAACACGGCCCTGCCGAAGTGGCTGCAGATGCTGGGCACATTTTTCAGCCTCATGCTGTGGGTGCCGAGCTGGGGCGGCATGCTCAACGGCCTGCTCACCCTGCGCGGTGCCTGGGACAAGCTGCGCACCGACCCGGTGGTGAAGTTCTTCATCGCGGCGGTCACCTTCTACGGCATGGCCACCTTTGAGGGGCCGCTGCTTTCGATCCCGGCGGTGAACGCGCTGTCCCATTACTCGGACTGGACCATCGGTCATGTGCATGCCGGCGCGATGGGCTGGAAGGGCTTCATGGCCGCGGGCATGTTCTACTGGCTCACGCCGCGCCTCTACGGCACGAAGCTGCATTCGACGAGCTGGGCGAATTTCCACTTCTGGATCGGCACCGTCGGCATCCTGGTGTACGTCGGCTCCATGTGGGTTTCCGGCATCATGCAGGGGCTCATGTTGAATGCCACGACGCCGGACGGCACGGCGCTGGTGTACCCGAATTTCATCGACACGCTTACCTCCATCCGTGCGATGATGGGTTTCCGCATCATCGGCGGTTCGCTCTACCTCGCCGGCATGCTCCTCATGGCCTTGAACATCTGGATGACGATCCGCAAGGGCAGTCCGGTGAACGAGACGCGCGAGGTCGCCGTCATTGAGCGCTCGCAGCGTGACACGATGGGCTTGAAGGAGGCGTTTCTCAACGATCCGGTCGCCTGCACCCTGGGTGGCATGGTGCTCGTGCTCGCATGGCTTTTCCTGCCGCCGGGCGCGGATGTCGTGGCGCTGGTTTGCGCGGGTGTTTTCATCTTCCTGGTCGTGAGGCGCTTCCAGAAGGGGCATCACATCTGGTCGCGCTGGCATGACAGCCTGCTGCACAACTGGCTGCCTTTCACCGTGCTCTCCTTTGTGGCCGTGGTGCTCGGCGGTCTCGTGCAGATCATCCCCACGGTGATGGTGAGTCGCGCAAAGAACGTCGAGGATCGCATCCAGCAGCCTTATACGCCGCTCGAACTCGCCGGGCGTGACATCTATGTCAGCGAAGGTTGCTACAACTGTCATTCGCAGATGATCCGCACCATGCTGCCGGACGTCCTGCGCTACGGGGACTACAGTCGTCTTGGGGAGAGCATTTACGACCACCCGTATCAGTGGGGTTCCAAACGCACCGGCCCCGACCTTGCCCGCGAGGGGGGCAAATATCCACACAGCTGGCACTACGACCACATGAAGGATCCGCGCGCGATCTCAGCCGGTTCGAACATGCCCGCCTATCCGCATCTCTTCACAGCAAAATTCGACCAGAAGACCCTGTGGAAAAAAGTCGCTGTCATGACCCGGCTGGGCGTTCCTTATCCGGCGATGACCGCGACAGAGGTCAAGACGGCTGCCATCGAGCAGGGGATCCAGATCGTCAAGGAGCTTGAAGGACAGGGGCGTGTTGGCACCCTGCCGGACACGCAGATCGTCGCGCTCATCGCCTACCTTCAGAAACTCGGAAAATTCGACGTTCCTGATCTGGAGGGGCGGCTGAAAGGCACGCCGGCCGGCATGCCATTCCCGCTGCGGCCAGGCATTCCAGACGAGCACCGCGCCGCCACGCCCGCGAAATAACCAACCCGCCACGCGCCATGTACAAACGCATCATCTATGACTCCGCGCTCGACTGGGTGCCATATCTCGCCTTTGGCGTCACGCTGGCCGTGTTCCTGGTCTTTGTCGTGCGCGCCATCGGGCTGCGCAAAGACAGTGCCGACAAATTCTCCCGCCTTCCCCTGGACGATTGATTCGCAAGCCCCTCCATTCCGCCATGACACAAAAACCCTCCAACAACGGCCCCGTGCTCCGGGAGCATGTCTATGATGGCATCCAGGAGTACGACCAGAAGCTGCCGAACTGGTGGCTCTTCACCTGGTACATCACCATGGCCTGGTTCGTGATCGCCTGGTTCGCCTACTATCAGCTCAACCTTGGCGAATCCGGCCCGGAGCAGGTGGAGCGGGAGCTTGCCGCCATCAAGAGCAGCCAGCTCAAGGCTCTCGAAAAGCTCAGTGACGACAAGCTCTGGGCCATGTCACAGGATGAAAAAGTTGTCGCCGCCGGCGCGGCCACCTTTGCCACCACTTGCGTCGCCTGTCATGGGCCGGATCTCTCCGCCAAGATCGCCGGTGCCAAACTGCCCGGCCTGCCGCTTAATGACGCCGAGTGGAAGCATGGCGGCGCTCCGCTGCAAATCCTCAACCTCGTCCGCAAAGGGGCGCCGGACGTCACCAAAGGCATGCCGCCGTGGGAGGGCCAGCTCGGCCTCAACCGGGTGGTCGAGGTTGTCGCCTTCATACTCAGCAAACACAAACAGGGCGAGCCCGTCACCCTCGCCACGGATTCACCGCTGAAAAAATAAACCACCGCTCAGACCAGCCGCCTGACGCGCCAGGCAAGTCGATGAAGCCAGGAACTCCCACTCTAGAGACGCTCTCCACCATTCGTGCCGACGGTTCCCGGAAGTTTGTCCATCCGTCGGATGTTCACGGGCCCTTCACCACCTGGAGGCGTGTCGTCGCGCTGATCCTGCTGGTTGTTTACGTCGCACTGCCGTGGATCACGGTGAACGGTTTTCCCGCCGTGTTTCTCGATGTGCAGCAGCGTCGTTTTCATTTTTTCGGACTCACGCTGGCCGCGCAGGATCTCTGGATCGGTTTTTTCCTGGTCACCGGGCTCGCGCTCGCGCTTTTCTATGTCACATCCATCTTCGGCCGCATCTGGTGTGGCTGGACCTGTCCCTACACCGTGTTTCTGGAGCATCTTTACAGACGTGTGGAGAGGTGGATTGACGGCGACGGCCCCGCGCGACGGCGGCTCGAGGATGCGCCGTGGTCGCTCTCAAAAATTTCCCGCCGCGTCTTCAAACATGCCGTGTTCATCGCCATCTCCGCGGTCATCGCACATGTCTTCCTCAGTTATTTTGTGTCGATCAAATCGCTTTACGGGATGATGCGGAGCTCGCCTGCGCAGCATGTGGAGGCGTTCGTGATCGTGGTTTCGCTCACCGGTGCCCTGTACTTTTCCTTCAGCTGGTTTCGCGAGCAGTTCTGCATCATCCTCTGCCCCTACGGGCGGATGCAGTCGGCGCTCACCGATGACAATTCCGTGGTCATCGGTTACGACAAGAAGCGTGGCGAGCCACGAGGCAAGGTGACCGCTGAAAAATCAGCCGGTGACTGCGTGGACTGCCGCCGCTGTGTCCAGGTCTGCCCCACCGGGATCGACATCCGCAACGGTCTGCAACTCGAGTGCATCGGCTGCGCCGCCTGCGTGGATGCTTGTGATGACATCATGATCAAGCTGAAGCGGCCGAAGGGGCTTGTGCGGTATGACTCTCACAATGGTCTCCAGGGTGGCAGGACGCGCATCATCCGGCCGGGGACGGTCTTTTACACCGTCGTTCTGCTGGCATGGGCGGCCGCGTTCACCGTGGCGATCACCTGGATATCACCGCTGCGCGCCAGCGTCGTGCGCATGGGCGGCGCCTCGTTCTATGTGGACAATGGCGTCATCCGCAACCAGTTCCAGCTCCGTGTCATCAACAAGCGCAACAACGCCTCCACCTACAGGATCGAACTCGCCGGTGACGTGCCTCCCGCGCTCCAGATGACCGGTGTCGATCAAACCATCACCCTTCCACCAATGGGTGAGGATTTGAAGACACTGGTGCTCACCCTGCCGCAGCCTGAATACCAGCGGCAGTTCAAATTCCGGGTCAAAGTCACTGATGTGGCCCGTGGTGACAGCATGGAGACCCGCGTCATGGAATATCTCGGCCCTGATCCCCAGGCCGCTCCGGCCGCCAGCCTCAACGCGAGAGACTTCATCCGCTGAAGCCATGATCAGGAAATTCTTCTCCAGCCGCCCGTGGATCCTTGTCATCGCCGTCCTGGTGGCTTTCGTCATCTGGTGGGTCTATTTCATTTTGCTGGCCATCAAAAACGCCCCGCCTGAAATCCCGCTCGTCACCCGCCCCTTGCATGCAGCCCATTGACACCAGCGCTGCCGCCTTCCTGGCCGGACTTGTCACCAGCGTCCACTGCGTGGGCATGTGCGGCCCTCTATCGTGCGCCTGGGCCGTTTCCACAAAACCAGGCGCGACTGGCTTTGTGCGTGACACCGGCCTGTATCACGCCGGACGGCTCATTTCGTATGCCTTCGTCGGCGCCATCGCCGGGATGATCGGTGTCATGCCTTTGCGTATTTTCCAGCATGGCGCGGGCACCGTGCTGCCCTGGTTGATTGTCGTCGCCTTCGCTGTCGTCGGCCTGGGGCTGGAGAAATGGCTGCCCAAGCCGGAGTTCCTGGGCACTGTCGTGCGGCGCGTTCAGGCGTCCGCCTTTCGCATGCGCGGCGCCTCACGCGCGGCACTGCTTGGCTTTGCCACGCCGTTGCTGCCATGCGGACCGCTTTATCTGATGTTCGCTCTCGCCATGGCGAATGGCTCCGCGCTGAAGGGAGGGGAGTTCGCCTTTGCCTTCGGTCTCGGTACTCTTCCGCTGCTCTGGCTTGCGCAGACTCAGCTTCATCTCATCAGCGGCAAGGTGCGGCCGCAAACGATGCGAAAAATTCAGCGCGGCCTCGCGCTCACCGCCGCGCTCATCATGGCCTGGCGTCTCCGTGGCACTCTCGACTTGGGTGGCGACTCCATCCACGGCTGCTGCCACGCGGCCATGTGAGGTGCGCCGGCTACTTCGTCTTTTGCTCCTTCACCGGCTCGCGAATCTCGAATTGTTTTTCCTTCCCGAGATTCTTGGTGAGCGTGGCGGGATAGTCCCAGGCATCTTTCCGGCCTGAATAGATCACGACACGTCCGCGCGTGGCGGCCATGGCGGCAGCCTGGGGGATGTCGAGATATTTGAGCACGTTCAGCAACGCCGGGCCGGTGTTTTTAGAATCTCCGGCGACGCTGCCGTTGTGGGTGGATGGCATGTCGTGGAGGTCGAGACGCTTGATGTTGTCCTCAAAGAGCGAGGCGTAGAGTGAATCGACCGCCATGTCCCGATGCGCCTGGATCCACAACGGAGTTTCCCCGAAGCCGGGGATGGCGCGGATGCTCTGGAGTGTTCGGCGGACGTCCCACACACGCATTCCGTCCAGTGTCTGGCCCAGCAGGTAAAAACGTCGCAGACGCTGCGTCTGCGCCTTCGGGCTGCCTGTCCAGGCCGTGGGGCCGACACCACGCGGACAGACGTAGGCCATGCCCCATTTGAAGTTGGTGAACATTTTTTTCTCCTGCTCGAAGGCCGCGTCATCCCTCGGCGCGCCGGGAAAGACTTCGATCAGCTTGCCAAAGCGTGAATGGTAGGTGGCGCAGAAGTCGTCCCAGCCCTGCTCGTCGAGCACATTGAGGGTCACGAGCTCCAAATCCTGAGGGCGCAATCCATCGCGATGCACGATGTGGAGCCGCAGACGATAAGGTGACTGGCTCTCGAAGTCATACGCGGTCATGCGGATGCCGTCATTCTCCGCGCTGTTTTCCTTCTGCGGATTGACGGATGCGATCTCCTTCGGCCAGCCGTTGAACACCTTCGCTCCGAGTTCCTTCATCCACTCATTGCTTTGCTTCTTCCAGTCGGCCTCGTTTGTGACAGGTGAGGGTGTTCCGGCCAAAGGAACAAAACTCTCGTCGATCTTGGTGTTCCGCTCATCCTTCGGCAGTTCATTGAAAACACGCAGCGCGGCGGGTTCGAGGGATTTTTTCGCACCCTCGTCGATGACCTGCATGGGGTCGGCTTGTTTTAGAAAGCGTTCAAACCAATGGAACGCCCCCATGTTCAGCGGCTGGAGATCCTTGTGCGGCCCTTCGGCCACCTGCAGGCCTATGTTCCCCTCCGCGCCAAGCAGCGTGTAGAGCCGCCTCACGTTTTGATAGATGCGGAACACGCCGTCGATGGGAAAGATGCTGTCCTTGTCCGTGTTCACGATCAAAAGCGGGCGCGGCGCGGCCAGGGCCACCATGCGTTCGAAGTCCCAGCGTTGGGTGTTCTGGAAGAACATGCAGTCGCAATGCCCTTCCACACAGCCGTCGATGACCTGGTTCTGCATGTCGGTGACGCCGGCGGTCGGCGCGCTCGCCTTGATGCGCTCATCGAGCGCGGTGATCCACCACGAGTAAGCGCCGCCGCCGCTGCGTCCGGTGACGCCAAAGCGCTCCTTGTCCACCTCCCTGCGTGTTTCGAGGTAATCCAGGGCACGGATGCAGCTCCATGCCTCGAGGCCGGCTGGTGTGTAGCCGCGCGACCACCACCAAAAGCGTCCTTTGCTGTAGGTGCCGTGGTGCTCGCCGGGAATTTCGCCAAGCTGCACCGTGTCGATGATGAGGCAGACGTAGCCATGCCGGGCGAACCATGTCCCATGATGCTCGTAGCCGGCTTTGTTGCCGAGGCTGGCCCCGTCCTTGACCATTTTTGCATGGCCGCAGACGTAGAGGATCGCCGGCAGAGGCTTTTCCACCTTGTCGGGGAGGTAGAGATTCGCCGTGACATAAAGGCCGGGCATCGACTGGAAGTGCAATTTTTCCACGACAAAGCCGTCGCCTTTCACCTCGCCGGTCATCACGGCCTGTAACGGCGTTTTCTCCGGCAATGGATCGAGTCCGAGCATGTCGAGAAGCTGCCTGCGATATTCCGGTGCCTTCGTCTTCCACTCCTCCGAGCTCTGCATGTGGCTGATGCCGCCGTTCGCGGCGATTTCACGCGCCTGTTCTGAGAAATAGCGGTCGAGCAGCTTGTTGCCCGGCGTGTCGGGGGTCTTTTCAGGATAAGGGGCGGCGGAGGCCAGCGACGAGAGCAGGCAGAGGAGCAGAGGAGTGCGCATGTGTGCGTCTCCAAACGTTCCAGCCGGGTGGTTCCCTTCATCCTGCGATGCCGTCATGACCACCGGGGCGCATGTGTGTGAAATGAGCCTCTCCAGTGGATCATTTCATCAGCCATTCGACCGCCGAGGTCTCGGGGACTTTGCCTTCACCTTTCATCCAACGGCGATTGGGGTCGTGGAGGGAGAGCATGCCGGGGAGGTCGCGATATTTGGCTCCGCCGGGCAGGAACATCGGATCGCGGTAGCTGGACACTTTGCCGAAGCGGAAGCCATGAGTGTCCACAGCGGCGAGATCCACATGTTCGCCGGCCAGGGATAGCGCCGCGACAGCGAGGGGGCCGGTCTGCGGGCCGAAGGCGGCGACACAGACACTCTTTGGACTCGGATGTGTGCCAACTTTGGTGTTTCGCAGGAAAGTGATGACGCTGAGGACATCATGCACGCGCTGGGCGAAGAGGGCGTGGTTGTAGCCGTGTGTGTATCCGGCAAATTCGCGTGGATTGGCCACGACCCGGGTCTGTTTGACCGGCTCGGCGCCCTGGAAGAGCAGATCAACGCCCACGACGGCAGTGCCTCCGGCGACGAGCTTCTTCACGTCGTCATTGGTGATGCCGGAGCGGCCGTTGTCATCGAGCCAGATGATGACGCGGCCGTTCCATTGCTTGGGATAAAGCCATGTGGCGTTCATCTCCTCGTGGTGGGTCTTGTTGACCAGCGTGCCGGTCATTTCGAGGTGGCCGCCGCGGTCCAGCTTGTCTTTGAGCGTCCATCCGACTTCGCCGGCCTTGTCGTAGGTGCGGCCAAGAACGACTTCGATGCCTTGGCGGAGCACTTCAGGACCAGCGGCAGCGAGCTGCTTCTCCGCGTCATGAGTGAGGTGGCTGAGCAACGTGCGCTCGAACTCAGGATCGGCGGCTTTCGGCGCGGGGTGCTTGTCGTCCCACACGCTGAGCTGCTCCCTCGTCAGCGGCTCATGGTCCTGCTCGATGACGGGCGAGGGGAATCCGAGTTTGAAATGCCTGTTGATGAAGGTGTAGAAGGCGCTGCGGGTGACGGCGTTGTAGTTGTGCGGGAAGTGTTCCCCGCGCACGAGCAGCACGTTGTCCTTCTTGCCATAGGTGGTGTAGAGCTTCTGCAAATCCGGGAAGCCTTTCGCGGACATTTCCTTCGTCCAGTCGTTCGCGGTGTTCATGCCCTGCGGCTTCGGCGCGAAGATGCCGGCGAACTCGACGTTTCCAGTGTTGATGCGCAGCAGGCTGGCGTTTTCACAGGTGCAGCCGCCCTGCATCGCGGTGCTGACCATCACGCAGGGAAAGGAGAGTTGGACGCGGTCGTCGATGGCCGCCAGCAGCATCGTCTGCGTGCCACCACCACTCGCGCCGGTGATGGCGGTGCGGGCAGGATCGACTTCGGGCAGCGACAGCAAAAAGTCGAGCCCGCGCACGGCGTTCCACGTCTGCAAACCCATGATGGACTGCAAGTGGGACTCCGCCTGGGGGCTGAACAGCCCCCAGTTTTCCGTCGTGTTCATCTCAGGCCGCTGGGTCTTGAATCCGTGGACCACCTCGCGCGGGATCTGCACGGAGTCGGAGTCGCTCAGCATGTCCCATTGCCAGACGATGCAGCCCATGCGCGCCAGTTGTACGCACTGCGCCTGGAAGATGCTGCGACCGCCTTTTTCAAAGCGTTCCCCTCCCGCGGCGATCTCGGCGCGGGTTTTGTCCGGATCGGTGAGCGCGAGCCGGGCATCTTTCCAGTGTCCATGCGCCAGCAGGATGCCGGGGACTCTGCCTTTGATCTCCTTGGGCTTCCACAGGCTGCCGGTGACAAAAAAACCCGGAGCAGACTCGAAATACACTTTTTCGACGGTGAAGCCGTCTCCCTCGACCTTGCCATGAATCACCGCGTTGAGCGGTGTTTTCGTCGGCATCGGCCACAAACCTTCCGCCACGAGGATCTGGCGGCGCACCTGTTCTTTGCGCACCTCCCATTCACTCAGTGACGAGGGTGGATTGAAGGGGAAGTAGCCGTTCAGATCCTTCAGCGGCTGCAGACGGCTGTCTTCGGCATGAACAATGCTGGTGGCGAGGATGGCGAGGAGGATCGGGAGTTTCATGATTGAAGCGTGATGGCAGACCAACGGTGCGGAGGGGGGGAGTCCATCACGAATGCAACGAAGTGGCAATCACAACTTCAAGGCAGCGCCTTCCGCCTTTTGCTCAACGCTTCTGCATAGCCTCGCGGAAAGACTCCCAGGCACGGCGAAAATCCATTTTCATGATGTAAAGGGCGGCGATTTCCTGCCGGACGTAAGACGGGGCATTGGGAATGGTGATGACTTTCTCCAAAGTGCGCAGGGCGCCGTCGATGTCGCCCTTGTTTTTCTGCGCCTGGAAGAGGTCGATGCCGCGCATGGCATCGAGCGGGTTGTAAAGCAGGGCGCGTTCGAGCGCGGGGATGTCCGTGCTGGTTCCCGCCGCAGTACGGGGGATGGAGGGCAGATATGGCGTGGCGATCTCGCAGGCGCGTTGGAAGTCGGAGTTCCGGGCATGATGCTCCGCGAGGATCCGCCAGCCATCATCCCGCCACTTGCGGTTTGTCTCGAGGGCGGAGACCAGCGCGGTCTGATCACCGCGTTCGTACCATAGCTGAAAAAGCCGCTGGCGCTGGGCGGGTTCCAATCCCGCCAGATCAGGTTGCTGGACCAGCAGGCTGCGGAGGCAACGCTCGAACTCCTCACGCGTCGTCACACCTTCGAGATAGTCGAGCTTCAGTTCAAAGGAGGTCGCCAGAGACCAGAGCGGCTCGCGCAGTTCAGGGTGGCGCGCGGCGTGATTCAACATCATGCGGTAGTAGCCGTAGATGCCTGTCGCTCTCGCCGGATAGCGTTCGAGGAATTTCCGCCAGCCGATCACTGCATAACGAGGGTCGAAATCGAGCCAGATCACCCCTTCTTCATAGTTCATGTTGGTGCTGTTGGGCTCCAGCATCCGGGCGCGGGAAAAGTCCGCCAGAGCCTCCTGGGGCTGCTGCCGGAGATAGAGGCGGCTGTGGGCGCGCTCGAAATACAGGATGAAACTCATCGGCGCCTGGACCAGGGCGGCGCTTTGAAGTTTCAAAGCATCGGCGTACGAGCCGGACGCGATCATCTGGCCGGCTCTTTCTCGCAGATTTTCCGCAGCACTCTTCCCTGGGATGAAAATACGCCCCTGGGATGTGGCGATCCAGCCCAGGCCAAGCAAACAGGCTCCTGTGCCTGCTACGCGGAGAGAGGCTCTGTGCCACCAGGCGGCAGGCAAGGGCAGGCGGCGGGGACGGATCGAGATGCCTGCCAGCAAGGCGAGAAAGGCGAAATATCCCGGTTCGTGGAGAGGCACATCGACCAGCCCATGCACGACACCAAGGCCGCAGACAATGGCTGCGGCATTGCGAAGGCGCCGGTCCCCGCCGCCACTGGCGCGGCGCTTGCGGCTCCGCTTGAACCAGGGGCCGGTGGCGTTGAAAATCCATGCCAGTACGATGATGCCTGGCAGCACGGTGAGCAGTCCGCCCTCGGCCAGCAGCCAGAGCAGATCGCTTTCAGGATGAATTGGACGCCCCATCAAGTTGTAGGTGCCGGCGAATTGTGGAAACACGGCATCAAAGTTGCCAAGTCCCTGCCCGATCCAGGGCGCGGCCAAGATCATGTCGAGAGTCTTTGAGTAAATCGCTTCGCGCCCCTGGCTTGTCGTGAGGATGCCTGCTCCCTGGGACTGGAAGCGGGCGGACACGCCACCGGATGAAACCACCAGCAGTGTGGAGATGATCAGCACCAAGGAGGCTGTGACGGCCATTTTTTTGAAGAAGCCGCGCCTCATCGCTGAAGTCCCAAGCCAGATAGTGATGCCCAGGAACAGCAACACCACCCCGGCCCTTGAGGTGTTCGTGAAAATGCAGGCCACAGGGACCAGCAGCATCAGAGCGAAACAGGCCCACAGGCGTGATTTACGCCGGTGCGCGTCATAAGCGCAGGCGGCGCACAACACCGTCGTGATCGCGGCGATGCTGCTGATGTGATTGCGGTTGGCAAAGGGGCCGAAGGCATTCGACCATTCTGGGCGGCGTGGCCACCACGGTATTTTCAACCAGCCCGCGCCTTCCAGGATGGAGAACAGGCAGAGCAGGACGCCTCCTGTTCCCAGCACTTGCAGCATGACACGCCGCTGCTCCTTCGAGCATCCCCGGCTGAGGCTCCACCACAGCCAGCTCATGAACAAGGCGAGCGTCATCCACATCTCGAGTGTGACAGCCGTCTGAGGGGTCAGAGAACCGGACATGGCGATGCCCCAGTCCTGCGTCAGGTGCGTTCTCCAGGCGGGAGAGGCATGGAACCAATGTTCCGGCAGAAAGGCCAGCAACGGCGCCAGGGTGACGGCCAGCAGTGCCAGCCCTGTCAGCCGCGGCAGTCTTTTTTGCGCCGGGAAAAGCATCATCACGATGCCCAGCCCGGCGGCAGCAAGTCCCTTTGACCAGGTTTCCCTGCCCGCGCCGAAAAAACAGATCAAGACAGGCAAAAGGGCGAACACCCAGCCCTGCCAGGCCGCGCCGGACAGGTCATGGATTTCCTCCTGATCATCTTCGTCATCAGCGTTTGATGATCGGCTCGAAACCTCACTCGCCGCTTCTGCCGTCGTTTTGCCCTCCTCATCCGTGGGGATGAGCAGCGGGCCGGAGTTTTCGATTCCAGCGGCATCGTTGACAAGCACTGGCGTGCCATCGGTTCTGGCAGGCTGGGGAGGATTCTGTTTCATGCAGTTGCCTGGGCGAGCGCGTCAGCTTTTTTTTCCAAAGCCAGACATGGGGGCAAAGTTCCCCACTTGTCCAGGCAGCGTTGCAGTACGGGAGCCAGCACATCGAGACGCAGGTGCCATTCATGGCGTTCGACGTCATTTTGCGGATGATGAAGAGTACAGGTGAGCGCCGCTCCGATCTGCAACACCTCGGGATTGGTTTTTTCATTCGCGGTGGTGCTTAGCCCCATGCGCTCAAGGCCGTGCTGGAATATGGCCGAAAAACTCTCCAGGCTCTCACAGCGCTCCACTTCGAAGTCCAGCACCCGGCCATACGCGCGGAAATACTCACGCTGCCTGCGTCTCTCCAGCACCTCATTGATCTGCGTGCGAAAATTCTTCCAGCTCCGTACATAGCCGAGATAGCGCGCCGCCCCGAGGGCCAGCAGGAATAAAAACGCCCCTGCGACCGGCAGGGCCACTCCTTTTGTCAGCAGAATGCTCAGGCCCACGAGGCCCAGCACGAGACAGACCGAGTACATCGCCGCCAGCGCACGTC
>JAEUHJ010000151.1 GCA_016795375.1 Verrucomicrobiaceae bacterium
AGGCCGCTGCAAACGCGTGCTGGCCGGCGGCTACGACGCGCTTGCGCGGCTCGTCTTCACCGGATTCGACAGCCTGCGCGCGCTCGCGCCGGACGGCATCCCGCGGCCGTTTGATGCGCGGCGCGACGGCCTCGCCCTCGGCGAAGGCGCCGGCGTGATGCTGCTCGAAGCCGAGGACGCGCACCAAAGCGAGGCACTGGCCGATATGGCCGGTCACGCCACCGCCACCGATCTGCACCACCTCACACAGCCCGATCCCGAGGGCAAAGCCGCGATCCGCACCATGACCGGAGCCTGCGCCCAGGCGGGTGTTTCACCCGCGCAAATCGGCTACCTCAACTCCCACGGCACAGGCACGCCCTTCAATGATGCCACCGAGGCCGCCGCCATCGCCGCATGGGCCGGTGACGACGTGAAAAACATCCCCGTCAGCTCCACGAAGTCCGCGATGGGCCACCTGCTCGGCGGCGCCGGCGCGGTCGAAGCCGTGATCTGCCTGATGGCCCTGCGCGGCCAGTGGCTGCCCGCGAGCCTGAACGTGCGCGAGGTCGATCCCGCCGTGAAATTTGACCTCGTGCGGAAGTTCCGCCGCGCATCTTTTGATCATGCGCTGACGAATTCCTTCGGCTTCGGCGGCACGAACGCCACGCTTGTCCTGCGAAGGAGGTCCGCATGAACGCGGAAGGCATTCATGTTCGCGGCGTCGGCGCTGTGAGCGCCGCTGGATGGAGCGCTAGTGATCTGCTGCACGCGGTGCGTGTAAAAAAATCCCTCCCCGCGATCAATTGCGCCCGCCCCGGTGATGAGCGCCCTTGGCCATGTCCCGTGCGGCCCGTCCCTTCGCTGCCTTCGGACAAGGCCGCGCGGCATCCGCGCCTGCGCCGTGCCAGCGCGATCACACGCTACTCGCTGGCCGCCGCATTGGAGGCATTGACCGACGCAGGAAGCCCCCCTGCAATGCCGCCAGAGGGGCTGGGCATCATTTATGTCATGATGAACGGCTGTGTGAACCACACCGGCCGCTTTTACAGCGAAGTCCTGCAAAATCCCGCGCAGGCCAGTCCGCTCATCTTCCCGGAGACTGTTTTTAACGCGCCCGCCTCGCACGTCGCCTCGTTCCTCGGCATCGACGGCGCGGTCAGCACGCTTGTCGGCGGTTCGAACGTGGTCATGGAGGCCCTGGACATGGCCGCGTTCTGGATCCGCGGCGGCACCGTCGCCGAATGCCTCGTCATCGCCGCCGAGGAGTCCGACTGGCTCAGCGCCGAGGCGCTCACCTATTATCATCCGAAACTGGTCGCTTCCGAAGGCGCGGGAGCCCTGCTGCTGTCTGCCGACGGCCCAGGGCCGCAGATTCGTGATGTCATCGGCCCGATGTGCCACACCTCCTGGGAAGAACGCGCCGCATTGCTGCCCGAACTGGCGGCCCAAACCACTGCGAAGGTCGATGGCGACGCGACTTTGATCGACGACCAGTGCGGCATCGCGCGCATCGACCGCGCGGAAGCCGCCGCGTGGTCGCAAACGACCTGGAATGCCGTCCGCAGTCCGAAGGCTGTCCTCGGCGAAAGCATGGGCGCCGGCACGGCGCTGCAACTCGTGCTCGGTGTGCTCGAAGCCCGCGAAACGCAACGCCAGGCCGTCGTCTCCATGCCCGGCGCCAACACAGCCGCCTACGCGTGCGTGATCACGCCCTGATGCGCCGGGAGGTCATTTGCCGCTCTGTTTGCGCACCAGGCCGGACCAGGTGATCAGATAGCAGCAGGCGATCCAGAGGCCGAGAATGCCGAGGGAGACGCCTGCGGGATGGAGATTGTGGTAGATGATGCCCATGGCATAACGGACATCCCCGCGCTCCTCGACGCTCTCCTTGTATTTCTTCACGCCACGGGACATGTCGAAGGCATTGACGTGCTCGCCCGCATGGCCGGCAAAAACGATCAGATTCTGCCAGGACTTGTTGTTGGGCGAGACCTTGTCGTAGTCTTCGCTGAGGGTGCCGTCGAGGCTTTTCCACTCCACGGTCTCACGCTCGCCTCCCGGTGTGAGGAAAACCGGATAGCGGGTTCGGTTTGACATGCGCGGCGTGGACTGTCCGTAGAGGTGCGCCACATCCATGACACGCTGCGCGCAATAACTGGGCACCAGCACGCTGGCGACGCGCACGGACTTCGACATCTCAGGCCGGGTGACGACAAAACCGCCGAAAAGAATCTGCGGGATGAGCACCAGCGGCACCCACAGCACGGCCTGCGTGCTGTTCTGCACCAGGGCGGAGATGGCCAGGCCGATGACCACGCCCACCATGGCCGTGGCGAGCAGTGCGAGGAACTTCATGCCGACGCTGAAGAAAAACACGCGGGAGAGGCTCATGGGAGACAGCAGACCGGTCTCGCGCGACTGGTCTCCGACGGGTTCGGTGGCCTCCATCAGGTTGTCGGCCACTTCAAAGAATGTGCCCAGCCTCAGGATCATGCTGACGGTGAAGGAGTTTTTGCGCTGCTCCTCAAGAGCCATCGCCGACTCCAGGGCGCCATTGTCCGCAGCTACGGCCGTCTGTGCTGCGGCGCCCTCCTCGACCACGGCGAAACCTTCATCGGCAGCAGGGGCTCCGGGAGCCACGGCAGGCGGCGGGAAAAGACGCGCGGTGATTTTTTCACGGAAGACCTGCTGATCGAGATCCGGTGGATGGAAAACATGAGCCACCGCCAGGGTGACGAGGAACAGCAGCAGTGCCTGGAGCGCGGTGACGGCGCCGAGGAAGAAGTACTTGCTCTGCAAGTAGCAGTTGGAGCCGAGGCCGCAGACACGTTCGCGGCGATAGATGGGCAGCTCGCGCACGATCTGCTGCGCGCCATTGCTGCAACCGAACCACAGCGTGGCCACGATGCAGAGGAAGGAGCGCAGCACCGCCTCGTCCGCCACCCAGCCGACCAGCAATGCGATCAGCAACGGCTGGGCGGCGAGGAACACCAGATTGAGGGGGTCCGCGCGCAGCACCGCCCACTGACGTGAAAGCAGCACCGCCAGGCTGCGCATGTAACCACCGCCACGCCGGTCCGAACTGGCGGCTGAGACCTCGGTGTCCGCGCTGCCGAAGTCCGGGCGGTCGGCCCGCCCGTTCCGCCCCACGAACTCCTGATGCAGCTCCGCGCCGCTTTTGCCGCCTTCCTCCCGGGTTCTGGCAAACAACTGATACACCTTCAGCAGGCTGGTGACTCCGAAGTATTCGAGCGCCATCTCAGACGCGGAGCGCAGACGGAACTCCGAGGTGTTCGTGATCGAGCGACTGTGGGTGTCGTCGAGATCGACGGACACCTCGTCTTTTTTGACATCCGCCCGCTCCGTGTCCACATCACAGGCGACATGGCCGTCCTGGATGAAGATGAGCTTGTCGAACAACTGCGCGTTTTCGAGCACATGCGTGGTGCACACCACGGTGCAGGTCTTCGCCAGGCTGTTGAGCAGGCTCATGAGCGAGAATTCCGTGGCGGGATCGAGGCCGGAGGACGGTTCGTCGAGGAACAACACCGACGGCCTGGAAAGCAGCTCGGTGGCGATGCTGACACGCTTGCGCTGGCCTCCGGAAAGCTGGGAGATGCGCTTGAGCCGGTGCTCCGTCAGTCCGAGGCGCTCGATGGTCTCATCCACCAGGCTGTCAATGGCCCGTTGCGGTGTCTCCGGGGGCAGGCGCAGGCGCGCGCTGAAATGCAGCGCCTGCTCCACCGAGATCTCCATGTGTACGATGTCATCCTGCGGCACAAAACCAATGCCGGCCGCGGTCATCTGACGCGTGTCGTTCAAGGGCACGTCGTTGATGTAAACACTGCCTTGCGTGGCGGGATTGATGCCGCAAAGCGCGTTGAGCAGCGTGGATTTGCCCTGGCCGCTGCCGCCCACGATGCCGACGAAGGTGCAGCGCTCGATGTCGAGCGTCACATCCTTCAAAATGGAGCGCCCGGACTTCAGCGTGAAGGCGATTTTGCGCGCCTTGACCTGGCCGCCGGTCTGCCGCGGCACGCGCCTCAGGGAATGGCCGGTGAACTCGAAGGTGTAGCTGCCCACACGCATGCGATCCCCCACCTGAAGCCGCTTCTGGCTGAAATACTGGTCATTGAGCGGTGTTCCCGCCTGGCTCTTGTCGGCCGCGATCCAGTCTCCCTGCGGATCCTTTTCCAACAGGACATGCTCGCGGGAGATGGAGGCGTCCGCTGCGTCGAGTGTCAGCTTGTCAGGATCATCTTGCGCGCCACTGTCGCGCCCGATCAGCACGCGGGAGAGCCTGGCAAGTCGCAGCTCATCGGTAGGCTGCCCATGAAAGACGGGAGTGTCCGGCACGCGCTGGAAGCGGATGAAAACATCCGGCATCTCGATGATGTCCCCATGCTGCAGATAGACCGGTGATGTGGCCGGCGAACCGTTGACACGTGTCGAACGCGCGGCTGCCGATGCCGCAGAGAGAACCCAGGTGGCGGAACGCTGGTCCCAACTGAGACGGGCATGCTCCGGCAGCATGGAGGAGCCGCAGATCTCGCATTCAGAGGAGGATCCCACTTTCAACACCGCCTGGCTGAGGGCATGGTGGCTTGCAGGTGCATCACCCGCGCAGACTGAGATATGGCCTTTCATGGGGGGCAGTTTAGGAGGTAATGCGAAATGTCAGGGGAATTTCTGGCCTGTGGTGATGGAATGGCTTCTGCTGATGATTTTTACAAGTGGCAAGAAAATAACTGGTCAATCGATCTGCAATATGATTTCATGAGAGCGCATATTTCAAATATATCCAGCCCCCCATACCGCCATGAGCACACGCACCATCCGTCTGACCGTCACCGTCGTCCTGGCAGCGATGCTGGGCAGTTGCACCAATATCAAAGATGATGGCAAGCGCACACGCACGGAAGGCGCGCTCGGCGGGGCCTTCCTGGGCGCCCTGGCCGGCGCAGGCATCGGAGCGCTCACAGGGCGCGGTGCCAGCGGCATCATCGCCGGAGCCGTTGCCGGAGCGGCCGCCGGCGGAGTGGGCGGCTATGCCTACGGAGACCATGTGGCGAAGAAGAAAGCCGCTTATAAATCAACCGAGCAGTGGCTCGACGCCTGCATCGCCCAGGCCCGTGCCACGAACCAGAAAGCACGCAACTACAACAGCAGCCTTAGCGCCAAGATCAGCAAGCTGCGCTCCGAAGTCGCCGCCGCCAAATCCTCCGGCAACAGCCGCGTGTTGCAGCAGAAGAAGAGCGAAATCCAGAAGCTGCAGAAGGAGTCCACGAAGGAAATGCAGAAGCTCGACAACGAGATCAAGCTGCAGCAGGACGTGCTGGGTGAGAAGCAGAGTCCTGCCCTGAAACAGGAGGTGATCAGCCTGCGCAGCACCCGTGGCACGATGTCCAGCAACTACGACCGTCTGGCCAGCCTGAACCGCGAGATCGATGTCTGACCAAAGGGCGGGGGTTCCGCCTGCGCACCTTTGACACGCACCTTCAAAACGCATCCTCATGTCACGCTCCATTTCACTCTCCCTGGTGCTCTGCACCCTGAGTCTCGCCAGTTGTGAAACAACGGGCGATCCTTCCCAAGGCGGCTTGTTCGGCTGGTCGCAGTCCAAGGCGGATGTGCGCATCCAGGAACGGCAGAACACGCTGGCCGCGCTTGATGACGAGCGTGCTTACCAGAGGCGGCGCACCAATGCATTGCGGGCCGAGCATGACCGGCTCAAAAACCAATAATGGACGGCGGTCATGTCCATCGCAGCAGGTGGATGCTGGCTGGCATGCTGGCATGCGGGTGGTTGTCGGCCAGCAGCGCCCACGCCCAGGCGGATGGCCGGGAATTGGATGCTGCGGTGGAGACCTTGCGCGAGTGCGCGAGCGTGATCGAAAAGCGTTGTTATTATCCTCTGACGGCACCCGTGGTGGTCACCCGGTCGCTCGCAGAATTGCATCAGTCAGGCATCGTCACTGGGAGCGACCTGCCTCCCGCGCCCGACCTGGCACAAATGACCGAGACCGAGGCATTGCAGGGTGCGCGGAAACACCTGGCCTTGCTGGCCGCTTTGCCTGGACAACGCCTTTCACCAGTGGAGCTGGCGGAGGCGGCGCTGGCGGCGTACTGCCGCAAGATCGACCCCTACACCCGCTACGAGACAACGGAGGACGCGGCTCGCATTGACAAGGCGCGCGCCACGTCCGGCAGCGGTATCGGCATGAGTTTGAAAGAACGTGACGGCACCTATTACTGCTACCCGTATCCTGACAGCGTGGCCGCGCTGTCCGGCATCCGCCCTGGGGACAAGCTGGTCTCCGTGGACGGCCGTGCGGTGAAAAACCAGTCCGTGGACCTGCTGGCGACATGGATCAAGGGACCGCCAGGCACCGAGGTGAAGCTGCGCATCGAAAAAAGCACCGGGCGCCAGCAGTTGCTCCCGGTCACGCGTGAGGCGGGGTCGATCTCGCCGGCGTTTCGAATTGAGAAGGACACCGGCGGCGTGGTACTGCGGGTGCGTCGCTTCGAACATGGCATGGGGGAGGCGGCCTTCAAGGCGCTGCAAAGCGAGGGCCAGGGCTCCGCACGGCTCATGACCGTGGATCTGCGCGGAAACCAGGGCGGATCATTGATGGGAGCGGTCGAACTGGCCGCGCTTTTTCTCGATCCCGGCGCGGAGATCGCCACCATTTTGGAGCGCGGCTTCCCGCCGCGCAAAATCGAGGCCGAAAAGGCGGCCGTGCTCAAGCCGTCACAGATTTCCATTCTCCAAGACGAAGGAACCGCCAGTGCATCCGAGGTTTTCATCGCCGCGCTGGTGATGAACATCCCTGATCGCGCCGCCAGCCAGGGGCAGAAAACTTATGGCAAAGGCGTGCTGCAACTCGTCGTCTCAGATAAAAACAACGGTCAGGAGGGCGCCGACATCGTGACCATCAAAAGCGGCGGCGTGCTGACGCTCACCACCGGCATGATATTCGCCAAGGGCGGCCTCTCCTGGAATGAGACGGGATTGCTGCCTTCCACCACCGCCGCCGGCGGCAAGATTTTCGCCCCCAATGCCATCTCCATCAACAACACCGCCAGATCACGCCCCAAGCCGGTGGTGAAACTGGTGGATTGAGGAAGGAGTTCCGGACATCAACCGGATCACTGCACGGCGTTTTCAATCTCCTTGCTGTTGCCCTCGAAGGTGTTGCCCTCCAGCTTCGGAGTGGCGCCAGGATAGACAAAGATGCCGGTCAGGGCGTTGGAGGCGCAGTGATTGCGCAGGATCCTGGGACTGAAACCGGCGCCTTGAATGGTGATGCCGTGCTGCCCGCCCCCCAGGCATTGATTCCCCTCCACCGTGATGTCCGCCTGACCGGCGGCGCCGATCAGCATGATGCCGCGGTAAGGGTTGCTCCTGACTGTGCAGTTGCGGATGACGCTGCCGGCGGAGCACTCAAGAAGCTGCACACCGGACTTGGCGTTGCCTTCCACCATGACGTTCTCCAAAACGACGACCGGCGCGTTCTCAGCCACCAGCCCGCCGCCACCCTGGCCGCTTTCAGTGCCTCTGCTGGCGTTGCCGCTGAAGACGAAACCGTTGCTGCTCAAGCTGCCGCCCTTCCAGCTCGCCTGGGTGCCGGAATCGAGCACATACAAGCCGTTGAGCACATTCTCACGGGCATTGACCTGCACCGCCTTGAGCGACGCTCCTTTTTCCACAGCCAGACCGTTGGCCTGGTTGCGCGTGAAATCGGACTCTGCGGCCTCCGCAGTCGATCTTCCAGTGACAGACATGCCATCCAGGCCGTTGCTGGTCGCCTGGCATTTTTGCAACCCGGCATACGCACCACGGGCCAGCAGGAAACCGCAGCCCTGGTTCTGTCGCGCGGCACAGTTGGCCAGCGAAACCCGGCTGGAGCCCTCCACCTTCACTCCATCCCCCAGCCCCTTTTCAAACACACAGTTCTCAAAGGTGACGTTGCTGGACAAAATGCTGACCACGGCAGGCCCTTGAGCGGCCGCGGCCAGATCATCACCGCTGTGGGCAAAAGTCAGGCCGCTGATTTTGACGGCAGTCTTGACTTTGTCCGCCTCCAAGGCGCTGCCGGACTTGCCTTCAACTGTGACCAGCACACGGGAGCCTGGAGGGTCGGCGGCGAGAGACACGCCATCCGCCAGTTTCACGTTTTCCTCATAAGTGCCTGTCTGCACACGCACGGTCTCCCCCGGCTTGGCCGCTGCCAGAGCCGCTTGGATCGTGGGATATCCTGTGGGGACCACCAGAGGCTGATCCGCCTTGACTGGCGCGCTTTCCGACCTGGCCGGCTCCTCTGCCTGAGTGATATCACGCTTCTCTGTCCCGTCTGCGCGAGTGCCCGGCGTTCCTCCATTCGTCGTTTCATCGGCTGCCGTCCCGGAATTGCCCGGGGGCCACAGAAAATAAGCGGTGCCAACCGCAAGCAAGGCCGCGCCGACGGCAATCAACCACACTGGAACTGCCTTTTTGCCCGGCTGCCGGCTGGATTCCTCAACAGGCACCCCGCTGATGGCAGGAGCACTGGCGGTGCTGCGCTGCTGCGCGGCCAGTGGTGACAGCGTCTCACCCATTCGCACGGTGACCGCCCGCCCCGCTGACACCGCCGTTTCCGCCACAGCCGGATGCAAGCCCGCTGCTGTTGTAAGATCACTCATCGTCGAGGGTGTCAGCGACGGCACCTGACCGCCCAGCCCCAATCCCAGCAGAAAACCCACCTCATCCACCGTGGCCGGCCTGAGCTCCGGATGCTTGGCCAGACAGCGGCAAATCACATCCTCCCAGGTGGCGGGAAACGGCTCTGTGCTGCCGAGATTAAATTCAAAGCGCCGCTCGCTGATCGTGGGCGGGACATCCTCACGAATTTGCCGGACAAAATCACCGGTGTAAAACGGCGGCTTGCCGGTGAACATCTCATACAGCGTGCTGCCAAGTGAGTAGATGTCATCGGAGGGGCTGGCGGACTTGCCCGCCGCCTGCTGCGGACTCATGTAAGCCAGCGTCCCCGTCGAATTGCCGGCGATAGTGACCCGCGACATGGAGTCCTGGATGCTGCGGGCGATGCCGAAATCCATGATCTTCAAATCCCCTTGCGAGTTGATGATGAGATTCGGCGGCTTCAAATCGCGATGGGCGATTTTTGCATGGCGGTGCGCGTAGGAGAGGCCGTCGAGCATCTGCGCCACCCAGCGCGCGACCTGGCGCGGCTCGAAAACCTTGTTGGGCTGGAGCACGCGCAGCTTCGCCAGCGTGTCTCCGTCCACATATTCCATGCAGATCGCCGCATGATCGTCATCAAGGAAAAAATCAAAAATCCTGACGATGTTCGGATGCGCGAGATCCTGCCCGCGGCGTGTTTCGCTCTTGAGCTCCTCGATCGCCGCATCGTCGGAACGAAGCGTGTCAGGGGCGAACTTGAGCGCCACCTCCCGCCCCAGCAGCGTGTCTTCGGCCAGCCAGACCACCCCCATGCCGCCGCGTCCCAGCACCCGCTTCAACGCAAAGCGTTTGAATGCGAGATCCCCCGATTGATGCCCGCGCATGGTGGCTCCGAACTCTATGTCATCGAGATTGGTGGGGACATTGTCACTCATGAGCAAGAAGCCGGGATGTCATGGGGTTGAGAAAAAATCATCTCACAAGACTTCGGTTTGAACTGTACGCGTTCAAGTCGCAAGTTTTGGTTCGGGGCGGACATGAAACAGGCCGCCCTGCGGGCGGCCTGCGTGGGGTTCACCCAGCTCCGTCGAAACAGGGCATGCACCCTGATCAATGGCTGTAGGTGGAAGGCTTGGTGATCGCCTTGAAATCGTCCGGGGAGGAGCTGTGCGTCGTCGTCACTCTGCGCACGGGTGTCGATGGCTTGGGCGCCGGTTTCGGCGGCACGACATAGGTGTGATAAGTGCAGTTCGAGAGCAACAGCGCGGCGGCAAGGATGGTGATGTTGTTTTTCATGGGATGAATATGGTGAAAAATGTGGCGCGAAACCTGATGAATGCCTGATGCTGCGGCTGCTAATCCTTTTTGGGCTGTGCCTGCGGCAGTTGGGTGGTGGCAGGGCCGTCGGTGGGGGCTCCTCCGCCGGAACCGTCCAGGATCACTCCCTCCTTGGCCACACCACGACGCCCCACAAGCACGGTGTAGGAAGCCAGGCCGTTGGCCCTGGCCATGTGCAGATAAACCACCGCTGTTCCGTTGTAGGACGAGCGGAACTGCACGCCTGCGAGCTTTGAAGAACGGCGGTCATCCAGGATCAACTGGCCGACTTCGTCATAAACGTAGATGTCAACGTCGCGCGTCAGATCATCTGTGCCGACGAGGAACACATAATCCAGGCCGCGAACCACCGGAATGAGGAAGCGGACGGCCCCTCCCGTTGTCAGCATGCCGGAATGGTCCGTGGGAGCCATCTGGAAGCCTTTGTGGATGTATGAATCCGCCATCCGGTAGGCCACATCTTCAGCCTGCGCAGGATCAGCCTGCGACGTACGAATTGACAGTGTCAGAATGCCGAAAACAACAAGTGAGAGATAGGAAAGCTTCATAGCAACCCGAGATTACGCAATCGGGCGTGACAATTGCAAGAAAAAAAATCCGCGTGGATCACAAAACAAATTCTTCGGCAAGTTTTTGAGCGAGCTGGTTGGCTTTTTGCACTTTTTCCTTCTCAATGGTGCCGTCGAGCGGGATGTTCACGATGTCGTACAACTCGGCCAGTGCCGCCGTGAGTTTGACCACGCGCGGATTGGCCTTGGTCGCCTCCGGCAGCGCCTGCATCTCCGTCATCATGGCTTTGACGAGCAACGGCTCGCGCAGGATGTTGGAAAGCGCGGGCGTGTAATGGCCGCTGATCACATGCATCGCATAATGCACGCCCTGGAGCCAGCCGGCGGCGATGATCAGCGTGCGGCGCTTCTCATTTCCGCGTTCGTTGAGCGAATGCATGATGTCCACCTGCAGGCAGCCCATTTCCCAGAACACCAGGGTCCACTGCCCCTTGTTGGCCAGCGCACGGGTTTTTTTGGCGCGCTCGAGCTGCGTGTCGCTCACCTTGAGTTTTTTGGCCAGCGCCTCGATGTCATTGGCGCAATCGTTGAGCGCGTTCGCGTCCCGTGCTTTCACCGCCACGATGCCGTCGGCGATCCGGACTCCCAGCGCGAGGCAGACATTGGTCTCCTCTTTCAAGGCGCCCAGATCGGCATTGCGGGCGATTTCTTGAAAAACCCCCGCCCAGGCAACCGGCTTGCCGCCAAGCGCGGCATCCAGCCCCAGCAGCTTGTCCATCGGACTGGGCAGCCCCAGCTCGGAATTCTTTGCCTGGGACATGTCAAAGGGAGCTTTCTGCTCCTGCGCAGACAAAGATGACATCACAAGGGTGAGGGCGAGGCCGGGGAACAGGCGGAATCTTTTCATGACAAAGCGGGGTTCTGTTTTAGTTTCAGGCCAGACGTGCTGGCGTTGCGACTTCACGCCCGAAGTTAACGCCTTCACGCCGATAACGGTCAAGCCTGTTTCTTCCATGAACGCAAAAACCTTCTCATTCCATGGTTTTCCCCAGCATGGCGTGCTCGCCTGCATCATCTGTGTCACCGCGTTGTCAGCATGTTCGGAAAACGAAGGCCATATCATGGAGCTGCGAATGCTCCGTGACAAACTGGCAGCGGCTGAAAAAAAGGCGGCTGAGGCAGTCGAGGCCGCGCAACAAACCCCGGCTCCTGTCGCTGACCCAAAAGCCGGCGCTGAAGCGACCGCCAGATTGGAGGCTGCGTCCGCAAAGATAGCATCCCTGGAAAAAGAGCTGCAAAGCGCGCGGAGCGCGGCACAGGCCTCCGCCGCGACCAGCACGTCAAAGGGAAGCGAGGAAAGTTTCCGCGGCTTCGTCAAATCCATGGAGCAAAGCCTCCTCACCAAAGTGAATGAGTTGCAGCAGTCCGTGGAGCAGGCGCTCCCGTCCGCCAACATCCAGGAAACCACGGTGAAACGGCTCCGTCTCCCGGAGGAAATTGCCACCGCCTTCCAATCTGCCGTCGTGTTCAACATCACGGACGCAAAGGGTCAGGCCCGGCGCCTGGAGTTTCCAGTCCAGGCCGGACTGGACGGCCAGTGGCGTCTGCCCGGCGCGGCGGATGTGCAAAAACACATTGCCACCGCAGCCACGCAACCACTGACCGCTTCGCAGGTGGCCGCCGCCCCTGCTCCGGTTGTCCCAGCCGCCGCTCACACGCCTGGCGACGTCCACGCACCCTCGGCGCTGCCACAACCGGCCATCGCAAACATCTCCACGCCAGGTGGAGGTACCGCCCCCACCGTCGTTATTCAGTGGGATACCGCCCCGGGGAGGGCGGCCGCGCCGCCTGCGGCGGCGGCACCTCAGCCCGTCGCCACAGCCGCCACGACCCCTGCGGCGGCCAAGCCCGCCCCTGCGGCAGCACCGAGACCAAGCGTGCCAAAGGCCATCATGCCGGTGCAGCAAGATGTGCAGATACGCTTTGAGTAAACACGGCAAAAACCGCCACGGCTCCTCATATGAAACTCGCAAAACCATCCGCACCCACCCGCATTCTCACGGGGTTCCTTGCTGTGATGTTCCTGTCTGGCTGCCTGGAGAACGAAGACCAGGTGCAGGAACTGCGGCAGTTGCGCGAAAAACTGACGGTGGCGGAGAAAAAACTCGCGGAACGGACGCAGCAGCCCGCGCAAACCACAATCACCTCGCAGCACATTGCCGAAACTGCTCAAAAGCTGCGCAAGGCGGAGCAGCAAATTGCAGAGCTGGAGAAGAAACTGCAGGAACAAGCGTCCCGCCCCGCCACCCCGTCCGATCAATCCATCACTCCCGCCGCGACAGCCCGCACCGCCGACAGCCTCGGCCTGCTCGTTGAGGCCATGGAAAACGATCTGCTCAACAAGGTGGGCGAGCTGCGCGCCTCTTTGGGGAAAACCATTCCCGAAGCGAACCTGAAAGGCGCCACGACGATCAAACGGCTGCGCCCCCTGGACAAAATCGCGCCAATGTATGATTCGGCGATCACATTCAAGGTGGCGGACAAACACGGCAACACATGCAAGCTCGTGTTCCCAGTGCAGCCTGGCACTGACGGCCGCTGGCACCTGCCCTCGCTCGCGATCATCCAGGAACAGATCAAGGCGTTCATCAACCGCGACTGGCCGCAGTCGGGCCTTCCTTCGCACGCAGGCTCGCATCTCACATCCCCCCTGCCCGTACCACCCGGCTATGTGGACAAAACCCAGAAAAAACCGGCCGACCAGGACACTTTCGTCATTCGTTGGGACACTTCGCCGGTCATGGAAGACAAACCCCAAAGCGCTCCCGTGGCTAATTCCCCGGTTCCGCCTGCAGCATCACCGTCTCCGATTGCTACACCGTCACCATCTGCCAAAGAGGCCCAATCCGCTCCGCCCCCACAGCCTCGCCGCACACCCGCGCTCATCATGCCCGTGATGAAAGATGTGCAGGTGCAGTTCGAATAAATCCGGCAGCGTGAAGCCACCCCAGATGTCCAGTCTTTCCCGCCTCGATCAGGAGCTGCTTGAAAAATTCAACTTCGGAGAGCGGCTGCACGCCCCCTCCCCCCTGCATCGCCGCGCCTGCGGCACACGGCTTGGGCAGCCGTCGCCCTCTCCGCTGGTTGTCAGTTGGGCGCATCATGCCACGCCGCTGTCGCGTGAGTCTGTCGAACGCCAGCGTTCGGTCGCCGGGCGGATGCAAAACTCCTCCTCGCCCCTGCTCGCCACGGTTTCCGAGCATCAGTTTGAGCCGGAATATCACTGGATGTCAGCGTTTTTGCCGCCGGGAAGAGACCTGCGGGACATCCTGCGTGTGCAACAGCGCCTGACCGTGGAGCAGGTGGAATGGCTGGTCGCCATGCTAGGCGAAGCGCTGCGTGCCGCAGTGGACCAAGGCTGGCCTCGCCTGACCCTGGACGCCACCCAGGTGATGACGGATTTCGACTCCCGCGTCATGACCGTGCTCATTCCTGACATGCCCTTGTTGGGCATGTCGTCCGGAGTGCAGTCTGACGCCATGCAGACCATCGCCTTCAATCCCGCCGCCTTTGCCACCAGCGATGGCGATCCGTTTCCGGACAACACCCGGGATTATGTGACCCCCCTGGCCACGCTTTGCACCCAGTTGCTCGGAGCTGCTGCCAGCGGTGGAGGTCAGAATGAACGCTTCAGGGCCATCCCCTCGCTCACCATTTATCAGAACACCCTCCTGCGCAGCGCTCTCGCCGGCACGCAGCGGCACAGCTTTGAGACCCTGGATGAGTTTGTCTCCCATTTCCTGGGTGGCGGTGAAAGCGGGCATGCCACTGGTGCGCACACCGCCCACGTCACCACAAACACACCGGTCACCGGCTACCGGACAAGCCATGTCCCCGCAGCTCCTGCGACAAGCACCGCTGCCTCCACCACCATCACCAGGCGTCACCCGGCGCCTGTGGACGCCACGCTGCTGCTCGCCGCTCCCGAAGGCTACACGATCCGCCGCGAGCTGCGCGTGCGCGAAGGCTGGCGCATGACCGAGGCCGTTCATGCGACCCTGGGCGATGTCGTGCTGACCGCCGTGGATGTTTCAGCCGAGGTTGGCGAAGCGTTGCGCCGTCTTTCCGGCCAGATGCAGGTGCTGCAAAAGTCCACGCGGCCTGAATTGCTGCGCCCGGTCGATGTGCGCAACGATCCGCGCATCCTGCATGTCGCGCGCCCGCTTCCTTCCGGACGCACCCTGCTCGACGCCTTGCGTGAGCGCCGCGCCTTCCCCCGCCCTGCGGTGGCCCGCCTGCTGGCGATCATCCATGCTTCATACGAGGCTCTCTGGTCGCTGCTGGAGCGCCGTTACATGGCGACCTCGCTCGATCAATTCTGGCTTCCTTCAACCAGCGGAGAAGCTGATGAAAACGGACTCCTGCTGGACGCTCCGCAGCTCGTCATCGAATCAGTCATTTCCGGCGCGCAGTCAACGCCGCGTGTGGTGGGCCACTTCGCACGGCTGGCCATGCTGCTGCTGGGGCAGGATGTCGGCGGCTTGTCCGGGGAGGGCCAGGCGCGCTTCACTCCCGTGCCGGAATTAAGCGCCGAGATCAACGGCATGCTGCGCCTCGCCCTCTCACATGAACAATCGGGCGACCTGACACTCCCGCGTTTTCTCGCGCAACTGACCGCCGCCCTGGCCGGGCACACCGCTGTGGCCGAGGCCAGCCGTCAGGTGCTGCAGGTGCCGGAAGATCTCCGCGGCATGGAGGTCAAGCCCGCGCAAAGGCTGCGCTTGAAACCACTCGCAAACTCCCAGCCCTTCATCGCGCTCATCGCTGATGAATCGCTCTGGCTTGGCCGTGCCAGCACGCACAGCGATTATGTCGCGCAGTTCCGGCCGCACAGCCCCGTCAATGACAGCCGCACGCGTCTGATCAGCCGTGCCCAGACCAGGGTGTTCATGCAGAACGGCCAGGTTTTTCTCGCCGACACCGGCACCACCAATCCTTCCTTCACCGCCGGACACCGCCTCGGCAGTCCTGAAATCGCCGAGTTGCCCATGACCCTCGTTCTTGCGGGGGAATATCCGCTGGAAATGCGCTCCATGAAATCTGCCTATCCCGCGCCCGGTCCCGTCGTCACCGGGTGGCCCGCGTCAAAACACCGCTCCCTGCGCCGCGGAGCCTGCGCCTTCTTCTCCCTCGACCGCGGCACGCTTCCGTTTGAGGCCGCCTGGCTGTTCACCGATGCCAGCCTTGGCATCGACTCGAACGGCCGCCTCGCATTTCTCGTTCAGAACACACAGGACAGCATTGTGCGTTTTCACCACCATGCCGGCATGTTCTGGGTGGAGGCCCCGATCCCTTCCACGGTCGAATTAAACGGCCGCCATCTCCATTTCCGCGAAGTCGCCCCTCTCAATCCGGGTGATGAACTGCGCCTCCAGGGCCTGGCATTCCGCGTGGAAGCCTACACTCTGGAGAGCAAAGCGGAGTGATCCCGGACGTCCGTCACCGACAAACTCACATCCTCAAACCATGACCGCCCGATTCCAAAACCTCCTCATCGCGTTGCTGCTCGCCTCCTGCGCCTCACGAAATCCAAATGTTCACCTCATGGAGTCCGGCGTGGTGGAACGAGTCACCATGGACATGCGCCAGACAGGCGGCACCACTCCTTTCTGGAGCGCCCTCTGGCTCGCCGCCATCGGCAGCGGCATCGGCACTGGGGCCACGGCTCATGCCATCGGCGCAGGTGGCGGGGCGCTGCTCGGCGGCGGCCTGGGCTATGCCCATGACCGTCGTGTCTCCAGAAATTCCGCCCGCACCGTCGAAGTGCTGGCTGACTCCGGCACCCGCTATCTCATGCGTGACTCCGGCTCCCCGCCCGTGCGGCCCGGCCAGCGTGTCTGGGTCGCGCTTGACTCCCGGGGCAGGCCGGAACGCCTCATCTCCGGTCAACTTCGCTGAGAAGCCTGCAAGCTCCTATTTGCTGCCCGGCAGCATCGGCATCTTCATCTCATGGTAGCCTTCGGGTGCGGTGAACTCCTTCGCGTCCACCTCCTGCTCCTTCGCGGAGACGAGCAGGGTGCTCACGCTTTTGCCCGTCATCATCATCTCCGACTTCACCACCATGCCGTTGAAGTCCGCCGCCTGCGGCGCCAGACCGGCCAGCGCGCTGCCCATCGTCTTGCCCAGCCTGTCGTTGATCGCGTTGATCTCAGCGGACTTTGGAAAATCCCGCACCACCCAGAAGCGCCCTTTGCCCAGCGGCCCATCCCAGGTGAAAACCTCGGCCACCCATTCGCCAATCCTCTCCTTTTGTCCGGTTGCGACCGGCTTGACGGCAGCCTGCTTGTCCAGCGGCGCGGATGCTTTCGCCGCCATCTCCAGCGCTGCCTTCATCGTGGCCAGGTCCATTTCCATGATGACCTTCTGGGCGTGCATGAGCATCTGCATGCCCTCCGCTCCGGTGATCACGCTCATCTCCTTCCCCACATCCACCCGCGCCTGAGCGCCTTTGATTTTGGTGGTCGTCTCCTTCTCCTGCCCCTCCGTGACCGTTTTCTGAATGATGACCCAGTCGGAATGAGCGGGTGAAAAAGAACCGAGAAACACCGCGAGGACACAAAGAATGGTTTTCATGACGGGAAAAAATAGCTGACAGCCGCCGCGACCGTCAATCCCGAACGTCCCCGGCCTTCAGTCGCGTTCCATCGTTCCTCATGCTGTGGCCCCGCCGGGCATCGGAAGATGGCGCAGATCATCCTCGGCATCACCTCCGCGTCATCAGTGGCAATAACAAGGCCGCCTTTGCCACAGGCGGGCTAACAGATGTTCAAATGAAGCTACGCCAGGGCAATTCAGGCATGAAAACTGCCCACCTCGGTGCGTAAGACTCCTCCCCCGATGCGTCGTTTCGTCGTCTTTTTCGTCCCTTCGTTCCTTTTTGCCCTTCCAGCCCGTTCTGCGGACTGGAAGACCGTGGAGTCCATGCTTGCCGCCAAGTGTTACGAGTGCCACAACGCGGACAAGATGAAGGGAGATGTCGATTTGAAGCAGTTTGCTGCGAATCCGGATGTGCCGGTGAATTTCGAAATCTGGAACACGGTGAGGGACACCATCGAAAATGGCGACATGCCTCCGCGCAAGGCGAAACAGCTCACACCGGCGGAAAAGGTCGGCATCACCAGCTGGGTGCAGGCGGCGATCCACCAGCTTGCAGAGGCAAAATCCGGCGACCCCGGCCAGGTGACGATGCGCCGCCTCACCAACGCCGAGTACGACAACACCATCCGCGATCTCACCGGCCGCGACTACGGCCTGGCGAAAGAATTCCAGACCGATGGCGGCGGCGGCGAGGGCTTCACCAACACCGGCGACGTGCTTTTCATGAGCCCGGCGGCCATCGACAAGTATTTCTCCGCCGCGCGAAAGCTCGCCGACCACGCCACCATCATGCCGGGCACGGGCATCGTGTTTCATCCGCAGCGCATCGGCCTGCGTGGCCCGGAGCAGGTGAAGGCGCAGGCGCAGCAGGGCCTCTATGTGTGGTATCAGCAGAAAGCCGCGCCGTTTCTGCCGAAGGACTTCGACCCCATGCGCGAGGGCGACTACATGCTCGCCTGCTGGAGGCACAAGCAGCAGAACGTGCCGCTCGACCAGCTCGCGAAGGACATGCAGCTCAACATCCACTTCCTCGAGAACTGGTGGAATCACCTGAACAACACGGGGCCGAAATCACGCTTCCTCGACCTCACCCGCTTGCCCTGGCGTGCCTTGCCTGACAATGAAAAAGCCGCCCTGCCCATCATCCAGACCATCGCGGCGGACCGCCAGTCCTGGAATAATCCCAAACGCCCCGGCGAAGGCACCCAGCGGCATCAGCAGGACAGCGACGGCCTCCGCCTGTATCCGATGCAGACCTCCGTGAATGGCAAAACACACGTCCACCTCTGCTTTGGCGACACCGCTGATGGCAGCAAAGGCGACATCGCGCTCGTCACCTACATTGAGGTCAGCATCGGCAAGCAGAAGCTCAATTACTTCCACTGGCTCGCCAAGACGCTCGACGAAAAAAAGAAACAGGCCGCCGCAAACCCGCCGCCGCCGGATATCGACGTGCTGAAGACCCGCATCGCCGAGCTGGAAAAGGCGCGTGCCGCTTATGGCAGGCATCCGCTGCCCGGCCGCAAGATCGAGCCGCATGTGCTCGCCTTTGCCGCGCCCGCCGTTTTCACCCTGCCGCTGCCGGAAGGTGCTCATCGGCTGAAGGCGGACACGCGTCTCGACATGGAAAACCCCGAGGTCGAGGACGCCACCGTCCAGTGGGCGCTCAGCACCGACAAGCCGCGCGATGTGACGAAGGTCATGTCCGGCGTGCTCACCATCTGGAAACGCGGCACCAAAGCCGCCCGTCAGACCATGGGCGAGTTCAACTCGATGAAACAAGCCTTCGCCGACATGTTCGAGCGCCGCCTCGAAATCGTCGCCGAGAACATGCACCACGAACGCCCTGGCATCGGCGTGTATTATTTCAGCGACGAGCAACTCGGCCAGCTCCTCGGCCAGAAGGACAAAGACTACCTCGCCGCGATGAAGAAGGACTGGGGCTACACCGCGCCCGGCAGGCTCGGCCCGCAGCAGGAAAAAGAATACGACGGCCTGCTCTGCGGCCACCTGCGTTACTTCGCCAGCCTCGCGTGGCGCAGGCCGCTCACCGGCGATGAGAACGCGAAGCTCGACGCTCTCTACTTCGCCGGACGCCAGAAGGAGCTCGATCGCGAGTCCGCCGCGCGCGAGGTGCTCGTGCGCACCCTCGTCTCTCCGAATTTTCTCTTCAAAGCCGAGACGCTGCCGCGGCTCGCCGACGCGAAAATCACCGAGGTGCCGCTGAACGCGCACGAGCTCGCCTCACGCCTCAGCTATTTCCTCTGGGCCTCGAAGCCTGACTACGAACTCAAACGCAGCGCCGATGACGGCAGCCTGCTCAAACCCGGAGTGCTCGCCACGCAGACGCGGCGCATGCTGCGTGATCCCAAGGCCGGCGCATTGGCGGAAGAATTCGCCGGGCAGTGGCTGAAGTTCAACGGCTTCGACGAGAAGAGCACCGTCGATGAGAAAAAATTCCCGCAATTCACGCCCGGACTCCGCGCCGACATGCAGCGCGAGGCCGTGGAGTTCTTCACCCATCTCGTGCGCGATGACCGCAGCGTCTCCGACATCATCAGCGGCGACTACACCTTCCTCAACGAACGCCTCGCCAGATTCTACGGCATCCCCGATGTCACAGGCGCGGACTTCCGCGAGGTCAAAGGCATCGCGCAACATCACCGCGGCGGCCTGCTCGGCATGGCGGCCATTTTGACGAAGACCTCGCGCCCGGACCGCACCAGCCCCGTGCTGCGCGGCGACTTCCTCTATCAAGTCGTCCTCGGCTTCAGCAGCCCGCCGCCGCCGCCGAACGTGCCGGAGCTGAAGGAAACCAGCAAGCCGGCATCGCTGCGCGAGGCGCTCATGCAGCATCGCACGGACTCCGCCTGCGCCGTCTGCCACGAGCGCATCGACCCGCTCGGCTTCGCGCTGGAGAGTTTTGACCCCATCGGCCGCTTCCGTGCCGCCGACGACACCGGCGGCAGGATCGACGACACCGGTGAGATGATGGACGGCTCCAAATTCACCGGTTTCACCGGCTTGCGCGAGTACCTCAAAAAAAATGAGGCCAGTGTCACAACACAGCTCTGCCGCAAACTTCTCGGCTACGCCCTCGGCCGCCAGACACTGCCCAGCGACAAAAAGCTGCTCACCCAGATGCAAATCTCCCTCAAAGCCAACAGCGGCAAGTTTTCCGCCGGCGTTTTGGAGATTGTGAAGAGCAGGCAGTTCCTCAATCGCCGTGCCGAAGCAACCGTCGCCACCAATCCGTAATACCACCCACACATGAAATCTTCCCGTCGTCACTTTCTCCGCGGCACCGGCGCGGCCCTCGGCCTGCCGTGGCTGGAGTCGTTCTGCGCTTTCGGAGCCGAATCGGTCAAAAACAACACCGCGCCGCGTCGTCTGGCGGTGTGCTTCACCGGCAACGGCGTGAATCCGCATCATTGGGGCGCGACCATGGGCGCGAACGGCATGGAGCTCATGAAAACCCTCTCACCGCTCGAAGGACTGAAGAAGCATGTGAATGTCTTCAAAGGACTGTGGAATCCAACGACGGTCGAAGGCGAAGGCGGCCACTATCCGAAGATGAACGTGCTCTGCGGCCTGAAGGTGAAAAAGACCACCACCGATGTCGAGGTCGGCACCACGATGGATCAGCTCATCGCCGCGCATACTGGCAAATTCACGCCCGTCCCCAGCGTCGTGCTCGGCACCGAGCGGCCCAGCTACAGCACGGATAGCGGCTTCACGTCGATCTACTCCGCCTACATCTCCTGGAGCACGCCTACCACGCCCGCGCCGAAGGAAATCTTCCCCCAGCAAGCCTTTGACCAGCTCTTCGACGACGGCAGTCGCCGCAAGCGCGACAAAAGCATCCTCGACCTCGTGCTCGAAGACGCCAGCAGCCTCAAACCGAAGCTCAGCAGCCGCGACAAACAAAAGCTCGACGAATACCTCACCTCCGTCCGCGAGATCGAGCAGCGCGTCGAGCTCGCCGAAAAAATCAGCCAGGCCGAGACCAACGGCCAGGGCTGGCAGCCCAGTGTGAAAACCGTCACGCTCGGCCGACCCGCCGTCGGCATCCCTGCGAGCAGCGAAGACCACCTGCGCCTCATGTTCGACATCATGCTCCTCGCCTTCCAGATGGACCGCACCCGCGTCGCCACCTTCATGATGAACAACGACCTCTCCAACATGCGCTTCCCCAGTCTCGACGGCATCAGCGGTGGCATCCACGAGCTGTCGCATCACGCCGGCGACGAGCACCGCCTCAGCATGTACCAGCGGGTGAACGAGCATCAGGTCAAACTCTGGGCCGAGTTCCTCGCCAAGATGCAGGCCACGAACGAAGGCGAGCGCACCCTGCTCGAAAACAGCATGATCCTGCTCACCAGCAGCCTCATGGACGGCAACGCGCACGACTCACGCCAGCTCCCCGTCGTCCTCGTCGGCGGCGGCGGCGGCACGATTCAAGGCGGCCGCTTCCACGACCTCAGCGCCGACCCCAACCGCAAACTCTGCCGCCTCCACATCGCTCTCATGGACCGCATGGGTGTCAAAACGAGCCACTTCGGCGACGCGGAGAACGCGCTGGCGATTTAGCCGTTTCCCGGCTGATGCCGCACCTCGGAGATTCGTGGGACGAGACGCTTGAAAGGGGCGCGTCCCCCACCCAGGGCGGCGGCGCGTCCGGTGTTCCTTCCGCGCGTCAGCGCGGAGCGGAGTTCATCCCGGTGCCTTCACCCTTGCGAAAACGTGCCTTGCCCGCGAGTATCCGCCCCCTCCCGCCATGACCACCTCCCAGCAGCTTCTGGCCGCCGCCACGTTCGTCTTCATGAGCGCGGTCGTACAGGCGTTGTCCGCGCTCAAATCAGGCGCGTGGAAAAAGACGCGCGCGCAATTCGCGCTCATGGCGCTCGGCTTTGTGCTGCAGACCGGCTTCATCTATCTGCGCGGCCAGGAGGCGCGGCAATGTCCGATCCGCAGCCTGGCGGACGTCCTTGTCTTCATCGCGTGGAGCGTCGTGATGCTGTACTTCCTGGTGGGGTCGTCGTTCCGGAATTCGCTGCTCGGTCTTTTCACCGCGCCGCTCGTCGCCATCATGCAGTTGATCGCCTTCGCGGCCGGTTTCGCGCCGTATCCGCCGAAAGGCCCGATCAATGCGCTGGTGGAGCTGCATATCGCGCTGGCGCTCATCTCCTACGCGGCCTTCGCCCTGGCGTGCATCACGGGAGTCATGTACTTGATTCAAGAGCGCATGTTGAAGCTGCATCACATCGGCGGCTTGTTTTATCAACTGCCGCCGATCCAGGGCCTCGCGCATGCGATCCAGCGCCTCGTGCGTCTCGGACTGCTGCTGCTGAGCATTGCTCTGGGCATCTCCCTCGGCCTGCATCTGCCGATGACTAGAACCGGCCACGTCGTCTTTGCCTGGAGCGTCTGGGGCCTGTATGCGGTGATCGCGCTTTTGATGTGGCGGCATTTCACCTCGCCGCGGCGCACCGCGTGGCTGGCGGTCACCGGCTTCATCCTGCCGTTCATCTCGCTCTGGATCGTCACGCATGCCTGAGCCGACTGACAACCGCGGCGGCCTCGTCTGTGTGGGCCTGAACTACAAAACCACGCCCGTCGAAGTGCGTGAGCGCCTCGCATTTCCCGATGCGCAGGTGCCGCAGGCCGTGCAGCAGGTGCGCGGACTGCCCGGTTTTGAGGAAAGCGTCGTCATCAGCACCTGCAATCGCGTCGAGCTATACGCCGCGCATACGTTGTCGGCGGGAACCGAAAGCCATGTAGCGCTGCGGGATTACCTCATTCAGCGTTTCGAGCTTCAACCCGAGCATGCCGAAGCACTCGTGCTCTACAATCTCGACGCCGATGAAGCCGCGCGTCATCTGTTTCGCGTCGTCAGCGGGCTTGATTCGATGGTGCTCGGTGAAACCGAGATCTTCGGCCAGGTCAAAGCCGCGTACAAAACCGCGCTCGACACCGGCGCCACCGGCCGCACGTTGAACAAGCTCTTCCAGCAGGCCTTCACCGTCGGCAAGAAGGTGCGCAACGACACCACCATCCAGCGCGGATCGACCAGCGTCGGCAGCGTCGCCGTCGATCTCGCCGAAAAGGTCCACGATCTGAAGGAATGCCGCGTCATGCTCGTCGGCGCGGGCGAGATGAGCCGCACCTGCGCGCAGAGCCTGCTCTCACGCGGCGCGAAGAGCATCATCGTGAGCAACCGCAGCTATGACAAGGCCGTGGAGCTCGCTGCCGAGATGAAAGGCGTCGCGATGAAGTTCGACGAATGGGAAAACGCGCTGCACGAGGTCGATGTCATCATCTCCAGCACCAGCGCGCCGCATTTCGTCATCAAGCAGGAGCAGGTGGAGCACGTCATGCGAATGCGCCGCTGGCAGCCGCTGCTCATCATCGACATCGCCGTTCCACGTGACGTTGATCCTGCCGTGAACAACATCGAAGGCGTCTATCTCTACGACATCGACGCGCTGCAGGCCATCGCCGACGAAGGCCGCCGCGAACGCGAGCGCCAGCTCGCCGCCTGCGAGCGTATCATCGAGGAGCAGCTCGAAAAATTCGGCTTTCTCAAACCTCCCGCCTCATGAGCATCGAAAAAATCATCCTCGGCACCCGTGGCAGCGAGCTCGCCCTCACGCAGACCGCCATGGTCACGACGGCATTGCAAGCCGCGCATCCGCAGTTGCGCGTCGAACGCCAGATCATCCAAACAAGCGGCGACAAGCGCCAGGACCTCCGCTTCTCCGAATTCAGCGGCGTGGCGCAGGTGGACAAAGGCATTTTCATCAAGGAGCTCGAAATCGCCCTCGAAAACAAACAGATCGACGCCGCGGTGCATAGCCTGAAGGACGTGCCGAGCGATCTCGCCTCCGGATTCACCATCGCCGCCGTGCTGCCACGTGCCGCGATCGAGGACGTGCTCATCACGCGTGATCCGCACACGCTTGACAGCCTGCCGCAGGGCGCGCGAGTCGGCACCAGCAGCGTGCGCCGCGCCGCGCAGCTCAAGTTCCTGCGCCCTGATCTCGAGATCGTCGAGATTCGCGGCAACGTGCCCACGCGGGTGAAAAAAGTGCTCGGTGAAAACGCACTCGATGCCGTCCTGCTCGCCGCCGCCGGTTTGCTGCGCCTCGGCTTGATGCAGGGAGCTCAAATCAACATCGAAGGCACGACGTTGAGCGCGCTGACGCTCGATCCGGTGAAGTTTCTGCCTGCTGCCGGGCAGGGAGCCATCGCCATCGAATGTCGTGCGGGCGATGAAGCGACGATCCAGACGATTCGTGCGCTCAACCACACCGAAACCGAGTCGCGTGTCATTGCCGAACGCGAATTCTTGAAGATTCTCGGCGCTGGCTGCCAGACACCGGTTGGCGCGAACACATGGATCAAAGACGGCCAGCTCCACATGGCCGTGCGTGTCTTCAACGAAGCCGATCTTTCCGCCCCGCCCGTCGAACGTGAAGCCAGCCGCCCCGTGGCGGAGGCGAAGCAACTTGCGGCCGATCTCGCGGCGATGCTGTGACCGGGCGGAGTCCACACCTCATCACCCAGTGACCTTCTGCTTCGCAAGCGTGTGGGCGAAGGGGCTGGTGGGGGCGAGCTTGTATTGGCGGATCGCGGTGGACCAGAAGGGGGCGAGCTCGTCATCGGCGGCGCTCCAGAGGCGGTAGTGCAAGTTGGTGACGGTGTCGGTGTCGTGCATCATGGCCTTCAACTCCTGCGCGTTGAGCGTCTGCGGCCCCTGCGTGATGAGGCGGTGGCCGATCTCGTCGAGGTAACTGCGGGAGACGTCAATGGTGCGGCGGCGGCGCAGCAGGCTGACATGCAGGCCGTTCACATACGGGTCGAGGAAGACCTGCATGAGGCCGTAATGACGCTCCAGCTCAGGCGGGAGCTGGAGGCGGTCTTTGATTTCCTCCAGATTTTGCTGCATCGTCTTGAGCACGGTGGGCGGCTCGTGTTCCTCAGGTGTGAGGAAGATACCGAGGCGTCTGCCGCTGCTCCCTCCGGAAACGATCGCTGCGACGAGGATGGAGACGAGGAGCGAGAACAAGATGGGGCTGATCCAGATGAGGAAGGCGAACGAGCCGAGCTTCACGCCGATGGCCGCGCCGATGGCCGCCCAAACGAGGCCCAATATCGTGACGCTGGCGAAGGTGAGGATGATCTCGCTCCAGTTGACGCCGCCGTCGATTTTGCGGCGCTGCGTGACCCAGCTCACGCTTTTGCCGATGA
Organism: Verrucomicrobiaceae bacterium; assembly: GCA_016795375.1. Taxonomy (GTDB): domain Bacteria; phylum Verrucomicrobiota; class Verrucomicrobiia; order Verrucomicrobiales; family Verrucomicrobiaceae; genus Prosthecobacter. The sequence continues at coordinate 25,420 of JAEUHJ010000151.1, forward strand.
GCGTGTAGATGACGAAGCGCGCGTGGAAGACCATCAGCACGGGGGCCATGAGCGTGAAGATGACGGTGTCGAGCAGACTGCTGATGAAGGTGAGGAAACGCAGCCGCAGCGGCTTGAACATGCGGCCGGTGATGACCTCGTCGAGCAGGATGACCGTCTTCGGCAGGAAGATGAGCATCACGGTGACACCGAGGAGGATTTTTTCCGCCAGCAGGGCCTGCGTCGTGGTGTGTGCGGTCGATGTCGCGGCGAGATACGTCACGAGCGCGAGGAAGAAGAACCACAGCAGCGAGCTGACGTAGCTGAGGATGCCGTGGAGGAAGTTCACGCGGCTCATCGGATGCCAGCCTTTGGCGAACACGAGCCAGAGGTGCTGGATGTTGCCCTGGCACCAGCGGCGGTCGCGTTTAAGCATGTCCACGAGCGTAGGCGGGCCTTCCTCGTAGCTTCCGCGCGTCGTTGGCAGCAGGCGCACGGCGTAGCCGGCTTTGCGCATGAGCGCGGCCTCGACAAAGTCATGGCTGAGGATGTGTCCGCCGAATGGGGCGTTCTTCGGCAGCGGCGGCAGCGCGCAATGCTCGATGAAGGGCGCGAGGCGCAGGATGGCGTTGTGGCCCCAGAAATTCGCCTCGCCACACTGCCAGTAGTCGAGTCCGGCCATGAACGGCGGGCCGTAAAGCGCCTGCGCGAACTGCATCACGCGGCCCAGCAGCGTGTCGGCGGCAATCTGCTTCGGAAACGTCTGCAGGATGCCGATGCCGGGATTTTTCTCCATGATGCGCACCATGCTGGTGAAGAGCGCGCCGGACATGAGGCTGTCCGCGTCGAGCACGACCATGTAGCGGTAGCGTTTCCCCCAGCGTCGGCAAAAGTCGCTGACGTTGCCGCTCTTGCGGTTGATGGGCTTGCGGCGTTTGCGGTAGAAGATGCGGCCGAATGCCTTGAGCTGGCGGCACAATTCCAGCCATGCGGTCTCCTCCTCGATCCACTGGCTCGTCTTGTCCGAGTCGCTGAGGATGAAAAAGTCGAAGTTCTTCGACTGGCCCGTGGCTTCGAGAGAAAGGTAGATCGAACGCAGCCCTTCATAAACACGCGTCACGTCCTCATTGAAGACCGGCATGCAGATGGCGGTGCTGGCGGTGATCGGCTGCTCGTAGTCGTCAGCGCTCAACGTGCGCCAGAGGTCGAGAGAGTCGGGTTTCGGACGGTTCATGAGCCAGACGCCGAAGAGCGCGGTCCAGAATCCGACATTGAGCTGGTAATAGAGCGGGATGAAAACGAGCAGCAGCGCCCACTCCGAGATGCGCATGCCATTTTCCGAGAGGAAGATGAAGGACAGCCACGCTCCGACGATGGTGCCCAGGCCGACGAGGGAGAAGAAGGTCGCGCGACGCATGCGCGAGATGCGCTTCGGCGGCATGCCGGCGTTCATCGCGATGTTCGCGGTCTGGCTGCCGACGGGTGCGCTCATCCGAAGCGGGAGAAAAGGGAATAGAGGTAGCCCAGCACGCCGAAGACGATGATGAAGAGCACCGAGTAGCGCAGGATGGGATGGCGGCCGAGCTTGCCGAAGGTGTCCTCCGCCACATCGGGGATGAGGCCGAGGTCGATGTCACGCGGCGTCATCTTGCTCACGCTCATGCCGGGGCCGGAGGTGCGGATGGCGGAGCGCATGGCCTCGCCCATGTCATCGGGCATGTTTTCCTCGTCGAGGAAGAACTGCGGCCAGCGTGATGGCCCGCCGGCGAGGTGGAAACCCAGGCGGCCCGTGGCCTCGAGCTGCGCCTCGTTCAGATGCAGGTCGCTGTAAATCGCGCCGAGCCATTCACGCAGCATGAGCCGCGCCTGCTCGATGGCGTGCGCGGTGGGCCTGCGTGAGGGGTCTTTCGCATGCGCCTCGGCGGCCTTGCGCAGCGTTTCGAGGATGAGCTGCGTGCGGCGGATGCGGTTGTGGAGCTGGTAGGAACGGAAATAATCCGCGAGACGGGCATACGCCTCGTTCCACTCTTCCTCGGTGCCCGTGGCGGGCGCGAACTGGATGTTGACTGCTTCCATGACGGCTCTAACCGGAGCCGGGACGAGAATGCGCAGGATTGATGCGGTGCAAAGCGAATCCTCGCAGATGCTTTTCCCGCCGACGGACTATGCGAAGCACCCCCCCGACCTCACACGAGCACTTCGTTGATCAGCCTGCCACCGTTCACGATGTCCACAGGGCGGACGTTTTCGACGACGATGCGCTTGCTGGCGTTGATGCCGAGCAGGCGGTACATCGTGCGGGCGAGATCCTCGGGACCGACGGGATTTTCATCCGGCTCGCCGCCGAGGGCGTCGGACGTGCCATAGACAAAGCCTCTCTTCACGCCGCCGCCGGCCATCGCCACGGAGAAGACACGCGGGTAGTGGTCGCGGCCGTTGGTGCTGTTGATCCTCGGCGTGCGGCCGAATTCGCTGCTCACGAGCACGAGCGTGGTGTCGAGCATCCCGCGTTCGTCGAGGTCACGGATCAGGCGCGCGAATGCGGTGTCGAACTGCGACGCCTGGCCCTCAAAGCCGCTCTTGATGTTCGAGTGGTGATCCCAACTGCCGTAGTTCACTGAAACCATGCGCACGCCGGCCTCGACAAGGCGGCGGGCGAGCAGGAAGCGCTGCCCTGCGGCGTTGCGGCCGTATTCATCGCGCAGCTTGGCCGGTTCGGCCGCGAGATTGAAGGCTTCGCGGGCTTGTTGGGAACTGATGAGGTTGTAGGCGGCCGTGTAAAACTTGTCCATCGCGGCGAGGCCGTCGGATTTCTCCGTCGTGCGGAAATGCTCGTCCACGGAGGAGAGCAGGCTGCGGCGGCGGTCAAAGCGTTTCTGGTCGATGTCCTTTGGCGAAGCCAGGTCGCGCACGGTGAAGTTGCCGTCCGCAGGGTCGCTGCCCAGCGCAAAGGGGCCGAAAGCGCTGCTCATGTAACCGCTGCCCTGCTCGGGCGCGAAGACACCCGGCACCACGACATAGGGCGGCAGATTGTTCCGTGAACCCTGCTCATGCGCGATGATGGAGCCGAAGCTGGGGAACTTGAGCGCCGGGCTGGGGCGGTAGCCGGTGAGCATGTTGTGCGTGCCGCGCTCGTGCGCCGCCTCACCGTGCGTCATGGAGCGGATGATGGTGATCTTGTCGAGGATCTTCGCGATGTTCGCAAACTTCTCGCCGACGTACTCGCCCGTCACACCTTTGACCGGGCTGAAGGGGCCGCGATAGTCGGGCGAGGCAAAGGGCTTCGGATCCCACGACTCATGCTGCGCCATCCCGCCGGGCAGGTAGATGTGGATGATCGAGGTGGCGACGGGCTTGTAGCTTTCCACCGCAGGCATGACCAGCGTCTGCTCCGCCGCCTGCAGCTTCATCAATTCCGGCAGGCTGATGCCCAGGCCCGCCAGCGCCCCCACATGCAGGAAATCGCGACGGCTCTGCGAGGTCGCGAACGGGTTGCGGTGGTTGCCGGAGCACAGGGGATGCATTTTCATGATCGTGTCAGTGGGTCTGGACACGAACTACCCAGGGACGGCGCGCCTTGTTGCGCCCGCAGCCTGCTCTCGCAATTTTTGAGCGTTGATGCGCAAGATATGAGCAATGAGAGAAGAACATCGATCCCCTGGTGTTCAACTCGAGCCAGCGCCACAAGCTCGGTGGTTCATGTCACACTTTTCCGGCAGCCATGCGGATGACCGCAGTCTGGTGAAAGGGGTCGGCGTGAAGGATGAGGCCGCCTGTGGCGATCCAGCGCACGACGTGATGAAAGGCAGCCGCCTCGGGTGCGAAGGACGGCGTGAGGCTGGGCGCATTCAACAACCACGATTCATCGATGCCATTGCCGGGGCGGCCGGGGAAGCAAGCGAGGTAGAGCAGGTCGTGCTCGACGAGGTCGTTGAAGAAATGGGTGCCCAGCGAAACGTCCGGGATGAGCGCTCCGTGCATGGCGACGACTTCGCAGACGGCGCTGGCCATGGCGATGCGGCCAGCGCGCACCGGGATGCCCAGCGAGGCGCTGCTCGTACCCCAGCGGCCGGGGCCGATGAGAATGAGGTGCCGGGCGGGGTCGTGTTTCTGGACGAGTTTTTCGATGAGCTTGGCGACGCGGTGGCGTTCGGGATCGGAGAGCGCCGCATAGGCCGCTGTGGGCACATGGAGGATGTCGTGCAGCGGCACCTCGCGGCCCAGGCCGATGACCGCGCCGCGAGTTTCGAGAATGCGGCGGCCCGGCACGGTGGCGGGATCCACGCCGCCATCAGCCGCCGCCTTGCCGATCTGGAAGGTGCGACATTGCAGCAGGTGGATGCGGTGGCTGCCGTCCGGCAGGTAGTTGATGGCGAACTCGGTATCGACTGGATGCTGATAGGCGAGCGCCAGCTCGTGGAGAATGCGCCTGAGATCAGCGATGACGCCGCCATGCTGGATGAGACCGTTGAAGGTGACCCAGGGCATGGCGCCTTGAAAACGGTCGATGAAGTGGTCGAGCGGAAAATCCCCGCAGGCCGGGGCGATTTCCTCCACTGGCAGCGAGACGAGGCCGCTGCCCTGGAGATCGATCACGTCCATGCGGCGCTGCGAGTGGTCGAGCTGTTCGTCGAGCGACGACTCGGGCCGCCGCTGCGGCGTGCTCAGGGAAACCAGCCGTGTGTAGTCGTCGTCGGAGCGGTCCACGGCGCGGGTGCCCAGGCCGAAAACAAGGCGGACGACGCCCGCCTCCGGGTCGATCTCCGAGTGCCAGCGGTAGGGATTGTAGGACAGGCCGACACCGGCGCCCTGCGGGAAAAAATAGCGTCCGCGCCGCGCGCCGGACACGCGCATGATGAGCAGGGCCATGCGTTCCTCGCTCTCCAGCAGGCCGCGGGATTTCCGGTAACGCAGTGTTTCCTTGTCGAGAATGCTGGCATAGACGATGCGCACGGCGTCGAGCAGCGCGGTGAGACGCTCCTCACGCGAGCCGCGGTTGGAGAGAAAGACGCTCTCGTATTTGCCGGAAAAAGCGTTGCCGCGCGCGTCTTCGAGAATGGAGCTGGAGCGCACGATGCAGGGCTTCTCCCCGAAGTAATCGAGCATGCCCTCGAACTGCAGGAGGATGTCACGCTGGAACCTCCCCGCGAGAATGAGGCGGCGGCCTTCATCAAGGTCCTTGAGAAAGCCTTCCGGCCTCATCTGCTGGTCGCGAATCCACCAGACGCCATTCTGCACCAGAAAAGTGACGAAGACCTCCGCGCCCACGAAAAACGAATCATGCGCTTCGAGGCGGGCTGAGAGATCCGGCGCCCGGTCGCGGATGATGGAGCGCGCCACCATCATTCCCAGCGCCTTGCCGCCGATGGAGCCCACGCCGATGAGGCGCTGGCGGATGGCGTCGAAGTCCTCAATCGTCAGCCACTGCTCGGCGAGCTGGGAAATGCCGGAACGATGGACACGGAAGGCACGCCGCAACTGCACGAGCATGTCGTGCTCGTCTTCTGGATCACAGGTGCCGCCGGATTTGGCGTCCACCACGCGATCGAGCTGCCGGAACATGCGCGCCCAGTAGCCGAGACGGCGGTCGCGCAGATGGCGCGGCCAGCGTGTCTGCGAGAGGATCTGGGCGAGCGTGGAGCTCTCCTCAACGGGCAGCAGCCGCTGCCCGTCCTCGACATGGATGGTGTCCATCACCGCGAGCGAGCGGTATTGCACCTTCACCGGGCGGACGTAAAACTTCGCCTCGATGCTAAAGACCTCCAGATAGAACTGGGTTGTCTCGCGGATCGGCCCGAGCGCGTGGATCGAGTGGCGTTCGCGCTCGATGGCGAAATAGGTGATCGTCTGCAAATCACGCAGCCGCGGGCAGGTGAGGACGAAAAAATTCCCAAGCGCCTGGTCGGAGCGCCACGCGTCACCCAGGTGGCTGATGCAGTCGAAAACATAGATCGCGCCCGGCCCGCAATCCTCGATCACCGCATGCACGGCGCGCAGAAAGCTCTCGAAACTCACCGATGGATCCACCTCGTGGATTTCGACGCCAGTGGACGCGTCGAGCAACGGCGCGTCCGGGCCGAAGCGGAAATAAATCCGCCGCCGCCCGGCACGGCGCGCGGCTTCCTCATAGGGCAGGACGAGCTTGCGGTAGTTTTCGATGCGGTCCACCGCCCAGACGATGTTGTCTCCGGGGCGGATGCCGCAGAGCACGTCGTCGAGAGCCGGCCATCCCGTGGTGGCCTCGGATGGCGGCACGTCAGACATGGCTCAGACCAGTCCCTGTTCGATCATCGAGTCCGCCACTTTCACAAAGCCGGCGATGTTCGCTCCGGCGACGTAGTTGCCGGGCTTGCCGAAGGCTTCCGCCGTCTCGCGGCAGTTGCGGTGGATGTTGGTCATGATCTCCTTCAGGCGGGCATCCACCTCCTCGCGGCTCCAGTTCAGGCGCATTGAGTTTTGGGCCATTTCCAGGCCGGAGGTCGAGACCCCGCCCGCGTTGGCCGCCTTGCCGGGGCCGTAGAAAATACCTGCGGCCAGAAAATGCTCCACCGCCTCCGGCGTGGACGGCATGTTGGCCCCTTCGGACACCACGCGGCAGCCGCCGGCCAGCAGCGTCTTCGCGTCATCCCCGTCGATCTCATTCTGGGTGGCAGAGGGGAACGCGCAATCGCAGGGGATGCTCCACGGGTTGGCGTCCGCACAGTATTCCGCGCCGAATTTGTCCGCGTATTCGCGAACACGTCCACGGCGGACGTTCTTGAGATGCATGAGGTAGGCGAGTTTTTCTCCATCGATGCCTTTGGGGTCGTGGATCGTGCCGTGGGAGTCGGAGAAACTCACGGGAATGGCGCCGAGCTGGATGAGTTTTTCCGCGGTGAACTGGGCCACGTTGCCGGAACCGGAGATGGCGCAGCGCTTCCCCTCCAGCGAATCCCCGGCGGTGGCCAACATTTCCTGGGCGAAATACACCGCGCCGTAGCCGGTGGCTTCCGGGCGGATGAGCGAGCCGCCCCAGTTCAGGCTCTTGCCGGTCAGCACGCCGGTGAACTCGTTGCGCAGCCGTTTGTACTGGCCGTAGAGGTAGCCGATCTCGCGCGCGCCCACGCCGATGTCGCCGGCCGGCACGTCCGTGTCCGCGCCGATGTGACGCGCCAGCTCGGTCATGAAGCTCTGGCAGAAACGCATCACCTCCGCATCCGACTTGCCTTTCGGATCGAAGTCCGATCCGCCCTTGCCGCCGCCCATCGGCAGCGAGGTGAGCGAGTTCTTGTAGGTCTGCTCAAAGCCGAGGAACTTGAGGATGCCTAGATTCACGCTCGGGTGAAAGCGCAGGCCGCCCTTGTAGGGGCCGATGGCGCTGTTGAACTGCACGCGGATGCCGCGGTTCACGCGCACCACGCCGGCATCGTCCACCCACGGCACGCGGAAGGCGATCTGGCGCTCCGGCTCGGCCATGCGCTCCAGGATGCGGTGCTCGACGTATTGCGGCTTCTTCTCCAGCACCGGCGTGAGCGACTCAAACACCTCGCGCACCGCCTGGAGGAACTCCGGCTCCCCGGCGTTGCGACGTGAAACAATGTCGATGACTTCGGAAATGTGCTCGCTGGTCTTGCTCATGGTGAAAATGCCGGCTTCGGCGGGGAGGTGCTCCTTTAACGCATCATCAAGCCCAATCAAATCGCGCGGCATCCAGCATTTCGGAATCTCCAGCAAAATCAACAGGCGGGCGTGAGCGGGAATGCCGCTTCATCGACGGCCTGGGCTTGCTCAGCCAGGGAAGGGAGGAACGGATCCTGCCGGATCAATCACCGGTCCTGCCGCAGCATCACGATGTCGAGCCGGTAGTCCGTGTAGGTCTTCAAATCACCGCGAGCCCAGAGCACGACGCGCGGACCGCCGGGCCAGACGGGCATCACGGGGCGGAGATTGTCCTGCGTGGAGTTCGCGGTGATGGCGGACCATTTCCAATGCGCGCCGCCGTCAGCCGTCGTCCCCTGGTAAATCTCCCAATGTCGTTTGCCGTCGGCGGCGCTCACCAGCGGGCGGCCGGTCTGCGGGTCGGCGTTGGTGGAGATGAACGCGACGTTCGCATCCTGCGGGTCGAGCGCGGCGAGGCCGGTGTAGTCGTCCTCGCCCGCATACAGACGCGTGCCGGCAAAGGCCATCTCATGCACCTGCCAGCGTGAACCGTCCCAGCGCGCGAAGTGATACCGGTGGTCCTGCCCGCCATCGCCGCCGCTCCTGAGCGTGCGCATGGCGGCACCGTCACGCTGCACGGAGAAGATCATGCGCGGCCTGTCTTCGGCATCGAGCCGCAGGTCCGTGGCCCAGGCGACGTGGTCGGCGTCGCCGCGAAACACCTCGGTGAAGCTGCGCGGCTTCGGATTTGATTTTCCGTCTGTGCCCGGTTCGCAGACGAGCGTGCCGTCGGAGCGGAAGAGCTTTCCGGCGCGGTAATAGCCGTGGTAGATGCTGTTGTCGTAGGCCCGCGGATGATCGTCGGTGGTGATGAAATGGATCGTGTCCCTGCCATCGCCCGCGTAGCGGAGATAGGGCCGGCGGCCATCCAATCCCGTGTGGCGCGGGTTGTTCTGCAAATCCTCGCGCGTCCACTCGAGCAAGCGCCAGCCGTGGCGCCAGGTTTTGCCGCCGTCGTCGGAGATGTTGCAGTTCGGATTGTAGCCGAGGCCACGGTGAAAGTTGTAAATGCGCCCTTGCTCCGCTTCGAGGCGGAAAAGGTTCGAGTAGGTGTAGCCCGCACCGATGTCGAGCGTCTGCTCCGCGCTCCACACGCTGATGTCGGCGGGCTTCGTCGTGATGCGCCAGCGCTGAAAATGGTCGTTGCCGTGCTTGCCGTAAACCGCGAGCACGCGCCGGTCCGGCAGCACGAGCAGGCCGGCCACGTCGTGATCGTCGCGATGGAACTTGTCGTGCAGCTCGTGATGCGTGGTGCGGCCGGTCTTGAAGTCGTGCGTCGTCGCCACAAGATCGCCAGCGTCCCATCCGCCGCCGTCGTCACCGGCGATGGTGGTGAAGATGAGGCGGTTTTCGACGATGACGGCACGCTCACCCTGGAACCAGCACCAGCCGCCATTTGCCTTGAGCACCTCGGGATCCCCGCCGGCTCTCGCCGTCGATAACCCCACCATGACAGCGAGAGCAAGACAGCAGGCCGGGATGTGGACGAGTGTTTTATTTCGATTGGTCATGGCTGGCTGCGTGTGAATGGAACGAACATCATGCGCTATGATGATGATCCAGTGAGGACAACGGAATCCGGGCTGGTTTTGCAGCGCCGAACTGAACATCTCCTTCGCAGCGGCCAAGACCCGCGCAGTGAAGAACAAACGCAGGCGGGTTTTCACGCCATCGTGATGACAGCGGAGCAAAGAAGCCAGGGGGAGATTCTTGACGGATGAAACCGCCAGGAACCAAGCCGGCCCGGAAACCGGCGGACCCGGCTTGCCGCATCATGCTGGCTCCACACCCTTCGCGATCAGTGTGTCCGGCTTGTCCTTGCCGGCTTTGACGGTGTATCTCCCTGGTGCGTACACGCGTGGTTTGAAGCTCCCGGTTTTGGAGCGCACGGTGTATAAAATCTCGCCGGTTGCCTCCGCGATGACCTGCACGACAGGATTTGCCACGCCTTCGATCCGCACCTCGGGAAGATGCGCGTGAACTTTGCGGCCGTCGTTGGCGTCCTGGTCGATGGTGATGGGCCATCCGGGGAATTGCGCCTTGTCGCCGCCCGCAACTTTGGAGAAGCGCGGCCAGCATTCGAAGGTGATTTTCCGTGTCACCTTGTCGAAGCGGATGAGGCCGTAGCCGTCGGCGCGCTTTTTCTCGTCCTGGATGTCTTCGGGATTCGCGTAGGCGAGCATGCTGATCGCGTTGCCGAGGCCGTCTTTGAAGTCGCCGGTCCACGGAAGCGGGCTGTTCGGCACGGGATTCGGGCCGGGTTTTTCATCGAGAGGATGCCACCAACGTCCGTAGATCGTGTTCACCAACGCCGGGCTGGTGAAACCGTAAGGCGCGTCACCAGACTCGTCGATGCCGTGCTTGACGACGACGGCGAGATGCTGGTCTCCGCAGAGATGCGGCGCCCAGGCACGGCGAATCTCGCGCAGGGCGCGGTTTCGCCCGGCCTGCGGCCAGCCATTGCAATCGAGATCTGCCAGAAGGCGTTGATCGCGGCCGCCGTGCATGTGGGCAGCCCCGCAGAGGGCCGTGGCGGACAAAACACACTTCATCACCGCGCCGCAGGTGTAGTCCTGCCCCCACTCGTGGAGGAATTTTTCCTGTCGCCTGCCCAAAAGCTCCAAACCGGCCAAATCGATCGTTCTCGGATCATACGACGGATCATTGATGTGATCCGGCCGCGGCCCCATCTGCGGGATTTTGCCAGCGGGACCGCTTTTGAACTTCCGGTCCTCCAAAATGGCAAAGTCGATGCCACCGACGGTCATGCGCGTGAAATAGACGCCGACATCGCGGTTCACCGGTTTCGGATCCCAGCCATCCGGCAGGTGCCAGCTCTGCTGACGCTGCACCTGGTTCACATAGGCCACCGGATAGCGAAAACCGCCGTCCGCATCACCGCTGATGGTCGACTGCTTGCCGTCCTCGCCCCACAGATTGCCGTGGCCGACGTCGTGATCGTCGGGAATGCACACCGCCGGCCGGTCGCGGATGATGTCGCGGAACTGCAGGCCGAACTCGATCCAGCCCGCCGTGTGCTCCGTATGGCGATAGGTCTGGTCGCCGCCGAAAAACAACACATCCGGATCCTGTGCGCGCAAGTTTTCGACGATCTCCGTACGCGGCCCGATGGTGCGGCTGGAGTTGCAGCTCATGTTCGCGACCACGATCTGATTTTTCTCCACCGGATCGCGGCGGATGAGGCCTTCAAACATCGCCTTCTCGCCGTGGCGCACACGGTAGGACACATTCTTCGAGCCATCCCAGCCCTCCACACGGAAATGCGCGTCCCAGCCTGGATAATGCACCTCGCCTTTCGCGATCTCCCTCCATTCGCCATTCTCCTGTTTCACTTCGAGCCGCGCCACACGCTCCTCGCCCGGCTTCAGCGGGAAAAGCTGCGCGCTCATCTTCAGCACGCTGTTTTGGTGTGTGTAATAGGCAAAGCACACGACCTCGTCGCGTGGCACGTCCATCGACGGCGGTGGCGTGGCCTTCCCCGCCTTGCCCTTTGCCTTCTTTTTCGCATTCTGTGCCGCCGCCGCCGCGTTTTTCACCCACCAATCGCCCGTGGTCAGCGAATCGAGATTCGGAAACTCCCCCCCGAACGGCTGCGGATCATCCGCCGCGCTCGCGGAACTGCGCACAAATAGAAACGGGGCTATCTTGAGAAGGAGTCGGCGTGTGAAGGTCATGGCGGGCGTGTGCAACGGTCCGTTCCCGGAGAAATTTCAACGCACCGGAGACAGACCACGACCTGCACATGACTTGCCGCGCAGTAAAGCGAGAAGCCGTGAATGACTCCCAATTATTGAAGCCGGCGCAACAAGATGACACCCATTTTCCTGGGGGGCAAAGGTGCTGCTCCGAAGCATGGACGATCCCGCCTTGGGGACGCGATGCGCAAGGATTGCGGGCGTTTCCCCGTTTTTTGCGCTCCAGCCCGCCCTTGCCATGAAGACCCGCCTCCTCACCGCCGCGCTCGTTTTGTCTTCCACTGCCTTCGCACAGATGCCTGGGAAAAAAGAGGAGGGCGTCGATGCCTCGAAGCCGGTGTCTTTCTACAAGCACATCCGCCCGATTTTCCAGGCGCAGTGCAATGGCTGCCATCAGCCGGCGAAGAAGAAGGGCGATTACGTCATGACCGATTTCGCGGCGCTGCTGAAAGGCGGCGAGGAGGGGCACGCGGTCGTGCCGGGGAAGGCGGCGGAGTCGAACCTGCTCAAGCTCATCAAACCCGACGCGAAGGGCAAGGTGGAGATGCCGCAGAAGGCCGATCCGCTGCATGCGACGCAGGTGGCGCTGATCGAACGCTGGATCAATGAGGGCGCGAAGGACGACACGCCCGCGACGGCGAAGGCGCACTACGACATGGCGCATCCGCCGGTGTATGTGAAGGCCCCGGCGGTCACATCGTTGGAATACTCGCCGGATGGCTCGATGATCGCGGTGGCTGGCTATCATGAGGTGCTGGTGCATAAAGCTGATGGCAGCGGCATCGTGGCGCGGCTCGTGGGACTCGCGGAACGCATCCAGAAGCTCGCCTGGACGCCGGATGGCAAAAAAATCGCCGTCACCGGCGGCAGCCCGGCGCGCATGGGCGAAATCCAGATTTGGGACGTGGCGGCGAAGAAGCTCGAACTCTCCAAATCGCTGACCTATGACACGATTTACGGCGCAAGCTGGTCGCCGGATGGAAAACAGCTCGCATTCGGCTGCGGTGACAATGCCGTGCGGGCCATCGACACCGCCACGGGCAAGGAGACGCTGTTCATGGGATCGCATAGCGACTGGGTGCTCGACACCGTGTGGGGCGTGGACGGGAGGCACATCGTCTCCTGCGGCCGCGACATGAGCGTGAAGCTCACGGAGGTCGCCACGCAGCGTTTTGTCGATAACGTCACTTCCATCACGCCCGGCGCGCTCAAAGGCGGCGTGCAGGTGCTGGCGCGGCATCCGTTGCGGGACGAAGTGCTCATCGGCGGCACCGACGGCGTGCCCGCGATCTACCGCATGGAGCGCATCACGAAGCGCGTCATCGGCGACAATGCGAACCTCATCCGTCAGTTCCCCGCGATGCAGGGCCGCGTTTTCGGAGTCGATTTCGCGCCGGATGGCAAACGCATCGCCGCAGGTTCCTCGCATGAAGGCACGGGCACGGTGAACATCTACGCCTCTGACTATGACAGCAACATGCCCGACGCGGTGAGAAAACTCGTCGAGACTGTGAACGGCAAGGGCAAGGAGCTCGATGACTGGATCGTGAAGGATGTGAAACAGCTCAGCGCCACCGCGATCCCGTGCGGCATCTTCAGCGTCAGCTTCAGCCCGGATGGCAAAAGAGTCGCCGCCGCCGGCCAGGACGGCCAGATCCGCCTCATCGACGCCGCGACAGGCGCGATCGTGAAGGAATTCACCTCCGTGCCGCTCGTGAAGGAAAAAATCCTCGCCGCCAGCGATGTGCTCGTGGATGACAGCGTGCGCGCCGAGGTGATGAAGGACGGGAAGGTCGAGACGCTGCACAACGCCCCCGCCGTCGCCACCATCGAGATCGAGCCCGCGAAAATCGCCATCGGCAAGCCCGCCGAATATGCGCAGCTCCTCATCACCGCGAAGATGAGCAACGGCACCCGCGCCGACATCACACGCATGGCAAAGATCACCGCGGAGAAGGAGAATGTCGTGGGCATCTCCGCCCGCGGCATGCTGCGTCCGGTCAGGGACGGCGCCACGAATGTGAAGATCGCCTTCCTCGGCAAAACCGCCAGCGTACCCGTCGTCGTCAGCGGATTGAATGTGGCGCTCAAGCCCGATTATGTGCGCGATGTGATGCCCGTCATGTCCAAGCTCGGCTGCAACCAGGGCACCTGCCACGGCGCGAAGGAGGGCAAGGCGGGCTTCAAGCTCTCCCTGCGCGGCTACGACCCGGTTTACGACGTGCTCTCCTTTGCCGACGACCTTTCCAGCCGCCGCGCGAACGTGGCCTCGCCGGAGCATTCGCTCATGTTGCTGAAGGCCAGCGGCGCCGTGCCGCATGAGGGCGGCCAGCTCACCGTGCCGGGGGAGCTTTACTATGAGACGCTCAAGGCATGGATCGGCCTCGGCGCGAAGCTCGACATGAGGACGCCGCGCGTCACCAGCATCGAGGTCAGTCCGAAAAACCCGGTCATCGAGCGCATCGGCGCGCGGCAGCAGATGCGCGTCATCGCCCGCTATGCCGACGGCTATGTCAAAGACGTGACCGCCGAGGCATTCCTCGAAAGCGGCAACGGCGATGTGATCGAGGCCGACAAAAAAGGCCTCATGACCAGCCTGCGCCGCGGCGAGGCCCCGGTGCTCGCCCGTTTTGAAGGCGCCTATGCCGCGACCACCATCACCGTGATGGGCGACCGCACCGGCTTCGCGTGGAAGGAACCGGAGAAGTGGAACAAGATCGACGAGCTCGTCGCGCAGAAGTGGCGGCGCATGAAGATCGAACCCAGCGGCCTGTGCGACGACGCGGATTTCCTCCGCCGCATCCACCTCGACCTCACCGGCCTGCCGCCCAAGCCGGAGGAAATCACCGCCTTCCTCGCCGACAAGCGTGACGTGCGCGTGAAGCGCGGCGAGATCATCGACCAGCTCATCGGCAATCCCGACTTCGTCGAGCACTGGGCCAACAAATGGGCCGACATGCTCCAGGTGAACTCCAAATTCCTCGGCGGCGAAGGCGCGACCGGGCTGCGCGCCTGGATCCGCCAGCAGGTCGCCGACAACACGCCGTATGACCGCTTCGCGTATCGCATCATCACCGCCACCGGCTCGAACAAGGACAATCCCGCCGCCTCGTATTTCAAAACGGTGCGCACGCCGGAGGAGCTCGTCGAAAACACCACGCACCTGTTCCTGGCGACACGTTTCAACTGCAACAAATGCCACGACCATCCTTTCGAACGCTGGACAATGGACCAGTATTACGAAACCGCGTCCTACTTCGCCCAGGTCGAGCTCAAAGGCGACCCCGCCTCCGCCGGCAAGACCATCGGCGGCACCGCCGTCGAAGGCGCGAAGCCGCTCTATGAGATCGTGGGTGACAAAAAAGCCGGCGACGTGCTCCACCTCCGCACCCACAAGCCCGTCGCGCCGAAAGTGCCGTATGAAACCGGGCTCGTCAGCAAGACGGCGGACACGCGCCGCGAGCAGTTCGCCACCTGGATGACCAGCGCGGACAACGACTACTTCGCCATGAGCTATGCGAACCGCATCTGGGGCTACCTCACCGGCACTGGTGTGATCGAACCGCTCGATGACATCCGCGCCGGCAATCCGCCGAGCAATCCCGAGCTGCTGCAATACCTCACCAACGAATTCATCCAGAGCGGCTTCAATGTGCGTCACCTGATGAAGATCATCACCAGCAGCCGCGCCTACAACCTCAGCCTCGCCACCAACAAGTGGAACGAGGACGACAAGATCAACTACAGCCACGCCAAAGCCCGACGCCTGCCCGCCGAGGTGCTCTTCGACTCTGTCTTCGCCGTCACCGGCTCCATGCCGGACATCCCCGGCGTGCCGAAAGGCACCCGCGCCGCCGCCCTGGCCGATGCGCAGATCAAACTGCGCGACGGTTTCCTCACCAACTTCGGCCGCCCCGTGCGCGAGAGCGTGTGCGAGTGCGAGCGTAGCAACGACGTCAATCTCGGTCCCGTCATGGCCTTGATGAGCGGCCCCACCGTCGGCGATGCCATCAGCGACCCGGACAACGCCATCGCCAAGCTCACCAACGGCATCAAAGACGACAAGCAGCTCATCGACGCCATCTTTCTGCGCATCCTCAACCGCCACGCCACGGAGAAGGAAACCGCCGTCGTGCTCGCCAGCATGACCGGGCTTGCCTCCGAGGACAAAACACTCGTCGCCACGCTCCAGGCCAAGGAGGCCGAGCAAAAGCCCGCCATCGCCAAAGCCGGGGCGGAGCGCCTGGACGCCATCGCTGCCGCGCAGAAGGAGCTCGCCGCCTACAAGGTCAAAATGGCCGCCGTGGTGAAGCAAAAAGGGGAAGCACGCCTCGCGTCCATCAAGAAGGCCGAGGCAGCGGTGCAGGCCGCCTTTGATTCCGCGCCGGTGCAGCAGCCGAGGTGGGAAAACTACCTCGACCTGACCACGGAATGGCACCTGCTCGAAGTGAAGCCCGGCCGTTTCGCCGGTGTGCAAAAACTCGAGGGCCTGCCCGACGGCTCGATTCTCGCGACCCCGCTGCCCGCCGGTGCCCAGGCCAGCGGCAACTACTCCCTCGTCGGCAGATCTGCCCTCCCAGGCATCACCGCCATCAAGCTCGAAATGCTCCCGGACGACCGCCTGCCCAACAACGGCCCCGGCCTCGCGCCCGATGGCAATTTCGTCCTCGGCGAGTTCATCGTCAGCACCAGCGAAGGCGACGCGCAGCGCAAGCGCGGCTCCCGCGTGGTGCAGACGCTCAAAAACCCGAAGGCCGACTTCGAGCAGATCAATTTCCCTGTCACCGAGGCATTGAAAAAAGGCAATCGTGACCGCGGCTGGGCCGTCAGCCCCGAAGGCGGCTTCCGTCATGAGGCCGTCTTCACCTTCGAGAAACCGCTCACGAACGAAGGCGGCGCCAGCTTCACCATCCAGATGATCTCCACCTTCCAGAACGGCAAATTCAACCCCGGTCGCTTCCGCTTGTGGGTCACCAACAGTCCGAATCCGCGCTTCGGCGTCCCCGCGCCGGTCGCCGCGGCTCTGAAGACGGCCAAGCGCACACCCGCGCAGAACGCCGTGCTCACCCAGCACTTCCTCAACCAGTTCCGCGACTACCAGAGCCAGAAAAAACTTCTCGTCGCCGCGAAGAGGCCGCTTCCGGCCGATCCGCAGCTCATGGCGCTGGAGGCGAAGCACGCGGACAGTCAGAAGCCCGTGCAGATTGATCCCAAACTCCTCCAGCTCCGCCGTGACGCCGGCCTGAGCGCCCGGCAGTTGTCAGACCGGCGTCTCACCGCCGCGCAGGACCTCGCGTGGGCGCTCATCAATTCCCCGGCGTTCTTGTTCAATCATTGATCGGCCTGCGGTGCATGTTGACTGAAAGAGACATGCCTGCCGCCTCACCACCAACCACCGACACCGTCGTCCTCATCCACGGACTCGGGCGCACGCGGCGCAGCATGTGGATGGTGGCCTTGTGGCTGAGATTTTGCGGTTATCGCGTGACGAGCATCGGTTATCCGTCGCGCTGCGTGTCGATCGCCGAGGCGGTGGAGCGGCATCTGATGCCCGCATTGGCAAAACTGGAGCTCGAAGACGGCTCACGCGTGCATTTCGTCACGCATTCGCTCGGCGGCATCGTGTTTCGCGCGTGGGCGGCGCGGCGTGACGCGGCGTTTCCGTTGGGGCGTGCCGTCATGCTGGCCCCGCCGAACCAGGGCAGCGAGATCATCGACGAACTGCGTCAATGGCGCTGGGTACGCTGGCTGCTGGGGCCGGTTTCAGCGGAACTCGGCACCGATGCGGCCAGCACGCCGAACAGCCTCGGCCCGCTGCCGCCGGAAACGGGTGTCATCATGGGCGGCAAGGACACGCTGCCTTTTTTCCGTCATCTCCTCGGCCCCGAATCTGACGGCGTCGTCACCCGCGCCAGCTCGCATGGTGAAGGGGAGTCGGATTTCCTCCTGCTGCCCGCCAATCATGCCACCATCATCCTGCAACCCGCGGTTTTCCGCGCGGTGAACCGGTTTTTGCGGACAGGCGGCTTTGCGGAAAACGCATGAACTCCGGCTGGGCCGCATCCTGAAAGTTTTGGATCGGTGACTGGTTGAACATTTGTCCCGGCAAGCTGATAGGAAATGCCGGGCCGCACAGGCCCGGCGTTTCTTTTGCACTCCGCCAAACGAGCTGCCTCACGTCTGAGCAAACCGCCGCCATCGCGTGCGCGGGGGGATGCGCTCGGGCTGGTCGATCTGGTGCTGTCGAAGAAGGAGTTCAAGGCGCGCGCGGTGCTCGATCATGTCACGCCTCAGGCCTTTGGTTTTGCCTCGGCGCTGCTGGTGCGGCGGGTGGAGAAAGAAAAGCGCCGCGTGTGGCTGCTGTGCCCGGATGTGAAGACGCAGGATCATGTGCATGCCGAGCTGGGCGTGTGGCAGTGCCCGGCGCTGTATTTTCCGCGGCTCGGGCAGGTGATGGAGGGCGCGCTGGCTGACCCGGAGCTGCTGGCGGAGCGTACGGCGGTGCTCAGTCGCATGACGGAGGGTGAATCGCCCGTGATGGTGCTCTGCGCGGACAGTCTCGACGAATCAGCGCCTGCCCTCGCCGCCATCACGGAGCAAAAAAGGATGCTTGTGGCCGGTGCGAAGCTCGATGTCGAAATTCTGATCAAAGAATTGAGTGACGCCGGCTACGAGCGTGTGCCGGTCGTGACGGAACGCGGTCAATTCTCGCGACGCGGCGGCATCGTGGACTTTTTCTCGTGGCAGGCGGAGGAGCCGCTGCGCCTGGAGTTTTTCGATGACGAGCTGGAGTCCATCCGCGCTTTCGATCTGCACCATCAATCGTCGATTCGGCGATTGGAGATCGCGGGCGTCATTCTGAGCATGAGCGATGGCTCGGAGGAAGCCGGTCTCGTTCGCGATCATCTGCGAAAGGATGATTTCATCATCCAAATCGAGGGCGAGGGCGATTTGGCCGCGCACGCGCACATCCTCAGCGGCGCGGCGGAGGTGGAAGGCATGGAGGACTTTTCGGCGGCGATTCATGAAAATCCGCTCGGCGTGTTCGACGCGTCGGATTTCGTGCTGCATGAGGCGCGGCGGGAGGTTTTCGCACGCCAGATCGGTGAATGGCATGCGCAGGGCTGGCGCACGGTCATTTTCTTCCACAACGAGGCGGAGCGGGAACGCTTCAACGAGTTGCAGAGCAAGCTGCCGTCATCCGTCGAGGCGAAGCTGGGGCTGCTGTATCGCGGATTCACAGTTCCTGCGGCGAAACTGGCCGTCTTGACCGGCGCGGAGATTTTTGGCCGCCATCAGCAAATCCGCCGCGTGCGCGGATCGAAGCTCGATGAGGCCGAAACGCTGCGCAAAGCGCGTGATGTGCTCAGCGAGCTGCGCGAAGGCGATCTCGTGGTGCATAAGGAACATGGCATCGGCCGCTACGCGGGCCTCGAGGTGCGCGAGGGCGGCAAAAAGGAGGAGGTGCTCGTTTTGCACTACGCGGAGGGCGCGAAGCTGTTCGTGCCGCTGGCGCATGTTCACATGGTTTCGCGCTACGTCGGCGTCGGTGGCAAGGCGCCGTCGTTGAGCAGGCTGAGCGAGGCGCGCTGGAAAAAAACACGGGCGACGGCGGAGAAGAGCGTGGAGGAATTCGCCGCGCGCATGCTGAGCGTGGCTGCGGAAAGGCAGACGCTGAAGGCGTTTTCGCATCCGCCGGACACGAGGTGGCAGGTGGAGTTCGAGGAGTCGTTTTTGTATCGCGAGACGCCGGATCAGCTCCGCAGCGCGGAGGAGATCAAACGCGACATGGAGGCCGGAAAACCGATGGACCGGCTCCTGTGCGCCGATGTGGGCTTCGGGAAGACGGAGGTGGCCATCCGCGCCGCGTTCAAAGCGGTGATGGGAGGCCGACAGGTCGCGATTTTGGTGCCGACGACTGTTTTGGCCCGGCAGCACTGGGAAAACATCCGCCAGCGCATGAGCGAGTTTCCTGTGACCGTGGAAATGCTCTGCCGCCTCACCCCGGCGAACAAAGAACGCGAGATCGTCAAAGGCATCAGTGAAGGCACCGTCGATATCGTCGTCGGCACGCATCGCGTCATCTCGAAGGACGTTCGCTTCAAGAATCTCGGCCTCGCCGTGATCGACGAGGAGCAGCGGTTCGGTGTGAAGCACAAAGAAAAATTCAAAGACATCTTCCGCCTCGTTGATGTGCTCACACTCAGCGCCACGCCGATCCCGCGCACGCTTTACCTCGCTCTGATGGGCATGCGCGACATGAGCACCATCGAGACGCCGCCGCCGAACAAGCAGGCCGTGCAGACGCAGATCTGCCCGTATGACGAGCGCGTGATCCAACAGGCCGTCGATGCCGAGATCGAACGCGGCGGGCAGGTGTTTTTCCTCCATAACCGCGTCGCCACCATCGAAAAGATCGCACAGCGCATCCGCGAGCTATGCCCGAAGGCCCGCGTGCTCGTCGGTCACGGCCAGATGGAGAGCGAGCTGCTGGAGGACATCATGCACACCTTCGTCGATGGCGAAGCCGACGTGCTCGTGTGCACCACGATCATCGAAAGCGGTGTCGATATTCCGAACGCGAACACGATCATCATTGATCGCGCGGATCGTTTCGGCCTCGCCGACCTCTACCAGCTCCGCGGACGTGTGGGCCGCGGCGGTGTGCAGGCGCACGCCTACCTCCTTTTACCCCGCGATGCCGTCACCGCAGGCGATGCGCGCAAACGTGTGAATGCCATCAAGCAATACGCCGGCCTCGGCAGCGGCTTCAAGATCGCGCTGCGTGATCTGGAGATTCGCGGCGCGGGGAATCTGCTCGGCACGGAGCAGAGCGGCCACATCGCGGCCATCGGCTTCGATTTGTACTGCCAGATGCTCAAACAAAGCGTCGCGAGGATGCAGGGGCGCCGTGTGGCACGTCCAGTTGAAGTCGGCTTGCGTGCTGACTTCCTCGTGATGAGCGAGGCGCTGATGCTCCAGGCTGAGAAAAGCGCCACGCCGGCGTTTTTGCCATCCACCTTCATCGAGGACGCGAAGATGCGTATCACCGCCTACCGCCAGCTCGGTGAGATCATGACGCGCAAGGAGCTCGACGAGCTGGAAGGCCAGTGGCGGGATCAATTCGGCGAAAAACTGCCGCACGCGGTCACGAACCTTCTCGTTTGCGCGGGCATCCGCCTCGCCGCATCTCATGCGGGTGTCGGCGATGTCGAGATCAAGGAGCGCAAGCTCATGCTCACGCGCAACGGCCGTCACGTCATGGTGCAGGGCAGATTCCCGCGCCTGGCATCGGCTCCCGGCCACAAGCAGCTTGAGGAGGCGCTGGCGATGCTGCGCACGCTTTGATCAGAGCAGCTTTGACAATGTCTCGTCGAACAACTTCTGCGCCGCGGCTTCGCCGAGCGCGTAGCCGGTTTTCAGGCGGCCGGGAAACAGCGGCGATGGACGCGGATGCACCGTGGACACCAGTGTGATTTTTTTTCCGTGCAGGCGGGCCAGCTCCAGGCGGTCGGCCAGAATCTGGCGGCTCATGGTCTCATGCGAGGCGGCGACGGCGGAGAGCATCCGCGCTGGAATCAGCCGGGGCGGTCTGCCGCAAGGCCGGGTGATGCGGTGCATGATGATGTGGTCGATGTCAGCATCGTGGAACCACGGGTCGATGGGGATTTCATGCGCGACGCCGCCGTCAGTGCATGCGCGTCCGCCGAACTCAAGAGGTGAGAAGATCATCGGCACGCAGGCGCTCGCGGCCATGGCCCTGGCCAGCGGCCCCTGGCCCGGAAAAAGGGTCTCCGCGCCCTCCAGATCGCTCAAAGCGATCATCAACCTTGGATTGACGAGGGATTCGATGTCGCGCAGGCCGACGAGGGATTCAAAAAAGGCGACGGCGCCATGCGGGTTGAAAAACCCGGGATGACGGTGCTTGAAGACATCGACGAGCTGATGCCAGATCCAGCGCGTGTGTGATGCGAAGGAAAGATACAACCGTCTGCCAAGGACGGCCTGCTTGATCGTCTCCTGGTCCACGCCCGCGGCATAGAGTCCGGCCGTGATCGCCCCGGCGGAGGAGCCTGCGACCGCCACGGGGCGCACGCCGAGCGCATGCAGCCGTGCCATGAAACCCGCATGTGTCGCGTAGCCCATGAATGACGCGCCGAGGGAGATGGCGATGCGCGGCGTGGAACTCATGATGCCACCTCGTCCGTCCTGTGCCTGGATTGCAGGAACAACAGTCCGCCGACGAGTCCCCAGAAGAGATTCAGCAACCAGCCGGCGAGCGAGGCGGAGACGCCCACGGTCTCCGGCACGGAGGCCAGCCCGGCCAGCAGCGCCTCGAAGGTATGTTCGCGCACGCCGAGCCCTGACACGGACACCGGCAGTGACGCGGCGGCATCCACCACGGGCATCGCGGTGAAGACATCCAGCACCCCGGCCATGCCGCCCACGGCGCGCAGTCCGCAGTAAAAACTCATGAAGAACAGCACATGCATGACAATGCCCACCAGCGTGGCGGGAAGCACGCGTCCGCGCAGTTGCATGAAGACCCCATGTGCGCGCTCCAAACGGGTGAAGACGCCCGCGAACAGCGGCCGGCCGAAGACGCGCGGGAAGGTGCGCCGTCCCCAGGAGAGCACCGCGGGTTTCATCAAAATCCATCCCATGAGGATGCCGGCCGCCGCGCCGCCCACATACATGGTGTAGCCGGCGATGAGCACACGGGTATTGCCCCCCAGCGCGTACCAGCGTTCGTGGATGGCCAGCACGCACAGCAGGAACAGCACGGCCACCGACAGCAGTCCGGTGAGATGATCCAGCAGCAGCGACATGCCCACGGGCATCGTCCTGCCTGGCAGACGACGCGAGAGGGACATGATCTTGTAGGCGTCGCCGCCCATCACGCCGATGGAGCTGATGTTGAAGAACGCGCCCACGATTTCCGCGCGCAGGACGGCCCCCAACGGCAGGGCAGGCGCCAGGCCGCGCAGCAGGATGTGCCAGCGCACGGCGGTGAGAAACAGGGAGGCAAAGGCACAGGCGATGCCAGCCGCCGCCCACGGCCAGTTCGCCAGCATGGCGCCGAGCCGCGGCGCGATCTCCGCGATCAGGTCATGCTCCTGGAACAACAGCCACAGCAGCGCCGCGCTGATGACCAGGCGCAGGGAGATGGAAAGGAGCCGCTTCACAACACAGGAAGGCGGGATCACGCTGCCGCCTGCCTCTTCTCCAGCGCGTCGGCGATGGTGCCCACGCTGTGCAGAACGCGCCTGGCCTGTTCCTGGTCGGACATTTTGAAGCCGAAATTCTTCTCGAGCATCACCACGACCTGCAGCGCATCCACGGAGTCCAGGCCGATGCCGGCCGGGCCGAAGAGGGGCGTGTCATCGCCGATGTCGTCCGTCTTCATGTCGAGCATGAGCTCGGTGATGAGAAGCTCTTTGAGGCGCTGGCGGATGGGCATGCGGGAAGTTCGTTTCGTGGGAGAGGGCGGACGCGTCAGAGCATCCCGCCGTCGATTTTGAGGGTCGATCCAGTGATATAGCTCGCCTCAGCACTGGCAAGAAAGAAAACCGCCGCCGCCACTTCCGAAGGCTCCGCAAAACGGCGCATCGGCAGTTGCATTTTCAGCGTCTTCAGGCGCTCCGCCGTCCAGTCAGCCGGCAATCCGCCCTCGATGTAGCCGGGACACACCGCGTTCACCGTGATGCCCATCCGCGCCGACTCCTTGGCGAGGCTTTGCGTCAGCCCGATCACACCGGCCTTCGCCGCGGCGTAGTTCGTCTGGCCTGCGGGCGACCAGATCGCGCTGAGGGACGCTATGTTCACGATCCGGCCCTGGCATTGCCGCATCATCCCCGGCAACACCGCCTGGCAGCCGTGGAAGACCGCGTTGAGATTCGCGTCCAGCACGCGCGACCATTGATCCTGCGCCATGTTCGCCAGCAGGGCGTCCTCGTGAAAGCCGGCATTGTTGATCAAAGCCCCCAGCGGCCTGTCCCTGCCTTCGATTTCCCCCATCGCTGTCTTCCAGGACTCCGGGGAGGTGATTTCCAGGAAGATCATGTCAGCGCGGCCGGGAAACCGCGCCGCCAGCTCCCGGGCGCGATCACGCCGCTCCCGCACACCGAGAAACACATGGCAGTCCGCCTCCCGTGCCAGGAAGCTCTCGGCGATGGCGAGGCCCAGGGCGCCGTTCGCGCCGGTGATGAGGATGCTGCGGTGCATGCGACCTGTTTTGCCGTTTCACACCCGGAGTTTCAAGCGGAGAGATTCTCCAATGGCGCGGACGTGCCGCCCGCCGCCAGTGATGCGAAACAAAAAGCACGCGGCTTTTGCGGCCGCGTGCCTGGGTGGGAGTCCCCGGATGGCATCAAGCCTTCCCCCCCGCCGCGGCCGCGGCAGCGATGGCCTGCTGGGCCTTCATCTGCTCGATCTGTGCGTCGAGCACCTGGCGTTTCAGGCTGGTGCCGGTCTTCTTCGCGTACCACAGCACGAGCGGGCTGGCGATGAAGATGGAGGAGTAGGTGCCCAGCAGCACGCCGATGGTGATGGGCATGGCGAACTCGAGCATGGCCGGATTGCCGAGGAAGAGCAGCACGACCATCGGCGCGAGGGCCGTGGGGCCAGTGAGCAGCGTGCGGGAGAGCGTCTTGCAGATGGCCTCGTTCATCAGCTCGCGCATGGAGCCGCCGCTGCCGCCCTGGATGGTCTCGCGGATGCGGTCGAAGACGACGATGGTGTCGTTGATGGAGTAACCGGCGATGGTGAGCAGCGCGCCGACGTGGATGATGCTCATCTCCTGGCCGAAGAGCACGCAAAGGCCGGGCACCATGAGCACGTCGTGGAAGAGGGCGATGATGGCGCCGAGGGCGAAGGCGAACTCATAGCGCATCATCAAATAGGCGAAGATGGCGATGAGCGCGATGCCCATGGCGATGAGAGAGGTGGTCATCGCCTCGTCACCGATCACGCCGCCCACGGTGGCGATGCTGGTGCCTGCGAGAGTGTCGTCCTTCCATTTGCCGGTGATGGCGCCCTGGATCACCGGGCCGCTCTTTTCCTCGCAGCGGATGCTGAGGTTCAGCGCGCCGGTGGTGGGGTCGCTCTTGCGTTGGATGTAGTAGGTGCCGAGTTCCTTGCCATCCGGCTGCTTGAGCCCTTTGAAAACGGCGTCGAACTCGCCGTCGGTGATGTTCTTTCCGGTTTTGAGCACCACGTCCACACGGCCGCCGCCGCGGAAGTCGATGCCGAGGCTCGATTTCCCCTTCACCGCCAGCGTGGCGAAGGAAATCGCGGTGACGACGAGGGAGGCGATGATGAACTTGGGCGCGGCGGAAAGGATGTCGAAAATCTTGTCAGGGATGATCTTGGTGGTGTGGATCTTCTTCAGGATGTTCTTGTCCACGATCCAGATGAAGATCACGCGGGTGACGATGAGCGCGCCGACCATGGAGGAGAGCAGGCCGATCATGAGCGTGACGGCGAACCCCTTGACCAGGCCGCCGGAAATCATGAACAGAATGACCGCGGAGATGAGCGTGGTGATGTTCGAGTCCGCGATGGCGGAGAATGCCTTCTCATACGCGGCGTCCAGCGCGGCGGCCAGGGACTTGCCCGCCTCCATTTCCTCGCGCAGGCGTTCGTAGATGAGCACGTTCGCATCCACGGCCATGCCGATGGTCAGGACGAGGCCGGCGATGCCGGGCATGGTGAGCGTGAAGCCGAAAAGGGACATCGCGCCGAAGAGGATGGCCATGTTGATGACCAGGCCGATGATCGCCACGAAGCCAGCCAGGCGGTAGATGAAGAACATGAACAGCGTGGTGATGACCAGCGCGGCGATGCCGACCCACTTGCCCTGGTCGATCGATGACTGGCCGTAGGCGGAGGAGACGGAGCTTTCCGAGAGGATGACCATCGGATTGCGCAGCGGATTGTTCAGCAACGTGGCCAGTGTGTCGGCCTCCTGCGGGGTGAAGCCCTTGCTGCCGCCGGAGATCTCGGCGCGGCCGCCGTAGTTTTTGGCACGCAGGGAAGGCGCGGAGTGGATGAAGCCGTCCACGATGATCGCCATCTGGTGCTGGTAGTGCACCGCGGCCAGCTCATCGAAACGTTTCGCTCCCTCGCTGTTGAGCTCCAGCACGACCTTGTTGCCCTCGGCATCGACGATGCGGTAGGTTTTGGCGACGACATCGCCCTCCAGGTCCGGCATGTCGCGCACGAGCTCGGAGATGGCCAGCACGGTGCCGTCCTTCGCGGTTTCAGGCACACGGTACTGCATTTCCATCCAGCCCGGTTCCTTGATGCCGCCACGGGCCTTTATCTGCTCCAGTTTTGCCCTGCCATCGGGATGCACGCGGCGGAATTCGAGATGCGCCACCTGCTGGATTTTGTCGCGCACGTCCTTGACCTCGTCCGCCGAGATGCCCGGCATCTGGATCACCACGCGGTCGGCTCCTTCAGGCTGGAGGGCGAGGTCTTTCGAGCCGTCCGGGCTGAGGCGCTTCTCCAGGATGCCGATGGCCTGCTGCACGTCGGATGACGTGACTGCGCGCGGCGTGCCGTCCTCGTTCTTGCCCGGCTCCAGCTTCACGATGAACTCGCTCCCGCCCTGGAGGTCGATGCCCAGCTTGATGCCCAGCGCGTCCACGGTGTAGAGCGAGGCAAAGGCGGTCAGCGCGATGAGCAGCGTGCCGGTGATCCGCTTGGTCTTGTGGACGGCGGTGCCGACATAGATGAGCAGCATCAGCAGGATCGTGGCACCGACGAGGAAGGTGGCGAAGGGGTTCATGACTGGAGGGGGAGGTGGAAAGATGAAAGCTGGAAACAAAAATCACGCCGCCGTCGCTTCGACGACATCGGACTTCTTCGTCACGGCGGCGATCTTGGAGCGCTCGAACACGACCTTCACGTTGTCGGCGATCTTCACGGTCACAGTGCGGTCCTTGAGGCTGGTGATGATGCCATGCACGCCGCTTTCCATGATGACGTGGTCGTCCACCTGCACGCCGGCGATGAGCTTCTGGTGCTCCTTCATGCGTTTCTGCTGCGGGCGGAAGATGATGAAATACATCACCACGATCATGAGGATCGGCAGCATCATCGGACTGCCAAGCAGGCCGCCCTGCTGACCACCGGCGGCCTGGGCGATGACGAGGGCGTTTTCAAAAGAGGAGTTGTTCATGATTCGGAGTGGGGGGAGGTTTTGTAACGTGCGGTCACCTCCGCCCGGAACTCGGCGAAACAACCCTGTTCGATCGCTTGACGTGCCCTGGACGTGAGGGACGCGTAGAAATGCAGGTTATGCAGAGAAATCAACCGCAAACCCATGATCTCCTGGGCCATCACCAGATGGCGGATGTAGGCCCGTGAAAAACCCTGGCAGAGCGGGTGCGTGTCCTCGGCGATGGGACGGAAATCCCGCGCGTAGCAGGCATTTCGCAGGTTCATCATGCCCTCGTGGGTGAAGGCGGTGCCGTTCCGCGCCAGCCGCGTGGGTAAAACGCAGTCGAACATGTCGATGCCGCGCGCGATCAGCTCCACCACCTGCGGCGGCGTGCCCAGCCCCATCGCGTAGCGGGCCTGATTCGCGGGCAGGAGCGGCGTCACCCACTCCGCAATGCGCATCATGTCCTCCTCAGGCTCCCCGACGCTCAATCCGCCGATGGCATAGCCGTCAAAACCCATCGCCACCAGCTCGCGGGCTGATTTTTGGCGCAAATCCTCGTACACACTGCCCTGCACGATGCCGAAGTGCTGCTGCGCCCCGCCGCCGGTTTGCGGCTGGTTTTGATCGATCCATTCGCGGCAGCGTTTCGCCCAGCGCAGCGTCAGATCGAGGCTTTTGGCGGCCTCTTTGGCTTCACAGGGATACGGCGTGCATTCGTCG
The DNA here is from genome assembly GCA_016795375.1 of Verrucomicrobiaceae bacterium. Classification (GTDB taxonomy): domain Bacteria; phylum Verrucomicrobiota; class Verrucomicrobiia; order Verrucomicrobiales; family Verrucomicrobiaceae; genus Prosthecobacter. Next base: position 52,702 of record JAEUHJ010000151.1, read on the forward strand.
AACAGCATCGCGATGTCCGATCCCAGCACCGCCTGGATCTCCATCGACGTCTCCGGCCCGATGAACATCGGCGTGCCGTCGAGGTGGTTTTGAAAGTGAACGCCGTCCCCCTTGATCTTGCGCAATTTGGCGAGCGAGAACACCTGGAAACCGCCGCTGTCCGTCAAAATCGGCCGGTCCCAGTTCGAGAACGCATGCAGCCCGCCCGCCTCCTTCATGATCTCCATGCCGGGCCGCACAAAGAGATGATATGTGTTCCCGAGGATGATCTGCGAATTGAGAGCCTTCAGTTCCTGCGGATGCACCGCCTTCACCGACCCCTGCGTGCCCACCGGCATGAACACCGGCGTCTCCACCACCCCATGCGGCGTCGTCAGCCGCCCGCGACGGGCGTGGGACGAGGAATCAGTGGCAAGAAGTTCAAACGGCATGGCTGGACCCAAAAAAGGGCGCGGAGTCTCGCCGATGTGCCCTGCGGACGCAACGCCGCCTTGCTCATTTCTTGCCCTGCCCGGCGGCACTCGAGCGCATGGCCGGGAGAGATGCCCCGCCTCCGTTCCCTTCAACACTCCCACCAGCGCACCCCCCGCTATTCCACCTCGATGTAGCAGCCTTTGTCAGTCCATTTGTCCTGCGTGAATTGCTTGTTGGGATCCACGATGGCGTGGCCGTCCTTGTTCACCGTGATGCCCAGTCGTGTGAGCCCGGTCGAAGCCGGGCCGACCATGACCACGCCCTCCCCGTCGAAAACGGATCCATGCCCGCTGCATGTGATGCGTGTGGGATCCTCCGGATCGCGGCTGAGCGTGTTCTCCATGTGCGGGCAGACGGTGCTGGCCGCGAAGAGGCAGCCTTGATGGCGGATGACGAAGAAATCCCTGTCGGTGAAATCCTCCGAGATGCCGTCTTCGGCGAATTTCGTGACCGCGCCGATGTCCACTGGCAGCGCCTTCTCCACCGCCGTGCCGCTCATGGTGCGCAGCGCGCCAAGAACCCCCCCGGAGCCGGCCAGGATAAACCGGCGGCGCTTGATCGCATGACCGCAAGCGCAGCGACCAGCAGGGCGATGTTCTTCATCAGTCTTCATGGACATGGGGATAAAACGAATGCCATCTGCGGAGTCAACGTGGAAAACGGCGCGGCCGGGAAGTGGCGCATAAGCTGGAAATGCGGAGCACGCTCGCCGCTTGCTCATTTCTCAATCCGCCCTACTCTCGCCGCCCTTATGCTCAGAGCCGGTATCGTTGGCCTTCCGAACGTTGGCAAATCCACCCTTTTCAATGCTGTCACCCGCACCCGTAAGGCGGAGGCGGCGAACTATCCCTTCTGCACCATCGAGCCGAACACCGGCGTCGTGACCGTGCCGGACGAGCGCCTCGCCGTGCTCTCGAAGCTCTCCGGCTCGCAGAAACTCGTGCCTGCCGCGATTGAATTCGTGGACATCGCCGGTCTCGTGAAAGGCGCGAGCCAGGGGGAGGGCCTCGGCAACAAGTTCCTCAGCCACATTCGTGAAGTGGATGCGATCGTCCATGTCGTGCGCTGCTTTGAAAACGGCGACATCACCCACGTCAGCGGCACGATAGACCCCGTGGCCGACATTGAGGTCATCAACACGGAGCTCATCCTGGCCGACATGGACGCCGTGCAGCGCCGCAAGGACAAGGCCGAGAAGAACGCCAAGCGAGGCGAAAAAGAGGCCAAGGCCGAGCTTTCCCTCTGTGAAAAGCTGATCCCGCATTTCGACGCCGGAAAACCCGCCGTGACGCTCGAACTCGGCGATGACGAACGCAAGCTGCTCAAATCCTTCTTCCTCCTCACCTCGAAGCCCTGCATCTTCGCCTGCAACGTCGCGGAAAGCGACCTCGCATCCGCGAGCAGCGATCCGGACAACCATCCCTTCGTCGGCAAGGTGCGCGAATACGTCAAACACGCTCACGAGGCCACTGCCGTCGTTGTCAGCGCTGCCATCGAGAGCGAGTTGATTGATTTGAGCGACGAGGACGCGAAGGCTTATCTCGCCGACATCGGCGTCACGGACAGCGGCGTGTCGCGGCTGATCAAAGGCGCTTACGATTTGCTCGGTTTGCAGACCTATCTGACCACGGGCGAGAAAGAAACCCGCGCCTGGACCATCACTAAGGGCATGAAGGCTCCGCAGGCCGCCGGCGTCATCCACGGCGACTTCGAGCGCGGCTTCATCGCCGGTGAAATCGTCCACTTCAACGACCTCGTCGAACTCGGCTCCAATGCCAAATGCCGTGAGAAGGGCAAGCTGCGCATCGAAGGCAAGGAATACGTCATGCGTGACGGCGACGTCGTCGAATGGCGTTTCAATGTGTGAACGTGCTCACTGGGCTTCCTTCCAGATCCGCCCCTGTCCTGTGCGGAAGCCGCGCTCCAGGCTTTGGAACAGCGAGTTCAGCCGCGCCTCGTCCTTGATCACATATTCCACCGTGTGCGCGTGTGTGGAGGTGGGGTAATTCTTCACCACCTTCGGCGTCGTCAGCTCCGGGGAGACACGCCCCGCCGCCTGCTCGAACATGCCTTTCGCACGATCCAGCGCCTGCGTACCCGCCGTCACCGCGTTGCTGCCTGTTTCCGGTTTGTAGGGCTCGAGGAAGTAGAAGCGCACCACCTGCGCCGAGTTCAGCGTCAAGTTCACCTCGACGACACGCGCCACGCCGTCGGAGATGTACTCATGCATCGACAGCGCGATGATCGAGTTGCAGCGCACGATGTAATTCCCGCCGTTCATGCGCCCGTCCCACAAGCCGTCACGCGTCGGCGTGTCCCCCTGCTGCTGGCCGCCCTGGCCGGTGGTGTTCTGAGCGGGGGCTGTCTGCGCATGCAGGGCTGCGGAAGAGACGAGCAGGAGAGTGGCGAGAATGGTTTTCATGGCAGGATATGCGGTGAGACTAGCATGGGCTCCGCATGGGTGAACAACCCTTTCTTTGAAGGAACGTTGCGCGCAGGCTGCCTGGCATCGCCGGAAAGCCCCATCGGCCAAAGCGTCATCATCCATTAGGTTTGGCCTTCTGGAGACGTATTCTCGTCCTGCAACCACCCTACGCGCCCATGTTCACCTTCACCGACAAGGCTTCCGTCTCCACCTGCGATGGCATCACGCGTCGCGATTTCCTTTCCGCAGGCACTTTGAGCGCCATCGGGCTCACGCTGCCGAGTTTCGCGAAACTGAAGGCCGAGGGCCGTGTGGACGCCAAAAAGAGCAACAAGTCCTGCATCATGATCTTCAACCTCGGTGCGCCAAGCCAGCAGGACCTCTGGGACATGAAGCCGAACGCGCCGAGCGAGATTCGCGGCCCCTTCAAGCCCATCCGCACGAAGAGCGATGCCTTCGAGATCTCCGAAATCCTGCCGCTGCATGCGAAGATCGCGGACAAATTCTCGCTCGTGCGCTCCTGCTACCACACCGCCGCCGCGGTGCATGACACCGGACATCAGATGATGCAGACGGGCCGGCTTTTCACCGGCGGCGTCATCACGCCGCACGTCGGCAGCGCGCTGGAGTTCCTCCAAGGCCGCCGCAGCGACCTGCCCGCGCACATCATTCTCCCGGAAACGATGGGCCCCACCGGCGGCAACATGCCGCACGGCCAGGACGCCGGCTTCCTCGGCAAAGCGTATGATCCCTTTGTGCTGAACGCGAATCCATCGGAAAAGGACTTCAAAGTGCCCGATCTGCTGCCACCGAAGGAAATCAGCGAGGTGCGCCTCGAACGTCGCAAGCAGATGCGCGAGCTCGTGGACAGCAGCGTGCGCAATTTCGAATACAGCGAGCAGGCGAAGCTCATGGACAGCAATTTCGAGTCCGCCTACCGCATCATGACCTCCACCGAGGCCCGCGAGGCCTTCGACCTCACGAAGGAGCCGCAAAAAGTCCGCGAACGCTACGGCATGAACCGCTTTGGCCAGAGCTGCCTGCTCGCGCGTCGTCTCGTCGAGCGTGGCGTGCGCTTCGTCACCGTGAACACCTTCATCACCGTCTTTGGAGAGATCACCTGGGACATCCACGGCTCCAAACCCTTCACCAGCATCGAAGGCATGCGCGACATCGTCGCACCGATGTATGACCAGGGCTACAGCGCCCTCATCGAGGACCTGTTCCAGCGTGGCATGCTCGACGACACCATGGTCACCTGCCTCGCCGAATTCGGCCGCACGCCGAAGATCAATCCCGCCGGCGGTCGCGACCATTGGCCGAACTGCTGGACGGTCAATTTCGCCGGCGGCGGCATCAAAGGCGGCGAAGTCATCGGCAAATCCGACGACATCGGCGGCTACCCCACCGAGCGCCCCGTCGCCCCGAAAGAGATCGTCGCCACCATCTACCAGGCCATGGGCATCGACCTCCACACCGAACTCCCCGGCCCCCAAAGCCGCCCCTACCCCGTCGTCGATTTCGGCACGCAGGCGATCAAGGAGCTGTTTGCGTAAACCGGAGCGCGGACGCCCTCGTCCGCTATGTGTCATGAAAAGACTTCTTCTGTTCACTTCCTTGGTACTGCTGAATTGGACCTTAGCATTTGCGCGTCCAATCGCGGAGCCATCCATCGAGTTCTTGAGAGATAACAGCACCCATTCCGCCATCTTCAAAATCGTCAAAGTTGCGCCTTCGGAAACAGCAAACAAGGGTTCGCCTCACCCCAATCTTAACGCCTATGTGGCCTACACTGCAGAATGTGAATTGATCACATCAATCAAAGGCGATCTCCAGAAGAAGTTTTTCATCAGATTCTTTGTCTATGACAAACCTGCCTTTAACGGATCTGTATGCGCCTACTTTGAATTGTTCATTGGCTCGATTTTTCTGGGCTACTTGGAAGCAGACCCGGATGCACCTGGGGAATTAATGTCATGCATGGGGCATCTCGACGAAGGCCTTGCGTTTCGCTATCTCACTGAAAGCCCAATCAAGAATTGGATGCAGGAGGTTCAGGAAAGGAAACGCAAAAAATACGAGGCGCAGAAAGCCAAGTAATCCCCCTTGCCTCAAGGCAGCCATTCCAAAGCGCATCTTTTCCAGCTCTTCCCACTAACCTCACCAAAACAACGGCACGCCGTAAGCCGCAAATTGCTCATCAACCGTCACCACATGAAACCCTCTCTGCATCGTCTGCGCGATGATCATCCGGTCGAAAGGATCGCGATGATGGAGCGGCAGCGTGTCGAGAAACAGAATGTCGGGCAGGTCGATGGTCTCCAGAGTGAGGCCGTTTTGGCTCTGATGGCGGCGGATGAGCCCTTCCAAAGGGTCCTGGAGAGCCAGCTTGCCTGTCTTGATTTTGATCTGCATTTCCCACAGGCTCGCTAGGCTCAGATGGAGGGTGTTCGTGGCATCACGGCAGGCGGCAAGAGCCTTGTCCGAAAGCTTTTCAGGTGCCTCGTCCAGCCAGATGAAAGCATGCGTGTCGAGCATCAACCTCATGAGGCACGATCATTGGGATCTTTGCCCGTATATGCATCCTCGCTGAGCCAAAACTCGTCCGGTAGCGGATCATTGAAGTCATCCGCCATCCAGATGCGACCTTTGCCCAGGCCAAAAACGCGCTCTTTGACGGCGCTCTTCGACTCTTCGGCCTTCAGATTCGAAGCCAGTCGTGAAAGCAACGCGCGCTGCTCCTCCAGGGTCAACTCACGCGCTGCAAAGGCAATTTCTGAAACCGTGCTCATGCGGGCATCTTAATTTCCGCCTCTGATTCATGCAACTCCGCATCTCCAGCCTTCTTTTTGCCGCCCTGGCCGCCACCTCGGCTGCCGCCGAAGCCCCCTCCTTCCGCAACACCATTCAGCCGATCCTCACCCGCTACGGCTGCGCGATGGGTGCGTGTCACGGTGCGGCGGCCGGACAAGGCGGCTTCCGGCTTTCGCTGCGCGGTTTCGATGACGAGGGCGACTGGCTCTCGATCACACGCAGCGCGAACGGACGTTGTCTCACGCTCGAAGACCCGGCGCGTAGTTTGTTTCTGCTGAAGGCGGTCAAAGCGGTGCCGCACAAGGGCGACAAGCGCTTCGAGGTGAACTCGCCGGAATACAAGGCCATCGCCGGTTGGATCGCAGCGGGTGCGCCGGGGCCGAAGGCGGATGATCCGCGCATCGTGTCGCTCAGCGTTTCACAGCCGCATCTCGTCACGCAGGCAGGAAAGAGCGTGCAGCTCAAGGTGACCGCGAAATTCAGCACGGGCACAGCGAGGACGTGACGCGTTGGTGCAAATACAACGCCACCAATGCCAGCGTGGCCACCGTGGATGACAACGGCCTCATCAAAACCACCGGCAGCGGCGAAGGAACCGTCAGCAGCGTGTTCCTATGCCGGCCATGTGCCATGGGAACAAACCGGCTCACGATGCAGGCATCACCCCTTCGTCACTGCTTCATCGAGATTCATGACGAGGTTCGCCACCATCGTCCAGGCGGCGAGTTCGGCGGGGTTGAGTTTCTCATCAGCTTTCGATTCGCCGTAGCTGATGACCTTCTTCGCGTCCTCGGGCTTCGCGGTGTAGGCGGTGAGGTGTTTTTCGAGCGACTGGCGGATGATCCCGGCCTCCTGTGCGCTGGGGAAACGGCCGACGGACGCGCGGAACAGAGCGGTGATGCGCGCATCTGTGCCGGGGGCGGCCTGCATCACGCGCTGGGCGAAATTCCGCGCGGCCTCGAAGAACTGCACGTCGTTCATGAGCGTGAGCGCCTGCAGCGGCGTGTTGCTGCGCTCGCGACGCAGGCAGTAGCTCTCCCGGTTCGGTGCGTCGAAGGCGGTCATGTTCGGCGGCGGCGCGGTGCGTTTCCAGAAGGTGTAAAGGCTGCGGCGGTAGAGCGACTCGCCGTGATCCTGGATGTAATTGCGCGTGTTGCTGTCGCCGTAACCGACAGGCTCCCAGATGTTCTCCGGCTGGTACGGTTTCACACCTTTGCCGCCGATCTTCGGACTGAGCAAACCGGAGACGAACAATGCCTGGTCGCGCACCACCTCGGCATCGAGACGGAAACGCGGCCCGTGGGACAACAAACGATTCTCCGGGTCCAACTGCGAACCGTGAACCGGGAACAGCGAACTCTGCCGGTAGGTGTGCGAGGTCACGATGAGCCGCACGAGGGCCTTCATGTCCCATCCGCCTTCGCGGAAAGCCGCCGCCAGCCAGTCGAGCAGTTCAGGATGGCTCGGCGGCTCGCCCTGTGATCCGAAGTCGTTGCTCGTCCTCACCAATCCGATGCCGAAGAACTGCTGCCAGAGGCGATTCACCTGCACACGCGCCGTGAGCGGATGCTGCGGACTCACGAGCCATCTGGCGAGGTCGAGGCGTGTGTGGTGGTCCTGCTTCGGCAGAGGCGGGAAAATCGCTGGCGTGCCGCGTGTGACCTTGTCCTTCGGTTTGTCATACTGGCCGCGCTCCATCACAAAGCTGTCGCGCGGCCGCGGCAGGTCGGCCATCACGAAGGTGGAGGGGATCACGTCCTCGATCGTCTTCTTTTTCGCCTCCAGTGCCAGCTTTTCGGCCCGCACGCCGTCCACAATCTCGCGCGCGCCCTGGTACTCGTTTTCAAACCACCATTCTTTGAGACGGGTCACGTCCTGCCCCGGCCATGCGGACGCTTTTTTGCCACGCACGAGGGTTTGCAGGTCGTTGGGCAGGCCCTCCACACGCCGGCCCTGGCTCTTTTCGATCCACACCTTCCACGACCATTGCGGATCCTTCGCCGGATCGACGCGGGAGCTCATCGCCAGATGATCCCAGCTCACCGTGCCTCCGAACTGCGTGAAGGCAAAGCCCGTGACCTTCGCTCCCGGCTTCAGGCCGAGACGCCCGGCGGCGACTTCGAGCCGCACCCACTTCCCCGCCTCCGGCAGCACGCCCACCTGCACTTTCTCCGGCGTGCGCACCTGGCCGAAGGGAATCGCGCCCTCCTCTCCCCACACGGCGCGGTGATTCCATCCCGCCGTGTGAAATTGCAGCATGATGGCCTTGGGCGGGTTCTTCTCATCAATGAAGCACTGCACGCTGATTTTGCCGTTGGGTGGAATCTCGTATTTGCCGCCGGCGGAGAAGAAATCCTGCGACACGCCTTCCGCGGTGCGCGTGAGTGCCGCGTTGCCGCTGAAAACCGGCCCCTTGTCCTTTGACACGAACTGCGTCGGATGACCGCCACTCGACTGCACGTTGGCATTGGCGGGAAAGGCGTCCTCGAACCACACCACCTCGCTCGTCCGCACCGGCGGCGGCGGGTTGAGCGTCGAAGGATCGGTGTAGTTCAGCTTCGTGATCGACTCGCGGATTTTCGTCTGCGTCGCGGCGATGTTTTGCCCGAGTTCCGCGAGCTGTTTCCTCTGCTCGTCGGTGCTGAGGCGCAAAACCGGCGGCGTCAGCAGGATGTTGCCGTCCATCGCCGGATCAGCGGCGCTGTTGAAGAAGGCGTACATCGAATAAAACTCCTTCTGTGTGATCGGGTCGAACTTGTGGTCATGACACACCGCGCAGCCGGCCGTGAGGCCCATCCACACCGCCATCGTCGTGTCGGCGCGATCCACGGCGTAGCGGAAGATGAACTCCTCGTTGATCGAGCCGCCCTCGCTCGTCGTGACATTGCAGCGGTTGAAGCCGGACGCGATCTGCTGGTCCACCGTGGCATCCGGCAGGAGATCGCCGGCGAGCTGCCAGATCGTGAACTGGTCGTAGGGCAGGTTCGCATTGAAGGCGCGCACCACCCAGTCGCGGTAGGGCCACATGCTGCGCTCGTTGTCGAGATGCAGGCCGTGCGTGTCCGCGTAACGCGCCGCGTCGAGCCAGTAGCGGCCCATGTGCTCGCCGTAACGCTCCGACTTCAACAGACGCGCGACGACTTTCTCATACGCGTCAGGACTCGCGTCGGAAAGGAACGCGTCGATCTCCGCCAGGGTCGGCGGCAGTCCGGTCAAGTCGAGCGTCACACGGCGGATCAACATCGCCTTCGATGCCTCCGGCGAAGGCTCAAGCCTCTCCTCGGCCAGCCTCGCCTGGATGAAGGCGTCGATCTGATTTCTGACCGCTGACTTCCGGCCTCTGACCTCCGGCACTGCGGGCTTCACCGGCGCCTCAAAGCTCCAATGCTTCTTGTAGGCCGCGCCCTCCTTGATCCATCGCTTCAAAATCTCCGCCTGGGCCGCAGTGATGTGCTTGTTCGACTCCGGCGGCGGCATCGCCTCATCCTCGTCCTTGGAGAGAATGCGCTGGATGATCGTGCTCGCCGCCGGATCGCCAGGCTTGACGGGAAACGCGCCGTCGATGGCCGTGAAAGCGCCCTCCGGCACATCGAGCCGCAGATCCGCCTTCCGCTTCTTCGCGTCGAAGCCGTGGCAGGCGAAGCAGTTGTCACTGAGGATCGGCCGGACGTCGCGGTTGAAATCCAGCCTCGCCGCCGCCGGGACGGTGGCAGGAGCGAGGATGAAAACGGCCAGGGCACGGAAGTTCATGGCGGTGGGATACGCACCGGAACCAGGACGGCTTTCGCCCGGCGGCTGCTCAGGCATCCGCCAGCATTCTCGCCACCTGCCTGCGGAAGCCATTCACGCGCAGCGAGCCGTCAGCCAGCACATCGAGCAGGGCATAGCCGTTGTTTTCGGCTCCGCTGCCTTCGATCATGGCGACGAGCGTGGTGTAGTGGATGCCGGCGATCTGCTGGTAGTCGTTCTTGTGCGAGTGGCCTTGGAACACAGCCAGCACCTTGCCCGACTTTTCGAGCAACGCGCGCACTTCGGCGGCGTTTTGCACGGCGTGGGCCTTGTCGGCGTCGAGTCGCTGATGCGCAAACACGATGACGGAACCGCCGGCCTTGCCGAGCGTGCTTTCCAGCCACGACAGCTCTGCTTTGGGCACATTGGCATCCTTCCAATCAAAATTCTTCCGCGAATACGGCGTGCCATCACTGCGGAAGCAGGCGTCGAGAATGACAAAGGTCACGCCAGCGGCCTCGATGCTCTCAAAGCCGCCGCCGGCCTTCGTGTTCGCGGCGAATTCCTGCTTCGTCAGCGTGCCGACACAATGATTGCCCAAAACATAGTGCCCCGGCATCGCAAGCCGCGCGAAATGGGATTCCATCGTCCGCAGCCACTCGATCTCTTTTTCGACCGAGTCGGCCTGGTCGATGAAATCGCCGAGCTCGACCACGAGGGCCGGTTTTTCGCGGTTCATGACCTCCACGGCCTCGTCGAGCTTCGCGAGCGCCTCGCGGTAAAAGCGTGTCCTGGTCGGCGGCTTGTCCGCGTAGTGCAGATCCGTCATCAAACCGACTCGCAGCAGAGGTTTGACGCCCGCATCGGCGGCTTGCAGTCCGCCGAGGCCGGCGAGGCAGAGCGTGCTGTTTTGGAGAAAGGCGCGGCGGGTGCTCATCACGGATACCAACCGGGCATCCACCGGGTTTCTTCCGAAGTTCCTCAGCGGGCCGGCTGTGTCACGAGGATGTCCTTGCCTTTGTTTTCGAGGACGGGTCCCAGCGTGTGGATCCGGCTCTGCTCGGCCTTGGAGCCGATAACGACGGGCATTGTCGTTTGATTGCGCAGAATCAGGCCGCGAGCCTGCCGCTCTGTGTTAGGCGCGGTGTCCAGCTCGATGGTGACACCTCGGAGATCGAAGCTGTTGTCATGGCCGCTGAAGGTGATGAACTGCCACTGCTTCTGCTTTCGACGCTCTGGAATGGAGGCCGGCGGGATGAAATCCGTCAGCCGGTATTTGCCCGGCTTCATCTTGAGTTTCTGCCCGCTCTTCGGCGCGGCATCTGCCAGCTCGGCGAGGCTGGAGAGCACTGGCGGCTCGTCCGCCACCGCGCAAACTTGGGCGGAAAGACCGCAAGTGATCACCCAGAGGACGAGAAAACATGTCATGGCGGCGATCATCATGTCCGCATTTCACCTCGTTTCACCTGCCGCTTTCACGGAGGCAGGAAAGCCATCTCACCGCGCAGGCACTTCCAGCACTTGCTTGTCCGCGAGCAGACGCTGCCGCAGCTTCGCGCAGGCCACGCTTTGCACTGGCAAATCGGCATCCAGCGCCATCACGGCGGCGGTGGCGGCGGATTGGGCGGCGACCATGAAGGTGAACTCGATGCGATATGCGCCGTAGGCCACATAGCTCGATGACGGGCAGGTGGGGCTGAGGAGGTTCGTGCATTCGGCGGCCTTCGGCACGAGGCAGCGATACGGGATGCCGCAGGGTATCCAATCCGGCTCGGGTGACTCATTGAAGACCGCGCCTTCATTCCACACCTGGCCTTTTTTCACGATGCGGCGTGCATGATGCAGGTCCGGCGGCCACCAGATGAGGCCCACGCTGTCGCTCACAGGCTCCGCATTGGGTTTGCGCATGTGCGCCTCGGTCAAAACGAAGTCACTGACCATGCGGCGGCCATTGCGGACGTAGAACACGCGCGGCCAGCCGCCATTGTCGGTGAACTCGTCTTTGCACAGACCCCACGCGGCCCATGCCTCACGCTGCTTCGCAGGCACGGCCTCGTCATGCGCCATGAACCAATACACGCCCTGGATGCGGTCGCGGCTCGTGCGCAGCATCGCCTCACGCTCCGTGTAGCTGGCGATGGGGTAGCGATGATTCCAGCCGGTGAGATTTCCCGCCAGATGATGCCACGAGCCTGGGTCGGTCTTGCCATGCGGCAGCCCGGCGGAGGGCGCGTTGATGATGCCGCCTGCGGCCAGATAGCGCCGATGCAGTTCATGGTGCGTGGGATCATAGCCCGCGGGTTTTTCGATCGTGATGCGGTTCGCCGGGTTCTTTGTGAGGCAGAGGCGGAAGCTGAAACCCTGGATGCTGTCATCCGCGTCACCCTGCACACCGGGAGCGCCATCCTGCACGCCAAAGAGCAGCCCGCTCCGAGCATCTCCCGGCACGCGGCAAGGATCGACGCGCTTGTCGAACTGCCCGTGCGTGGTGTCCGTGCGGATGCCGTTCTTGGTCTCTCCATACTTCGCATTGCCCTCGCGTCCGACGGCGAAGCTGACACCGGCAAACGCGAGCAGATCGCCCTCATACGTCGCGTCGATGAAAGCCTTCGCCCGCACCTCGGCTCCGTTTTCAAAATGCAGCGCCGTGATGCGTGTGCCGTCCTTCGTCACGCCCTGCTTCTCCTTCAAACGATGTCCGCGCAGCACGGTGATGCCTGCTTCCTTCACCCAGGCGTCCCACACCGCCTCCGCCACATGCGGTTCAAAGCGCCACAGCTTTGTGTCCTTGCCATGTGCGGCGCGCATCGCCTCGAATGCCTTCGCACGACCATAGTGCTCGTTGATGCGCCGGTAAAACTCCAGCGCCAGTCCGCCCACTGCCGGGCTGTTTTGAAACTCCTTGTGGTTGTCGATGTCCGTGCCGCCCAGCCCCTCCACGCTCATGCCGCCGAGGTGACTCCCCGCCTCCACCAGCACCACGCGCTTCCCCATCTTCGCCCCCTGCACCGCCGCGATGACTCCCGCGCTCGTGCCACCGTAGATGCAGAGATCAGCCTCGATGGGTGCTGCGGAGGCGGAAATCGCGATGACGAAGGAGATGAGAGATTTCATGTCAGGTTTGAAAAGGCGCTTCGGGGCTACATTTCATCCGCTTTAACTGCGGAAATTAGTTAATGGACGGAATCAACAACTCCTCCGGACTGCGGGCCATGTAGGGCGGCGTGGTCATCAGCATGATTTTCCCGGTGAGGTCCTCGAGTTTGAAGACGCGCGGTTTGTCGGACGGCGTGATCCTGGCGTCGAAGTAGTTCGTACCTTTGGCCCGTGTGAAGTCGTGAACGACCTGTCCGGCATCGGAAAGAATTTTGCCTCCGGGCGCCTCGGAGTACCCGGCGATGCGATCCGCTTTGACGGGAACGTAAATCCAGCCGCTGTAGGGGACTCCCTTGGTCCTCGGCATCCCGTGCAGCACCTGGCCGAAGGGGAAGACGATGGGCGTGCCCGACGGCCATTGGATTTCGAGATAATTGCTCGGGTCCAGAATGGCCACCCGGTGGGGGCCGGCCATGACGGCGCGGAGTTTGGCCGTGTGCCATTCGCCGTCAGGGACGACTTCCTGCGAGTCCGAAGGCTCGTCGAGCACGTCGTCCACATGGGTGATTTTGACGCTGATGGGCGGAGGCGAAGCGGGGCGTCCCCCGAGACCGCGGATGGTGAGTTCCAACTCGCTGCCGGGTTTGTCCGCCAGCCAGAGGAGGGTCTGGATTCTCGAAAGCTCGTAAACTTTTTGACCGGACTTGGACGGAAAGTCGCCGCGAACAAGCGTGTTGGAGAAAATGACAGGGGTGAAGGTCATGCGCAGGGACTGCCGGGCCCGTTCGGTGGCGAGCTGGACAAGGTCTCCGTCGGACAGCGGCTGGAAGCTCGCTTCGTTCTCCAGTAGATCCTCGGCCGTCGCCTTGAGATCGTCCTCCCGGAATCCGATCGTCTGAAAAATGCCGATGCTGGAAAACATCTGGTCGTCGCGATAGCGCAGGGCCCACTCGCCGAGTTCGCGGAATGCCTCGACGCGTTCAGGGCCGGTGGCATTGCGGTATTGGTACATCAGCTCGGCAAAGCGCGTGTAGGCGAGGAGCTGCTGCACGCGGACCTTCACGGCGGGCTCCGGATTGGCCTTGAGCGCGGCCAGAAGCGGGTCGTACATGCGACCCATGAGATCGGAGGACAGAAGGGGTTTGTTTTTCGGGTCAATGACCTCGAAGAACGGGCGCACTGTTTTGGCCGCCGGGCCGAAGCTCTTGGTGAGGAAATCCTCCCTCAGTTCCTGGACGGACGGACCGTTCACGGGATTCCACAGGGTGCGGAAGGCGACATAGGTGCCCAGACCGATGGCGCCCCAGGCGGAATCGGTCTCGGCGATCCAGTAGCGGGCGCCGTCCTTGTGGTATTGCGCGAGGTAGTCGTGGGCGTGGTCGGGTGAAAAGCCCAGGTAGTTCGGATTGCCGGGGAGATCCCAGCTTCCGAAGAAGACGTTGATGTAGTCGCGAATGCCCAATTCGGCACCCTTGCCCTTCCACCCCTTCAGGAGCTGGCCCACGGTGTAGCCGCCCCGGATGAAACCCGTGGCCACGTTGACAATGGCGCTGCCATCCAGTTTCAGGGACGGCGGGGGGCTGTGCATGTGGTAGGCGTAGAAGGCGATCTTCTTGCCGGGATGTTTGTCCTTGATGGAAGCGACCAGATCATTGGCCAGATAGACCATCTGGTCGGACGGCGTGCCGATGGGGGAATCCTCGGGCCAGCCCACGCCGTCCGTGGGGTCGATGGAATAGGTCATCGTCTCCGGGTTGGCGTCAAAGGTGTCGGCAATGTCCTGTCGCAGCAGCTTGCGCAGCTCCTCGTTCTCGACGCGGAACTTCCAGTCCTTGATGTCCGGCGCTGTCCACGGTTTGGTCTGTTTTCCGGAAATCCACTCCGGATGCGCCGCGAACTCCCCGGCGTGCCGGGAGGCCATCCGGTGCCAGACATGTCCGGTGTTCACGGACATGGACTGGCCGCGATTCTTGCGCCGCCATTGGCCCATGGCGCTGGCGATCTTGGAGTAGCGGAAAATCCTGTTCAGTTTCCTGTCCGAAACGGTTCCGTAGAAGAGCGTGCGCGCGGAATATCCCGGCTCGCCGATGCGGTCCACCGCGATGGAGAGGCCGGGAATCTTGGGAACAATCTCCCAGGCCGGATGCGGGAAAAACTGGCGATACCCCAGCGTGTCAAGAAGGTCAAAAACGGCGTTCTGCACGGCGAGATCGGTTTCGCCGATGAGATAAAGGGAGCCTTTTTGAGCCACGAGCCGGTAGCGTTCCCGCCAGGTGGGCGCCTCCCCTTTGACCGGTTCGGACAGAAGGTCGGGAAACTGGCCCCGGGTGCCCAGGACAATCGCCGGCTTCTGAAGCTCGGGCACAACTTGAAAATTCCCACTCGTGATCCGATCCAGATGCCCCTTGAACTCATTGGCCAGACTGAGCATTTTTTCCCCGGAGTCCGGAGCAAGAACAATCGGCAGGCGCGCTTTGCCGTCCTTGGCCAACACGACCGTATCCGCAGCTCTCATCGGGACGCCTGCCACAAGGAAGACCCCCAGAGCGAGCAGGATGGGCAGGGACGTTTTCATGGGGAAACAAATGAGCCGGAGTTTATCATGTCATGTGTTTGGGATGCGCGTGGGCTGCGAGAATCGCAGCACGAAGTATGTGGAGGGCCGGGTGGAGTTCCACTTGGTAGTGCGTGAGGACGCCTTGCTGTGTCCGCTCAGCCGTGCTCAAAGCTCATGATAATCGAAAGCATCCATTTCAAATTTCATGGCGCCAACAAGAAGGCCCGTCGCATCGCTCTACGGCGCGGCGACTTGTTGCCCGATTTTCGCCAGCCGCGCCAGCTCCCCGGTGCCCAGCGCACGGTCAAATACCGCCACGCCGCCGATCCAGCCGGTGAAGCCGACGCTGCGGCCGCTGTGGATGACACGGCCGATGGTGAAGGGGCCGCCGCTTTGCGCATCCTTCGGTGTGTAGATGCCGTGCGGATACCACCAGGGGTTTAGTCGCAGGGCCACGAGGTCGCGGGCGACTTCTTTGCCGCCGCGCAGGGTGACTTCGATCTTCGTGTAACGATGCTCACGCAGCTCCACGCGTTCATCAGCGGACTCGCGCAGCACTTTCACGCTCAGCGGCTGGCCTTCGGGCGGGTTGTAGTATTGATCCTTCGGGAAGCTCGCGTCCTCGCCGTCCTGTTTGCCCGGCAGCGCCGCGTAATGGCCCTGCATGTAGGCATGGCAGGCTGACTTGATGAGTCCGTCGTTCTTCGGGTTGTCCAGCCAGCGATCCCCGGCGACGCCGTTGAGCCAACTGGTGAGCTCGTCCTTTTCGTGGTCAAAGGTCATCGCAAAGCATTGCCACGAGGCATCGAGCACTGCGGCGGGTGAATCAGCGGGCACCACGGGCGAGATGCCGAGGGAGTTGCTCTTGTGCAGCGCATATTTGTTCAGGAAGGAACTCGCGCCGTTCTCCGAGACATGGCCGCAGGCGCTGCCGGGCTTGTTCAGACCTGCAAAGAGGGCGTATTGACGCTGCCCGCGCTCCACTTTGGCGATGATTGCCGGACTGGCATCGTGCAGATCGGTTCCTTCATGCCAGATGCCTGCCAGCGCATGATTCCCGCTCTCGCGGACGGCCCACACGACGACCGAGACGGATTTCCCCGCGCCTTTGATGTCCAGCGGCGTGTCATGCAGCCGCGAGCGCGGCACGAAGAGGAACGGCCGGAAGTCCGCATCCGTCTCTTTGACGATGCGGATGGCATTTCCGAACGGCCCCCGGCCCAGCAGCGGAAAATCCGCATACGTCGCCTCACGCCCCGCGCCCCAAAAGTCCTTGATGTAATTTCCCGCATCCAGCGGGTAATCCGTCCGCGCACCCGCAGGCACATGCGCGGTGAAACGCCGCCTCCCATCCGGTTCCCGCTTCACAAAGTCCCAAAACGCCACGAGGCCCGGCGTGCTGGTGACGGTGGCGGCAGGATCGGCGGCGATAAGCGAAGTCGTGAGTAAAAGAAGCGGGAGGAGTTTCATGACATGAAGTGTCGGAAATACCAGCCTTACTCGGCGACCAACTGCAACGCATCCAGAATCACAAAGCCGTTTGTACCTGCATTGCGGAGGGTGATTGTTGTTTCGATCTCTTTTTGCAGGTCGATTTTGCCGATGCTGCGGAAGGCTTCACCAGCGGGAAGCGGCTGCGTTTGATCCACGGGCAGTTCGATGGACTTTTCGCCGTTTTGAATGGTGAGCGGCGCTTGCGTGGCGCGTGTCTCATGCGCGGAATAGGCCATGCGCAGTTCGTAGAGGCCGCTTTGAGGCACTTTGAAGCGGAAAACGGCCACGCACTCGCCATCGCCGCGTTTGTCGTCGTGGAGGTAGCCAGTGCCGATGTGCGGCTTGAAGTTCGAGGAGCGGGACCACGGGCCTTTCAGTTCCGCCTGCGCATCGTCGAGCACGATGCCGGGCAGTGTCTTCGGATCGATACTCATCGCGCCCTTCGGTTCCGGCGGCAGATCAGGCAACACCGGCAGGTCGAGCACCTGTTTTTGTGCGAGCAATCGCTCACGCAGCGCGGGATACGGCAGCTTTTGCACGTCGAGATTCTGTTTCGCGCACAAGGCGGCGGCGATGCCGGCGCTCTGGCCGAGGATCATCCATGTGGGCTCCACGCGGATCGAGGAGATGCCGACATGTGTGCAGGAAAGCGCCACGGGCACGAGCAAGTTGGAGCACTCCGCAACCTTCGGCGTGATGGCGCGATACGGGATGTGATACGGATAGCCGTGGCGGCGGCCCGCCATGCGCACGGGCATGATGGTGCCTTCATTCACGACGAACTCGCCCGTGCCGACGCGCTGGCAATCGTGCGAGTCGATGGGGAACGACGACACGACGATGGCATCATCCTTCTGCGGCTCATCGAGGATGTCTTTCTGCGACACGATGTAGGCGCCGATCATGCGCCGCCCCTCGCGCACATAGAGCTGCGGTGACCAGTGCCCGTAGTCGGCGAATTCATCGCGGCACAACCCCAGCTCGCTCATTTCCTTGCGGATGCGCTCCGGCACTGCGGCGTCGCTGATGAGGAAGTGATAAAACTCCAGCGTGTATTACTTGTGCGCCTCCCAGATGGCGGCGCGGCCGGCCTCATCCGCCTCGCTCCAGCCGTTGCAGGCACCGACGAGGCCCATCGAGAACTGTTTCCCGATGCCGTTGTTC
Source organism: Verrucomicrobiaceae bacterium (assembly GCA_016795375.1). Classification (GTDB taxonomy): domain Bacteria; phylum Verrucomicrobiota; class Verrucomicrobiia; order Verrucomicrobiales; family Verrucomicrobiaceae; genus Prosthecobacter. Next base: position 70,455 of record JAEUHJ010000151.1, read on the forward strand.
GCGTCGAACTTGTTTCCCGGCAGCGGATACAGATCCCAGGGCAAAATCGGCCGTTTCTCCTGCGCGAAATAGCGTCGCACGACTTCAAACCGCGCTGGATCGTAGTGCGCCGGTTTCGGGAACGGCACGCGATTCGCCGCGTCCTTCGTCACGCACAGGCGGAAGCTGTAAACCATCACGTTCTTGTCTCCGTCGTCATCCGGCCCTGCGTCGGTCGTCGTGATGAGCGGCAGCGGCTTCCCATCGTCACCGAGACCCGAGATGCGCATCTTCGGCTTCGGATACTGCTTCCCCGCCAGCGATTCACCGAACGCCTTCCGCCCCTCGCGGCCAATCGTCCAGCTCACACCGGCCGCAGCCATCAAATCGCCCTCGTAAGTGCCGTCGATGAACATCTTCGCCTCAAACTCGCCGCTGCTCGTGATGAGCTTTGCGATGCGCGTGCCGTCCTTCGTCACCGATTTGAGCACCTGCCGCGTCAGCACCTTCACCTTCGCCTCATCGAGCATCTCCCGCGTGATCTTCGCCGCCACATGCGGCTCGTAGGTCCACTTGTCGTTGTTTTTGACGCTCACTTGGTAAGGCAGCGTCACACCACGCTGCTGATAGTCCTTCTCGACGCGGCTGTGCCATTCATCAAAGAGGCCCATCACCGTGCTGCGCACCGTTTGATTCGAGTCGGAGAAGCAAAGCCCGCCCGTGTTCACGCCACCGACATGCGCCGTCGGCTCCAGCAAAATCACCGACGCACCTTCACGAGCGGCCGCGATGACCGCGCAGAATCCACCGGGCGTGGCTCCATAGACAATCACATCCGCCCGCGTGGCGGCGTGGGTGGTGAAAGCAAAGGAGAGGAGGAGGCAAACAAAAAAGCGCGTCATGGGTTTCAAGAGGCCCTGGAGGCAGTGTTTTGGACAACAAATCCTTCCTCACCTCTCTGCCAGATCAAGCTGGTGAATCTCCTGCGGGATTTCGGCTTCGAGGTAGTCGAGGAGGCTGCGGACGCGCTCGGGCAGGTGCTCGTGGCTGGCATGGGTGAGGTGGAGATCGACTGGAGCGATGTGCCAGGCTGGCAGCAGTTGAATGAGACGGCCGGCGGCGATGTCGCGGGTGGCCATCCATTCCGGCAGCGTGGTGAAGCCCGCGCCTTCGATCGCGGCCTCCCGCAGCGCGGTGACGGTGTCCAGCAGCATCACGGGCGGGAATTTGAGCTTCACCACTTTCCGGCCACGCGCGAGGTCCAGGCGGTCGCGGGCGAAAAAGTGCGGCTGGAGGATGCCCAGCCACGGCAGGCGGCCCAGATCATCGGGATGGCGCAGGCCATCGTGCTCCGCCAGCACCGACGGCGCGGCGACGAGGCGACGGTGCAGTTGCGCGATCTTTTTCGTCGTCACCCTCCGGTCTGTGGGGCCGCCGACCATGATGCCGCAGTCGAAGCCTTCCTTCACGAACTTGGTGGGCCGGTTGATGAGATGCAGCTCCGTCGTGATCTGCGGATGCAGCTTCCTGAAGCGTGAGAGCACGCGCGAGACGATCCACTGGCCCACATCGACGACGGAGACGATGCGCAGATGGCCGCGGATGGCGCTCCGCTCTCCGTGCAGGCGTTTGCCGAGACGATCGGCCAGCGTGAGCAGCTCCCGCGCATCAGCCAGCAGGATGCGGCCGGCCTCCGTGAGGCTCATCGTGTGCGTGTCGCGGCGGATCAATGAGGAGCCGATCCGCGTCTCCAGCGCGGCGAGATGGCGGCTGAGCGTGGGCTGCGCCATGCCGAGGATTTTCGCGGCGGCGGAGATGCTGCCGGAGTCCGCGATCTGCACGAATTCACGGATTTGCCGGAGGTCGCTCAAGTTTGTCATGCAGTTAATGTATAAGACTTATGTCGTTTCCGCACTGTTAAAAACACCGTTGAACCCGTATGAAGCTCACATGACGCGCTCCATTCTTTTTTCCCGACACGCACTGCCGCTGCTGGCGGTCTCGCTGGCGGTCTCCGGCTGCAAACCGGCTGCCCAAGGCCCGGGCGGCCCGCCGCAGGCCGGAGTGCCGGCGGTCACTGTCGCTAAACCCATCTCAAAACGACTCACTGATTGGGATGAGTTCACCGGTCGCCTCATCGCCCGCGACAGGGTGGAAGTCCGCGCCCGTGTGTCCGGCTACCTGACGAAAGTCCATTTCAAAGAAGGCGCGGAGGTGAAGGAGGGCGATCTGCTTTTCACCATCGACCCGCGTCCGTATGAGGCTGCCGTGCAGCGTGCGGAGGCCGTGCTCACGCAGGCAAAGACCGCCGCCGATCTGGCGAACATCGAGGCAAAAAACGCCACCGCACTGCGCCAGGGGCAGGTCATTTCCATCGAGGAATCCGAACGCCGCCTGAAAAGCGCCGCCGGGGAGCAAGCTGCCGTGCGTGCCGCCGAGGCGCAGGTCACGACGGCAAAGCTCGATCTCGAATTCACCGAGATCAAGGCGCCCATCAGCGGCCGCATCAGTGATGCGCACGTCACCGAGGGGAATCTCATCACCGGCGGCACTGGCGGCGCTGGCGCGGCCACGCTGCTGACCACCATCGTCGCCATCGACCCGATCTACTGCGAGATCGACGCCGACGAGCGCAGCGTTTTGAAATACCGCGAGATGCACAAGAGCGGCGAGCGCAAGAGCGCCATGTTCGTCCGTGTGCCCGTGGAGATGGGCCTCATCAATCAAGAAGGCTGGCCGATCAAGGGCGAGGTCGATTTCGTGGACAACCAGCTCAACCCAGCCACCGGCACCATCCGTGCCCGCGCAGTGTTTCCGAATCCTGACCGGTTAATGTCGCCTGGCTTTTTCGCCCGCATCCGCGTGCATGGCAGCGGCGAATACGACGGCCTGCTCATCCGCGACTCCGCCGTGGGTGATGACCAGGGCAGCAGCTTCGTGTGGGTCATCGACGCGGAGGACAAAGCTGTATATCGCCCCATCAAACTCGGCCCGCTGCTCAACGGCCTGCGTGTCGTGCGTGAGGGTTTGAAGGCCGATGACCGCGTCGTCATCCTCGGCCTCATGAGCGTGCGCAATGGCGCGAAAGTGAAACCCACGCTGGCCGACATGGCACTCACCTCACCCGCGAAGGACAAGCAGCCATGAACTTCGCACGCATCTTCGTGGACCGCCCCATCTTCGCGGCGGTGCTCAGCATCGTCATCACGATGCTCGGCGGCCTGTCCTATTTTTCACTGCCCGTGGCGCAGTATCCAGAGGTCATCCCGCCCACCGTCGTCGTCTCTGCCACCTATCCCGGCGCGGATGCCCGCACGCTCGCCGAGACCGTCTCCACACCGCTGGAGCAGGAGATCAATGGCGTCGAGGACATGCTCTACCTGTCCTCCTCATCCACCAGCGATGGCAAGGTGCAGATCACCGTCACCTTCCGTCTCGGCGCGGATTTGGACAAGGCGCAGGTGCTCGTGCAAAACCGCGTGAACGCCGCAGTCGCCCGCCTCCCTGAAGAGGTGCGCCGACTCGGCGTCGTGGTAAACAAACGCTCCCCGGACCTCACACTCGCCGTGCAGTTCTACAGCCCGGACGGCTCGCGTGAGATCGGCTACCTCAGCAACTACGTCACGCTCCAGATTCAGAACGAGCTCGCCCGACTGCCCGGCGTCTCGGAGGCATCCTCCCTCGGCGGCCTCGATTACTGCATGCGCATCTGGCTCGATCCGGAAAAAGTCGCCGGCCTCGGCCTCACCGCCGGGGATGTCGTGCGCGCCATCCGCGAACAAAACGTGCAGGTGGCCGCCGGATCACTCGGCCAGCCGCCTGCGGCGGAGGGGATGGAGTTCCAATACACCCTCACCGCGCCGGGCCGTTTGAAGACCGTCGAGGAATTCGGCGACATCGTACTCAAAACCGGCACCCAGGGCGATGTCGTGCGGCTACAGGATGTCGCCCGCATCGAGCTCGGCTCCCGCGACTACTCCAGCAAGACTTACATGGACGGATTCAACGCCGTCTCGCTGCGCATCTTCCAGCTCCCCGGCAGCAACTCCATCCAGACCGCCGACGCCGTGTATGCGCGCCTCGCGCAGCTCAAGAAGCGCTTCCCGCCCGGTGTCGATTACCGCATCAACTACGACACCACGAACTTCGTCCGCGCCTCGATCAAATCCGTGCTCAGCACCCTTGTCGAGGCCGTGCTGCTCGTCGTCCTGGTCGTCATCCTCTTCCTGCAAACCTGGCGCGCCTCCATCATCCCGCTGCTCGCCGTGCCCGTGTCCCTCATCGGCACGCTGGCCGTCATGCATGCCTTCGGCTTCTCGCTGAACAACCTCTCGCTCTTCGGCCTGGTGCTCGCCATCGGCATCGTCGTCGATGACGCCATCGTGGTGGTCGAAAACGTCGAGCGCAACATCGCCAAGGGCCTCGCCCCGCGTGAGGCCGCCATCCAGGCCATGAAGGAAGTCAGCGGGGCTGTCATCGCCGTCGCGCTCGTGCTCTGCGCCGTGTTTGTGCCCACCGCCTTCATCAGCGGCATCACCGGGCAGTTTTACCGGCAGTTCGCACTCACCATCGCCGTCTCCACGGTCATCTCCGCCTTCAATTCACTCACGCTCAGCCCCGCCTTGAGCGCCCTGCTGCTGCGGCCGCATGGCGCGAAGGCCGACTGGCTCACGAGGCTCATTAATCTCTTCTTCGGCTGGTTCTTCCGCCTGTTCAACAAGGCCTTCGACTTCGGTGCCAGCCTTTATGCCGGGCTCGTGCGCAGGCTCATCCGCGCCGCGCTGCTCGTCCTCATCTGTTACGGCGGCCTGCTCTTCCTCACACAGAAAGTTTTCAATGCCGTCCCCGGAGGCTACATCCCCGGGCAGGACATGGGCTACGCCATCGTGCTCGTGCAGCTCCCGGACGCCGCCTCCTTCGAGCGCACCGATGCCACCGTGCGCAAGATGGACGCCATGGCGCGGGGGATCCCAGGCATCATCCACACCTTCGGCATCTCCGGCTACTCCTCCATCCTCCAGGCGAACCAGCCCAACATCGGCGCCGCCTTCCTCAACTTCGCGGACTTCGACAAACGCACCACGCCCGAGCTGCAGAGCGACCGCCTCTTCGCCACCATCCGTGAAAAATTCGCCACCATCCAGGAAGGCCGCGTGCTCGTGCTGCCGCCGCCGCCGCTGCGCGGTCTCGGCAGCGCGGGCGGCTTCAAAATCCAGGTGCTCGACCTCAACAACGCCGGGCTGCACGCCCTGGAGGCCGCCACGCAAAAGCTCCTCACCGCCGCGCAGAACGAGCCGGGACTCATCTCGCTGGTCACCGGCTTTCGCGCCAGCACACCACAGTTCAAACTGGAGATCAACCGCGCCCAGGCGAAGACCATGGGCGTCTCCCTGGCCGATTTGAACGAAGCGCTGCAAGTTTATCTCGGCTCCGTCTATGTGAACGACTTCAATTTGTTCGGCCGCACCTATCAGGTCACCACGCAGGCCGATCACGAGTTCCGCAAAGACCCCGCCGACATCGCCCGCATCCAGATCCGCAATCAAAACGGCGGCATGGTGCCACTCGGTGCCCTCGTGAAGGTCATCAAGACCGGCGGCGCCGACCGCGTCCAGCGCTACAACCTCTACTACTCCGCCGACATCAACGGCAACACGCTCCCCGGCATCAGCTCCAGCCAGATGATCGAAAAAATCGAGCGCCTCGCCAGGGAGAACCTGCCCGCCGGATTCGCCATCGAGTGGACCGACCTCACCTACCAGCAGATCCTCGCCGGAGACACGCTCATCTACATTTTCCCGCTCTGCGTCATCTTCGTTTTCCTCGTGCTCGCCGCGCAGTATGAGAGCTGGAGCATGCCACTGGCCATCATCCTCATCGTCCCCATGTGCCTGCTCTCCGCCATCGGCGGCGTGTGGTTGCGCGGCATGGACAACAACATCTTCACCCAGATCGGGTTGGTGGTACTCGTCGGCCTCGCCGCGAAAAACGCCATCCTCATCGTCGAATTCGCCAAACAGCTCCAGGACCAGGGCATGGACCGCGTGAAAGCCGCCGTCGAAGCCTGCCGTCTGCGTCTGCGCCCCATTATGATGACCAGCTTCTCCTTCATCCTCGGTGTGCTCCCGCTCGTGCTCGCCACCGGTGCCGGGGCGCAGATGCGTCAGGCCCTCGGCACCGCCGTCTTCTTCGGCATGATCGGCGTCACCATCTTCGGCCTGCTCTTCACGCCCGTCTTCTACGTCATCCTCCGCGCCATCGTCGAGCGCCATGCGCAGCGCCCCACCCCTCCAGCACTCCATGCAGCTCATTCATAAAGTGGTCCGCACAGTCCCTTGTGCGGAACGAACGTCGCCAAATCCCCGAGCCGCACAGAGGACTGTGCGGACCGCTTTGCTACTCGCGCTTCTCGTCTGCGCCGTGTCCAACTGCACCGTCGGCCCGAAATTTCTCCAGCCGCAGCCGAAGATGCCCGCAGACTATGCTTCAAAAGCCTCCAACTCCGCCGCTGTCTCGCCCACCTGGTGGCGCAGGCTCAACGACAGCACGCTGAACCACCTCATCGTGCAGTCCACCGGGCAAAACAAAGACCTCGCCATCGCCAAAGCGCGTCTGCTTGAAGCGCGAGCACTGTGGAGAGAGGCGCAGTTCGACTTCGCCCCCACCGTCACCGCCAGCGGCTCTTATGATACCACCCAGCTCGGTGCCTCCATGAACGCCGCCTTTCGCGGTCGCACCGTGGACACTTGGCGCACCGGCTTCGATGCTGATTACGAGCTCGACCTCTTCGGACGCGTGCGTAGCAGCGTGAAAGCCGCCAAAGCCACCAGCGCCGCCGCCGAAGCAAACGTGCAGGATTTGCTCATCACGCTCCAGGCCGAGGTCACCATCAATTACCTCGAACTTCGCGGTGCGCAGGCCCAGCTGGCCGTCGCGCAGGAAAACGCCGGCAATCAAAGTGAAGCCCTGCGCATCGCCGAAGCCTCGCTCAAAGGCGGACGCGGTACCCAGCTCGACGTCGCCCGCGCCAGGTCCCTCCTCAACACCACCCAGGCGCAAGTCCCCGGCTACGAAGAAACCATCGCCAAAGCCATCCACCGCATCGCCGTGCTCTGCGGACGCCATCCGTCCGAGCTGCGCCCGCAGCTCCAAAAAGCCCTCAAACAGCCCGCCGTGCCCGCCAGCGCCGCCATCGCCAAACCTGCTGAATTGCTCCGTCTGCGCCCCGACATCCGCATCGCCGAAAACGCCCTCGCCGCCGCCACCGCGCGCGTCGGCATCGCCACCGCCGATCTCTTCCCGCGCATCACCTTCGGCGGACGCCTCAACCTCGAAGGCCAGACCCTCGCCAGCCTCAATCAGTACGGCTCACCCGCCTACAGCTTCGGGCCGCGCATCAGTTGGGCCTTCCTGAATCTCGGCCGCGTGCGTCAGCACATCAAAGCCGCCGGACATCGTGCCGACGCCGCTCTCGCGACCTATGAGCAGACCGTCCTTCTCGCCCTCGAAGAAGTCGAAAACGCCCTCACCAGCTACGACCGCGAGCGCCAGCGCCTCCGTCACCTCGAAGCCAGCGCCGCCAGCGCCCGCGAAGCCGCCACTTTGGCAAGACAACGCTACCAAGACGGCGTCGCCGACTTCCTCACCGTCCTCGACGCCGAACGCGTCGCCCTCGCCGCGCAAAACGACATCGTCCTCAGCCGCACCCGCGCCACCGCCGCCTGGGTCCGCATTCACAAAGCGATGGGCGGCGGGAGTTGAATGCCTTGATGAGTCGGCTCGGCTTCTCTCAAGGAGAAAGTCGAAAAGGAGCCTCATGATCTTCCAGCGGTCTGAAGGCGGAGTTTCCGAACACTCCATGCAGTCATGGCACGCCGATCCGCTGCACCAGCTCGCGCCAGAGGTCGCCGCCGCTCGTGCCATTGGTCATGATGACGAGGCCGTGGCCTTTTGCGGGATCAAACTCGGCGTGGCAGCGGAAGCCAGTGCCGTTCGAGCCGCTGTGAATCACACGCGGGCCGGAGGAAGCGGGCTCGATGACCCAGCCGAGACCATATCGAATAGCGCCGCTGCCGACCTGGCCACGACGCGTGATCAGTTTGCCATCCGTCGGCGGGCCGGCTGGCGTGAGCATGAGGCGCAGCATGTCCGGTTTCAGCGAATATGGCGCATCACGCTCCACGCGCATCATTTCGAGCAGCCACAACGCGTAGTCGTGCGGCGTGGTGTGGAGGCTGTAGGCGGCATTCGGCTTGCGGTAGAGTGTGCGGTCCGTCTTGACCTTGCCCGTGTTGTCATGGCCTGCTGCCGCGGTTTTTTCGAAATCAGAACGCCACACATGGCTGCTGGACTTCATGCCGAGCGGCTCCAGCAGCGTGTGGCGAAGGTGTGACTCGTAATCTTCCCCCGTGAGCCGCTCGATCACGCGCTGGAGAAAAAGAATACCCTCGCCGGAATAGCGGAAGGCCGTGCCCGGCTCATGCAACACCTTCAACGCGCCGCCCTTGGGCCGCCAGTTGGGAAAACCGCCGCTGTGGGTGAGCACCATGCGCGCGGTGATCTTTTCATGCAGCGGCTCGTTCTTCAAATACGGTTCAGAAAGATAGGTTGTGAGCGGTTTGTCAAGATCGAGCCTGCCTTGCTCCACGAGCTTCAGCGCGGCATGGGCGGCGAGCGGTTTTGTCATCGACGCGGCTTCGAAAACGGTCTTTGCATTCACGAGGTCGCTTTTTCCGGCCTCGCGCACACCGAAATAGCGCTCGCACGCGATGCGGCGGTCTTCGATGGCCACCACACCGACGCCGGGCACGCGATGCTTGCTCATGAGCAGCGGCAGCAGCGTGTCGAGAGCCTGCGCGGTGTTTTCCTTCACCGGCGGAGGCTCGTGCGCGGCGAGGATCAGGCGCACGAGCTCGCCGAAGTCCCCGGAGCTGACACTGCGTCCCCCGATGTCCGTGTTCACGCGATGCACGATCACGAGATCCAGCGCGGGAATGACGAGGATGTAGTGCCCGCCCGCGCCGCGCGCCGAGTAGCTGCCCTCCGGCAATGTGACGCCGGGAAGATGCACGCCGCTTTTCGCGATCCACCACAGATAGCCGTAGCCGCCGCTCGTGCCGGCGTCCGACCACGATGTGGTGGATTCCTTCACCCAGGCGGCTGGAATGATCTGCTCGTCATTCCACTTTCCGCCCCGCAGGAAAAGCAGGCCGAAGCGTGCCATGTCACGCGCCGTCATGCGGAAGGGATAGGCGCGATGAATCGAGTCCGCGCCGGTGACGTAGCTGCCGTCCTTCGCGCTGTAGTCCTGCATCCTGATGCGCCGCGCTATGAGTCGCTCGAAGTCATCATGGATGCCCGCTTTGCACTGCTGCTCGTAGATGGTGCCCAGCGCGTTGAAGTCCCAGTTGTTGTAATACCAGAACGTGCCCGGCGCCTGGCTGTGCCGCTGCGGACGGCGTGCCTTCATGCCCGCGGTTTCGTAAAGCGCCGGATGATACACGCCGGAACGCGCCTGCAGGAGCTGCCGCACGGTCGCGCTCTTTTCGATGTCGGTGAGGGAGGGCGCGTTGTCGTCAATGCCGAGTTGCGCCATCGTCGCGTCCATCTTGAGCCTGCCCGCCTCGACCTGGATGCCGCACAACGCGCTGAGGAAACTCTTGCGGATGGAATGCACGTTGAGCTTCGTCTCCACCGCGCCCCACGAGTCGAGAATCTTTCCGCGTGTCACGATCACGACCGCCTCCGTTTTGAGCGTGGCGGCATGATCCCGCGCCGCTTGCAATTTCTCTCTCGACCATCCCGCTGCGCGCGCCTCATCAGCGGAAAGCCGCCCCCACTCCGCGCCGGGAAGCCGGGCGAGAAGAGAGCCGGCGAGACAGAGGAAAATGAGGAAGGAATGACGCATGGCTTCCATGAACGTCGCCCCGCCGCGGCTTTTGAATGCTATTTTGAAGCGCGGGCCGCGCGGGCTTGCACCGCCTTGTGCGCCGTCTCCTGCAAAAAGCGCGCATAGGAAGCGTCGAACCCCTTTGGGATATAACTGTTTCCGACCGCGCTCTCGCCAAACAAGATCTCATACCACACGCACGCGCCGATGTACTCGCCCGCGAGGTTCGCGTGATGACCGTCCATGCCGAGCGTCGTTTTGCCGTCCTTCGTCGTCCAGCGCCAGCCGACGTGCAGCGAGTGCGTTTGATCCGGCAGTTCGGGCTTCTTCGCCTTTTTCGCATTGAACGGCTTCGGATCGCGCTTGTAACCCCAAGTCGGATCGGTGTCCGCGGTGAACATCGCGTCTCCCACCGGAATGATCTTCGCGCCAAACTCCGCCGCGAGCTTGTCGTAAGCTGCGGTGAGGCTGCGATACATTTCTTCTTGCGTCTTCGGCTCGCCGGGTTTCGGCTCCTTCACGGCAAAACGCGGATCATCCACGCGATAGGCCCAAGTCTGATGAATCAGCAGCTTCGCCTGCGGCGCATGCTTCGTGATCAGATCACGCAGGAAGCTCGCACACGGCTGGTAAGTGGAGAAGTCGTGGCTCTTGATGCTCGCTTGCTGGATGGTGACGTAATCCCATTGGTCGGCGGTGAGGTTGCCGACGAGATCCTTGCCGTTCGTGTAAAGCCGCGCCTTCCCTTCCGCCTTCGTCTTGTCCGCATGCACCTGGAACGACGAACCGCCGATCACGAGCGAGTTGTGGATCAGCGTATGCCCGCCCGCCTTTGCGAGATCATCGAGATCATTCGTCGCGTTGCGTGAGAAGCTGTTGCCGATGGTGAGAATGCGGACCGTTTTGGCCTCGCCCAGCACGGACGAGACGCAAACCAGCAGCGAGACGAACAGGACGCACGCTTTCATGGCTCCAATCAATGATGGCAGCCGCAGCCCTCACCGCAGCCGCCTTTTTTCACCATCGCCTCCGGCGCAGGCACGCGGCCGCTTTCGAGGCTCTTGCCGACATAGGCGTTCACCGCCTCGGCCACGCCGCTCAAAATGTCCTGCGCGCCGAGGAAGCCGGAGATGACCGGGTTCGACTCGCAGCGGTCCTGCAATGAATTGAAGCGGCTCACCTCCTCGGCGGTCGGCTCCTCGTCATGATGCTGCTTCTGGTGCAGCGCACGGCCCAGGTTCGCCATCTCGCGATACAGCGACACCGCGCTCTCATCAGCGAGGAATGCCTCGGCCTGCTGGCGCGCGTTCTGGACATCGCCATCGGCCACGAGTGCTTCGCAGAGTTCGATGATCTTGGACTGGATGAGGGGGGATGCGGTCATGGGGCCGCGAGAGTAGGCCGGAATCAGCGCCGCACAGGAAAAAATCGGGATTTTTACTGCCTGGTCTTCGTGGCACGGAACACTTCACATCCAGATGTCCCGTGAACACTGTTGAATGACTCCCCCGGATCAAGCAGGTCAAAAACTGGTGGTTTGACCCTCGTGGGTCGTGGTAAATAGCGCGGATGAAAATCCTCTGCGCCCTGCTTGTCGCCTTCATCCCTGTTTTGCATGCCACGCCGGGCGGCCCGCCGAACATCGTGCTGGTGATGGCGGACGACCAGGGCTGGGGTGACATGGCTTACAACGGCCACCCGCGACTGAAGACGCCGAACTTTGACGCGATGGCGCGGGAGGGCGTGCGCTTTGATCAATTTCATGCCGCGGCGCCGGTTTGCTCGCCCACACGCGGCAGCGTGATGACGGGGCGCACGCCAAACCGCTTCGGCTGCTTTTCCTGGGGCCACACGCTGCGTCCGCAGGAGGTCACCATCGCGGAGGTGCTGCAAAAAAGCGGCTACCGCACCGGGCACTTCGGAAAATGGCACCTCGGCTCCGTGCAGAAGGCCAGCCCGGTGTCTCCCGGCGCGAGCGGTTTCGACGAGTGGGTCTCCGCGCCGAACTTTTTCGATCTCGATCCCATTTTGAGCGACGGCGGCAAGGCGGTGCCCTTCAAAGGCGACAGCTCGGACGTCACGATGGACCTCGCGCTGAAATTCATCCGTGGCTGCGCGCAGAAGGATCAAGCCTTCTTCACGGTGATCTGGTTTGGCTCGCCCCACAGCCCGCATCGTGCACTGGAGGCGGATCGCGCGCTCTACGCGGACCAGCCGGAAAAGCTGCGCGATTTTTACGGCGAGATCACCGCGATGGATCGCGCGGTGGGCCGTCTGCGCGTGGAATTGAAGACGCTCGGCCTGCGCGACAACACGCTGCTGTGGTATTGCAGCGACAACGGCGCGTTGCCGAAGGTGGGCAGCGCCGGCAAACACCGCGGCAACAAGGGCAGCATCTATGAAGGCGGCCTGCTGGTGCCCTCCCTGCTCGAATGGCCCGCCGAATACGCGAAACCGAAGGTCATCACCACACCGTGTGTGACCTGCGACATCTTTCCGACGTTGCTGGCCGTGACAGGCGCGAAGCAGGAGCGCGAAGTGCCGCTGGATGGCGAAAACATCCTCCCGTTGCTGGAGGGTGCCGCACAGAAGCGCGTGAAACCCATCGGCTTCTGGAATCATCCGACCGGCGGCATCAGCACGCCTTCCGACAAGTGGATGAGCGAGCTGCTGGCGGATCAGCAAAAAGGCATCGAGCCCGCCGATTCCGCGCGCCTGGCGCCGGATGCGGGCAAAATCACGAAGACCTATCCGCTGGATCATCACCCCGGACATTCAGCCTGGATCGAGTGGCCTTGGAAGCTGCACCGCATCGAGAAAAAGAGCCCCGATGTGACCTGGGAGCTCTACAACCTCGCCACCGATCCCGAGGAAGAGCATGTGCTCATCGCCGAGCAACCGGAGCGCGTGGCGGAAATGCGTCAGCAGTTGGAAGACTGGCTGGAAGGCGTCGCGCGCAGCCTGAACGGCGGGGATTACGCGAAGTAGCCACCGCTCACGCCCGCATCATCTCCTTGATCTGCTTCGTCGCGATGCCGATGGGCCGGTCGAGCGGCACGCCGCTGCACGCGAGCAAAGTGGTGAGCAGATCGCCCTGGTTGCCTTTCACGGTGTCGATGAAGCGGCCAGTATTGACACTGCCACCGCCTTTGCCGGCGATGATGAAGGGCAAGTTCTCACGGGTGTGCTTGTTGCCGTCCTCAAGACCGCTGCCCCAGAGCATGAGGCAGTTGTCGAGCAGCGTGCCGTCGCCTTCACGAAGAACGGCCATCTTTTTCACCATGTAGACGAACTGGTCGATGTTGAACTTCGTGATCGCGGCGACTTTGCGCAGCTTCTCCGGCTCGTTGTTGTGATGCGTCGGGCCGTGGTGCGTGTCGCTGAAGCCGAGTTCGGGATACGACACGCCATTCGGCGTGGAGCCGATGTAGGTGCTGACGCGCGTAGTGTCCGTCTGGAAGGCGAGCACGGTGAGGTCGCACATGACCTGCATGTATTCGCTGCGCTTGTCGCCCTCGGGGATTTTCACCTCGATGAGCGGCGAATCGCTGGCCTTGCGCTTGCTCGAAGCGACGCCCGCTTTTTCCAAAGCGGCCTCTTTCTGCCGATACTCGATGGCGGCGATGCGGCGCTCGACGGAGCGCACGCTGTCGAGGTATTCATCGAGCTTCTGCTGGTCGCCGTGTGGCAACGTGCGTCGCAGATCCTTCGCGCCGCCGATGACGAGATCGAGCATCTGACGGTCAAGCGGGTCGGTGGCGGTCGTTTTGCCCTCCTGGCCGGTTTTGCCAAACAAACGGTTCAAAACACTGCGCGGATTGATCTCCGCCGGCATCGCCTGCGTGGGCGAGCGGAAACTGCAATGCGAGTAGTAGCCTTCATTCAGCCCCGCTTGGTTCTCCTTGTGCGTCTGCGGCATCGTCGCCAGCTCCAGCGAAGGCAGCGCCGTGAGCGCGCCGTAGTAGTTCGCGAAAATCTGATCCGCGGAAATCGAGATGTTGATCTGGCTGCGCTTGTTCGCATCCGGCAGGCGGGCCGTGAGCCACGTGGAAAGCTCCAACGCATGCGGCGCCCCGCCGAACGGCTCGATCCCCACACCGGAGATGCCTTTACCATCAGACACTGGTCCAAAATCGACCGCAGCGACTCCAGCGCAGGCGGTGGCGAGCTGCGGAAGCTCTCCTGCGATTTCGGCCAGAACTGATCCATGATCACCCCATGCGGCATATACATGAACCCAAGCCGCACCGGCGGCTTGTAGGCCGACTTGCCTTTCACAGCATCCGCCCAGCCCATCGTTTCAAGCAAAGGAAGCCCCAGCGAGGCTCCAAGGCCCCGCAGGCAGGTGCGGCGATTGATGAGGGGGCTGGCGAGCATGGGGGAATTGGGAGTGAGGTGGCCCCCGGCGTCGGGCCAGAGTTGCTGGAAATTACGCGATGGTAGTCATGCCGGGAATGGGATTGGTTTCGTTCTCTGGGAGCTGCGGCGCAAGGGCTTTGCTCCGCATTTGTCTGTCCCCGCTGCGCTCCGGCTCGCCGATCTTGGAGTGCAGGTCCGTGCGTTCGCGGCTGAAGTCCTCCGTTCCGTGGCTTTTGCCGCTTTCGAACACGCTGCCCGCGTGCTCGCTGAGGAGTTTTTTCCAATCGGCCACCTGTCCGGGGTGGATGCCAAATCCCTTGGCGATCCGCTGCACGGTCCTGATGCCTTTGAGGGCTTCCAAAGCCACGCGGACCTTGAACTGAGGGTCATGTCGTTTGCGTTTGTTTTTCACAGTGTTGGTTTGGGTTCGAATTCATCGCCCCGGACCACAACCACCGTCTTATCACCTCTTAGCACCTGACTCGAATTTTGGAGTCCACCCAAACCCTCCCGTCACAGAGGCCGCCGGATCTCGAAACAACCAGAGACAGCGCCGTGGAAATGGGAAACGGGCTCAGTGCAACTGATTGACCCTGGCTTCGTTTTCATGATGGCAAGTCATCGGCTCCCTCCCGGAATTTATTCTGAGTTTGAGAGAATGAATGCTCATGGATGGAGCGGAGTCGTACAACCCATTCCCGGCGGCAATACCCAATCTAGGCCTGCGTGCGAGCACCTGCGCAGGCAGAGTTCTGAGGTCACGCCTGTCAGACAGTTGCAGCCTGGCGTCATTTTCCTCAGAGGGAAGGCCGTTTCAAATGACGAATGACGAAATCAGAATGACGAATTCCCGGGTCAGAACCGATGTGGCACGAAGCGGCTGCTGTTGGCGGTGATGCGTGACTCGTCCTCACGGATGCCGATGCCCGCAGGTTCGCCACCGATGATCCAGGAGCCGATGACGGGGTGCTGGCCGCTGAAGCTGACCTCGGGATGCAGCGCCTGATAGACCTTGGGCTGGGAGATCCAGGGGCCGTCGCTTTGCTCAAGCAGGCTGCCGTTTCGCACGAGGCGCACGTTGGTGCCTTCGCGGCCGAAGTAGGGTTTTTCGACGTGGTTGGGCATGCCATCGGGCTTGAAGGCGGAGCGGAGGAGATTGGGATGACCATCAAACATGTCCCAGAGCAGGACGAGGAAGGCCTTGTTGCTCCAGAGCATCTTCCACACGGGTTCGATGAAGCGCTGGCAGCGGTTCGGCAGGTGGCGGGCGAAGTCCTCCATCCACATCCATTCCCAGGGGTAGAGCTTGAAGAGCCAGTCGATGGCCTTGTCCTCATGATCGACAAAACGATGCCAGCCGGGATGCCAGCCGAGATCCTCCACCGCGAAATCGACGGTGGTTTTGCCGGCCTGGCGGCAGGTGTCGATGAGATACAAAAGAGTGCGCCAGTCCTCCTCGCTGTCGCGCTGGGCGCAGAAGTGGATTTGATCTCCATTCCATGCGGACCAGGAGGCGAGGAGCTGCTCGTGGATGGAGTTGAACTGGTCGTCATGCGGACGCGTCTGCTGCAGCCACTGCCATTGGATGACCGAGGCTTCGAGGAGGCCGGTGGGCGTGTCGGCGTTGTATTCGAGCAGCTTCGGATCGCCGGAGCCGTCCCACATGAGGTCAAAGCGGCCGTAGAGGGAGAGGTCATCGCGCTCCCATGAGGCAATGATCTCGTGCCACGCGGGTTCAGGGATGGCGAGGCGCCCGCGCCAGTCGTCACGGATGGCGTGCTCGGCGGCCTCGACGCAGAGCCGCTGGAGTTCGCGCGTGGCATTCTCCAACCGCTCGATCTCCACTGCGGTGAAGCGGTAATACGCGGACTCATCCCAGTAGAGCTGGCCGTCGATGGTGTGGTAGGTGAGGCCGAGCGCCTCCACCTGCGCCTGCCAGCCGGCACGCGGTCTTTCGGTGATGCGTTGCACGATGAAATCAGGAGCCGGAGAAGAAGCCGGATGACCTTCCGGTGCTGCCGAAGCCGCCACGACTGGTGATGGAGGTGATCGTGCGCGACGCCTGGCTGTGCTGCACGCCGTTGTGGACGGGTGCTCCGGCAGGTTGCAGGCCGTAGTCGCCAGCGGGGGGCTTGAAGTCGGCGGGTCTGGTCGTGGTTGGGGTGGAAGGCGCGAACAGATGGGTTCCGCCGACGAAAGGATGAACACCACCGCGATAATAAGGTGACGAGGAATGATAAGCCTGCGTGCTGTGATGGCGCGACCATCTCCCGCAGCGGTAGTAGCCCCAGCGCGAGTCGTGATGGTCGTAAGGATAGGGGAACCATCCGGCACACGGAGCGTGGTAATAGCCGAGCTGCGGGTCGTAGGCGTTGTGCGGCGGGATTTCGCGCGAGACATCCACGCCGGGGCGGAAGACCGGCAGGGAGGCGCGCATGTCCGGGCTGAGCGCCTCGGGCCGCAGAATCTGCGTGCCATGCACCGGGCTGATGTCCGGCTCATGGCTGCGGCGGCATCCGGTGACGCCCAGGCTCACTCCAGCCAGGGTCAGCATGACGGCTCTGCTGCGTTTCATGCGCGTGGGGGTTAGCTGCTCATGGCGGCCGCGAGAATCAGCGACACGCCGATGATGACGCTGCCCGCGAGGATCGCGGCGGCCACGTTCTTGTTTTGAAAAATCTCCGCGTGAAGGTCGCCCGGCGTCATCTTGTCGAACAACTTGTAGCCGATGATGGCCATGACGATGCCCGCCAGTCCAAAGACGGCGAAGAGGGCGAGGCCGTGGGTGATCGAGTATTCCGCGAGGAGGGGATGAGTGAGGAGTGACATGGTTAAGGAGTGGGGGGGAAGATGCTTCCAGCCGCAGGCTAGGAGAGTGGCCGGGGCGCTGAAAAGACAAATTACAGGTCTGCACGGATTTTATCCGCGTCACGCCGGGTAGTTCACGCGGACAAGATACAAACCGCAGGCGCAGAGGAGGCGGCACATCGAATGATGTGTGCACCAAACATGTGTCAGCAGGCATCACGCAAGAATGAATGTTCATTTAGCATTTTTGCATTGCCATCAGGGTGGGGGGGGCAGGGGTAAATCGCCGTGTACTATGGTAAATGCCCGGCCAACA
>JAEUHJ010000189.1 GCA_016795375.1 Verrucomicrobiaceae bacterium
TGATGAGGCCGATGACCTTCTGCGTGTGCGTGCCACCGATGACGAGCTCCTCCGTCATCTCGCGTTCGACGCCGTTGTAATACATCGTCTCGCCGAGTTCATCCTGGCCCGCGTCCACCGGATTGATGTGGCCGCCGATGCCGATGGAGCGCTTCGCCACCAGGCGTTTCTCGCCTGAACTGCCGCCACGTGTGTAACTCAGGTAACGGCCAGCGTGATGAAAGATGGTGTAGGGAATCAGTTGCTTGTGAGTGGGATCTTTCTCAGCAGCAGGGCGTTCCATGAAATGATTGGCACCGGGCGCCAGCATCGCGCGCAGATAGCGTGGCGCGTCGGATTGAAAGCCTTGAAAGCTGCCGAGTTCATCAAAAAGACGGCGGGTGATGACGAGAACGTGTTCCATGGGGGAAAGAGCGCGCAGGATGGGTGGCCTGCTCGTACGCGCAACCTTTCAATCCAGCAACCATGCTTCCGCCGGGTCGCCCGCCTGCAGGGTCTGGCCCGCGTCCAGCCTGAGCAGCGCCCCGGCACGGCTCAGTGACATGAGCGCATGGCTTTGTTGCAGGCCGAAGGGCATGAACCGGCCGCCGTCGAGCATGCCGCGCAGATAATGCGGCCGGTCGTCGCGATTTTCCAGCGCCGTGCCCGCCGTCACCGGAATCAGACGCGGTGCGAGCTGTGAATCCGCGGCGCCCATCATCCTGAGCAACGCCGGACGCACAAACAGCAGGAAGGTCACGAAGGACGACACCGGATTGCCCGGCAGGCCGAAGATGTGCGTGGCGTGCGGCCCGTGACGCGAGGCAAAGAGGAAGGGCTTGCCCGGCTTCACCTTCACGCGCCAGAGGCCGGGCTCGATGCCGAGATGCCTGAGCGCTGGCTTGATCTGATCGTGATCCCCCACTGAAACGCCGCCGCTGACGAGCACGACATCGTTTTCATCCATCAAGCGCCGCAATGTGCCGGTGGTGTCCAGCAAGTCATCGCGGCAATGCACATGCGTGCTTTCACGGATGCCGAGACGTGCCAGCAGGCTGCGCAGCATGAGGCCGTTGGAGTTGAAAATCTGCCCGGCTTGCAGCGGTCCGGCACCAGGGGGCACGAGTTCATCGCCGGTGCTCAACACGGCGACGCGAGGCCGGGCATGCACGTTGATTTGTGCGAGGCCCTGCGATGCGAGCACCGCCAGCCTGCCGGGTGTGACCGGCTCGCCTCCGCGCATCACGACTTGTCCCCGGCACAAATCGACGCCTGCGCGGCGGATGTTCTCACCGACGGCCACGGGTTCCGTGCAAATGATGTGATAGCCCTCGCGTCGCACATCCTCCTGCATGATCACCGCGTCGGCTCCCGCTGGGACCGGCGCTCCGGTGAAAATGCGCACAGCGCAGCCGGGTTCGACCTGCAATCCAAGGTGCAAGCCAGCAGGCTGTTCGCTGGTGACGCGCAAAGCCTTCTGCATGGCGCTTTCGGACGCGATGAGCGCGTAGCCGTCCATCGACGACATGTCGAAGGCCGGGATTGGCACCGTGGCCACCACATCCTGGGCCGCGAAACGATCCAATGCCTCGAACAACGGCGCTGCGCATGACCGCATTGGCGACATTGCCTTCAGAACTCGCTCAAGCGCCTCGCTTTCGGAAATCATCGGATGACTGGAGGCAGTTTGCCGGGATCCGGCGCGGCTTCAGGAATGGAAGGCGGAGCCGCAGGCGGTGGTGGACGCGTAACGGGCGGCGGGACCGGCGTGGTGGATGGCCTCACGGGAGTCATGGGCTGGAACGGGGCGTCCAGCGGAGGAATCACATCCGCCTGCATGACGGGCGTCAGTTGCACCGGCGGGCCGGACACGGCCGGGGCGGGCGTGGTTCCCAGGCCGGCAGGCGCGGGAAGCGCGCCCGGCCTCACCTGGTGAAGCACCAGATCACGCACTTGCGGCGTGCCTTCGGTGATGTCGGCGGTGATGTAGTTGCCCTTGCGCTCCGGCGAGACTTTGAGCCTGGCCTTGGAGCCGTCGGCCCCCTGGGAGATGATCTCCGTGCCTGCGGGAATGCCCAGCCGCTGCTCGCAGTTGATGAGCACATAGTTCTGCTCGGGATTCACCAGCTCGATCACGCCGACCACCTTCGCCTCGCCCATGCGCTTGTCCGAGTTTTTCGCGGACGAAAGTTTCCATGCGGCATATTTGCCCATGAAATAGGTGCAACTGGAGAGGCTCAGAAGAGACACGATGCCTAGCTGGCGGAGAATCAGCATGCCGCATTGATGCGCATCCGCCGCGGGCTGTCCAGCGTGGGATGATTGGCGGTGCTGGATGTCTTCCTTCCTACCTTCGCAGCGCCGAGATCAGCTCGTTGATCTTGGCGATGATCTCCTGCTGCTGCGCGGAGTCGTAACTCGGATTCGCACCAAAGCTCAGCGTTGTGACGCCGTTGCTGTTCGCGCTGCTGCCGTCGAAGCTCGCCTGCACCGTGGCAGGATCGGCCGGGTTGAGCGTCATCACGCCATCGACGATGAAGTTCGTGAAAGGTGGCCCCTCCGGCCCCGGCCCGCCGTCATTGCCATCGCTGCCGTTCTGGCCGGGGGTGCCATCGCTTTCTTGCGGCAGATCAAAGGAGAGATGCAGCACTCCGCTGCTGACACTCACCGCCACGCTGGCGGGCGATCCTGCGGGCAGCGTGTTGACGGCATCGACCTGCGCGCTGGTCACGCCGCTCACCGCGTCGATGAGGTCTTTGAGGCTGGTGAGCTGGGCACGCATTTCGGCGGAGGCGAGAGGGGCGTTCGTGGGAGGATAAGCGGGGTCGAAGGGCATGGATGGTGATGAGTTAGGAGTTCTTCGCTCTTGGTTTGTGCATTGTAGTACCGGCTTTAGCCGGTCTGGATTCTCGTCCAAGGCATTCCGGCTGAAGCCGGTACTACAAAACGTGTCTTTCAGACTGCGGATGCGATGTGTGGTTTGAGAAGGGAGCGCGGACGCCATCGTCCGCTGTTTGGAGCGGCGACGACTCGTCGGCTCTCCCAATCGAGGGCTGATGGCTTGGTAATCGGGGCATTCTTGCCCCTGGGTGAAGTGTGAGGGGCCAGGAATGGCCCCGTTACGGGTACCGTGCCGGAGCCTGGAGGCATCGACGCCGGAGCTTGGGGGGTGGTGATTCGCGGTTCCGAGGGTGTCGCGTCGATGCTTTCGGGTGCCCCTTCGCAGCCTTGAGGGTCTCTCGTCGATGCCTTGAGGGTGGCTCGCACCACCCCGAAGGCTGCGATGGACCACCTCGGGAGGTCCCTTTCACCACCTCCCGGGCTGCGATGAACCACCCCTGGAGGTGATGCGAGGGTGCCCCAGGGGTGCCGATGACCACCCTCAGAGGTGGCGTTGACCTGCCCGAGGGGGGGAGGTGGTGCTATGGGGGTGGTGATGACTACCCCTGAGGCACTCCCTTCGCGGCTCTTTAACCGGCTCAGGATGAGCCTGCTGCCGCGATTTCCACCGCTCCAGATCGGGAATCACGGCGTGGGCGGGCTGGGGGGCTCCTCTTCGTCATCGCCGCTGACGCCGGGGAAGCGCTCTTTGAGGTCGTCGTAGATGGCGTCGGCTCCGGGCACGTCACGCCGGGCGGCCTGTCGCACGGTCTGGTAGAAGGAGAGGTCGGCCATCCAGATTTCACTGCCGACGAGCAGCAGGGTGTCGTCGAGCACCTCGCAGAGCTTGTGCGCCTCGCGCAGGAGGTCGGCGAGGATGAGGCGCAGGTTGCGGTCCTTGGTGACCTCGGCGGCATCGACGAAGGGCGGGATGAGGTTGGGCGTGGTGGCCATGTAGCCGGCGCAGTGCTCGTCGAAGGAGAGGGAGGCGGGGCCGAGCTTGGGGAGCTGCACGCGCTCGTCCTTGGTGAGATTGAGCAGGAAGGGCAGCAGGGCCTTGATCTCGGCGAGCTTGGTCATGATGGCCGTCTTGTCGGTGGGGCTGACGGTGGCGGAGACGCGGTTGTCGTTGGGCATGGTGGTGTGCGGGTTGGGTGTTGGGGCCGCAAAACCGTCCCAGGTGATCCCCGGCGTGTCCCACGCCAGATTTGAATCCCAGGTGAACGGCTGCGGCATGGGCGGGAGGATGCGGGGCGGCGCGGCGGTGCAGGCCATCACCGGTCTGGTGGCCACGGTGGTTCCCAGCAACGGCGCTTTGAGCACGGCGGAGGCTGCGGAGATGACACGCGCCAAACTCGCCGCCCTTCAGGAAGCACAGGGCACCGGCTTTGTCTCCGGCCTGCTGAACCTGTTCCCGCTGGAAGGCGGGGGCGGCTTGCAGAACCAGGCCGCGCATGCCAACTGGAGACTGCGCATGGCCGCCTTCCTCGACGCGCAGACCAGCGCCATCCGCCAGGCCGCTGAGGAGGCCGACAAGATCCATGTCACCGACGGTGACGGCATCCAGATCATCACGGATGTGAACAGCGGCCAGATGCAGGTGATCGACAACGGCAACGGCCTGCTCATGGAAACCGACTTCGGCGCCGAGGTCATGCGTGCCATCCGTGCGACGGGCGGCAACGCGGGCTGGGTGACGGGACTGGAGAAGACGCTGCAATACGCGCAGTCGCTCAACGAACTCGTTTCACGCTCCACGGCGGACTACCGCGCGTTCATGCCCAGCTACAGCGCCTCGTCGCTGCTGCCGCTGGGCGGCAACCTCGTGAGCAAGTTCGGGCGCAAGATCTTCTCCGACTCGCGTTTCCAGGACGCGCTGGAGCGGCTCACGCCGGAGGGGACCACGCGGCTGCTGCGGTCGCTGGATGAGTTCACGCAGACGGTGGAGGCGAACCAAAGCATCTTCGCCGGGCTGGTGTTCGAGGACATCGGCACCAACCTGCTCAAGCCCAGGCTCAATGCGTGGGCCAATGGCATGGGCGGCGGCGTCACGCAGCATGCCGCAGGCCGGACCGTGGCCGGTGTGGGCTATTACTTCCAGTTGTTCACCACCGCAGGCACGCTGGTGGCGATGGCGGGTGATTTCAACAACGACAGCCTCAAGCTCATCAAACGAGCGGGAGGCCATCTCGTCGGTCTCGCGATCTCGGCGGCACTGGGCAGTGAGGAAGCCAAAACCGAACTGGGCAAGATGGCCCCCGGTTACGCCGAGTATCTGCTGGGGCTGGAGCAGATGGAGCAGTGGGAACAGGGCGACTACTTCGAGGCCGGACGCACGCAGTTCAATTTCGACCTGCAAGTGCTGGGTGATCTCACCATCGCCGTGCCGGTGGCAAAGGGAGTGGCCGCGGTGATTCGTGTCAGCGGCCAGCTTGCCCGCAAAGGGATCACCCAAGTTTTGCGCCGCACAGGACAGGCGGTGATTCGCGAGAGCTTCGAGCCGTCCGTGCCGCCGCCGCTGCCTCTCAGACCCAAGCTGCCGAAGAAGCCGAAGATGCCACTGCCAGCGAAGGAGAACAGGTTTGCTGAAGTGGAAAATCAGCGGCACTGGAACGGCCTTGCAGGCGAGACCAAGTTCGCGCACTACCTGCACTACCAGACAGACGAGATCGTGATCCGCTGGGGTGATGGTGTGGGAACGCGCGGCGCGGACATCATCACTGTGAACTCAAAAACTGGACGTGTGACGTTATGGGACACCAAATGGCGCACCAATCCCACGATGATCGGACAGTCGAAGACTTTCACTCCGGGCTCGAACTCCTTAACAAATTCTGAGGTGGACCCTGGCCCGACGCCGGGGTCCACCTCACACAGTGCAAATCCTCGCCGCCGTCGCGGAAGAAGAAGCCCGCGCGATCTCATCCCGCACGAAAGCCGCCCTCGCCAGTGCCAAGGCAAGAGGCGTGATCTTGGGCAAGCATGGTGCGAAGCTGGGCAAGGCCAATCACGAGCAAGCTGTGAAGACAGCACACAACTTGAAGACCACGATTGAAGCCCTCAAATCGGAAGGCATCACCGCCGTTCGTGAAGTCGCCACGGCATTGAACGCTCGCGGCATCGCCACCCCTCAAGGCAAGCAATGGCACAGCACATCAGTTCACCGCCTTTTGAAACGTCTCGACAAGGCCAGCTAAAAGCCCTCCCCTCGCACATGTGTTCAAGTCTGCCTGTCGTTGCGGGTAACACTCACGCGCCGGGAAGCCTCTCGCGCCAGTAGTCAGGGCGTCGCTTTTCGTGCATCACAGCGTAAATGCACACGAACTGCGCCGCTTCATCGAAGCTGTAATACAGGCGGAAAGGAAATTTCTTGAGCCGGAACACGCGCACGCCTTCACCAACGGGTTGATAGCGCAGAGGATCGGCCAAAATGGCGTTCACCGCAGAGCGAACGACGCTCACAAAGCGGTCGCCTGCAAAAAGGCTCCTGTCCTCATACCAATGGGCGGCATCGTGGAATTCTTCGCGGGCTTCGGGGTGAAAATCAAAGGTCATGCCATGCGCCGCGCTGCCAACGACTGCTCAATTTCGCGGAAGACCTGTTCTCCGGGAATGGTCTTCACCCGCCCAGAACGAACTTCTTCCATGCGGCGTTGCACTTCCTGAACCTGTTCCGCCTCAAGTGACGGCTCGCTTTGAATCGTGGGAATCAAACGCTCCACCAGTTGCAGGCGTGAATCATCCGGGAGGGCCAGAGCTTCCGCAAAGAGGGTGTCAATGTCTGCGATCATACCGGGAGAGTATCCCAAATCTCCCGCCAAGACAAGATGCGTATTGTCTGCGATTTGGGCCGATTTTGAAGCATCCGCACTGCGAAAAGGGGAAGGCTCACCCCACGCAAGCGCCCCCTTTTCGAGGCGCTTACATGCTTTGAACCAAGGGTGGCTCCGTGCTACTCTCTCCGGTGCCTTGGTTTGGCTTTTGCGCATTGGTAGTTCCGGGCATGAAACCCTGAATGCCTCGCCATGCCCAAGCCCGTTTTCATCCCCAAGAAGCCTGTCAAAAAGGCAGGCAGGCCAACGCTTTTGAACCCCACCCGACAAGCCGCGCTTTTAGAAGCGATTGAACAGGGAATGCCGCTCAAGCAAGCTGCCGCAGTCGCGGGGATGTCATACGACACGCTCAATCATTGGCAAAAGCGCGGAGAGAATGAAAGCGCCCCGCCTGAATATTGCCAGTTTTACCAGCAACTCAGGCGCTCTCAAGCCATCGCCATGCAGGTGCATGTGTCCTCAATCTGCGACGCGGCAAAGCGTGATTGGCGGGCCGCTGCGTGGATGCTGGAAAGGCGATTCCCGGAAGACTTCGCCAGAACACAGCAGCTTGAACACAGCGGGCCTGGAGGAAAGCCGCAGACACCTTACGCCGATGAGGAATACGAGGTGCTGCGAAGGATGAAGAAGCAACAGGGCATCAAGGAACTCATGATGAAGCTCGGCTCCATCATCATGGAGAAGAAGCGTCAGCAGGACGAAGCCGCCAAAGTGGATGTGGAGGCACTGAGACTGCAAACCCCTCTTCACAGCACAGCAAAGATGAAGCCGCAGCGTGCTCCTTTGCGGGAATGAGCAAAAAAAATGAGTCACCGGGCGACAATGCAGTTGAAATTGTCACACCATAGCGGCACACTCAGGCAGGATGTCCGCTTCGGAATCCTTTGATACACAAGGGCTAGCGCAGTTTGGGTGATTCTCCCTCCCTGTCCGCCACCCCCTTTATCGCGCTTGCCATGCATGGGCGGGCATTCGTCCCGGAGAGGGCTGGCAGGCATCGGGAAGGCCATCAATCAGCGCGCCTCCTGTTTGTTGCCGAGGATGTTCTGGCTGATGACGTTGGCCTTGCCGCCGATGAGGATGAGAGAGGGGTCTTTCCCACGCTGTCCCGGCTCGCGATCGTCACGGATGATGTTCTCGGAAACGATGCTGTTGGAGACTTTTTCAAGGCGGATGCCTGCGCCGTCGCTGTCGAGCACGCTGTTATGACAGATTTGCAGGCGGCTGCCGGATGCGATGTCCACGGCGGCCCGCTTCCGCCACACTCCGGAGATGATGTTGTCATTGAGGATGCTGTCCTCGCAGCGGATAAGGACGATGCCGTTTTTCTCGGCATTATCGTGGCCGTTGACAAGGTAGCGCGGGTTGCGGTCGAAGTTGTTCCCCGTGATGACGATGTTGCCGCTGTCCTCGACGAGCAGGTCGTGCTGGAAGCCTTCCCAGAAGGTGTTGCCACTGATGGTGACACCGCGCGCGTGGCGGATTTCGATGTTCACCTGCACGTCACTGAAGACGTTGGCGCTGATGGTCACATTGCCTTCACGCGTGTGCTCGCGCCCGACGCGGCGGAGCGGCGAAGGGTCGGTGCCGGAGCCGATGATGCGGATGTTCGCGGAGTCCGGCGCTTTGTTTGTGTGCTGGATCGTGCAGCCGGTGACCGCAACCTCGCCGATGGAGCCGCCGCGGGAGTCGAGTTCGATGTTCGCGGCGGGCGGCCCGTCCTTGGCGTGATTGCCCTCGATGTCACAGGTGCCGATGTGGAGGTTGCGCACGTTGCCGCCACGGGAGACGACGCCACCGCCGCCGTTGTAGCTGATGTGGCTGCCCACGATGTTGGACTGGTGGAGGTTCACATCATCGTAGAACACGCCGATGCCTGTGTTGTGGTAGAAGTGGCAGGCGGAGATGAGCACATTGCGGTTCCGCCTGGTCAGATGCACGGCATGGCGGCACTCGCTCACGACCACGCGGCTCAGAGTGATCTGCATCGTGCCCGTGGACTCGATCCCGTCCGCCTCAGCATGCGCGCCGACGATCTCGATGCCCTCCACCATTGGAGTGCGCTCGTCTGCCCACACCTGCGGTTTGAAAGAGTCGGGCGCCGCGCTGCCCTCGTGCGTGCCGACGAAATGAAGCGCCGGACCGGCTGCCTCCATCTTGAGCCGGACGGTGCCGTCGCCACTCAAGGCCGCAAAACCTGTCTTTGAGAGGTCCACACGGATGGTTTTTGTCAGACGGTAGGTGCCTTTGGGAAGCCTCACGCTGCCGCCTGAGTCAAAAAGCCGTTGAATCGCCGCCGTGTCATCGGCCTTGCCATCGCCGGCAGGCTGCTGGGCATGGGAAAGGGTGAATACTGACAGCAGGGGCAGGAGCAGGATGGACGGACGGAACATGGCGGGAGAGTGCTTGGAGGCAGCGGAATACGTCAATGTCAGGCAGGTTTGTGAGGGAAATTGCTCTGCGACGCAATCAGTTGCAACCAAGTCCGCCCGAGCAACGTTCGACAGCGTTCTTCTCACATCCCACACACCATGCACTCCGCCACACGTCTTCTCGCCTTCGCCGCCGGATTGAGCGCCGCCTCCGTCTTTGCACAGGCCGATCTCTCCGAGGCTTTTCTGCCCATGTTCCAGCCTCTGCCGGCATCCGTGCCCGCACCGGACAATGAGATCACCGCCGCGAAGGTGGACCTGGGCCGCATGCTCTATTATGAGAACCGCATATCCGCAGGGCAAAAGCTCTCCTGCAACACATGCCACCAGCTCGACAAATACGGTCAGGACAATCTGCCCTTCTCCCCTGGCCACGAAGGCAAGCTCGGCGGGCGCAGCTCACCCACCACCTACAACGCCGCGCTGCACCTCGCCCAATTCTGGGATGGTCGTGAGCCCACTGTCGAAGCCCAGGCCAAGGGTCCCGTGCTCAATCCCGTCGAAATGGGCATGCCCAGCGCTGATGTCGTCGTGAAGGTGCTCAAAAGCATGCCCGGCTACGTCGAAGCCTTCAAAGCCGCGTTTCCCGGCGAGGCGGATCCGGTCACCTACGACAACTTCGGCAAGGCCGTGGGCGCTTTTGAGCGCGGGCTGCTCACCCCGTCAAAGTGGGACAAATTCCTCAAGGGTGACAAAAACGCGCTGAGCGCCGAGGAGAAAAAAGGCTTCGCCACCTTTGCCAAAACCGGCTGCGTCACCTGCCATAATGGCGCGCCGGTGGGCGGCATGATGTATCAGAAGCTGGGCCTCGTGAAACCATGGCCCGGCCTCAAGGACAACGGCCGCGCCGATGTGACGAAAAACGATGGTGAGAAGGCATTCTTCAAGGTGCCCAGCCTGCGCAACATCACCGAAACCGGCCCCTACCTCCATGACGGCTCCGTGAAGACGCTCGATGAGATGGTGAAGAAAATGGCCGAATATCAACTCGGCAAAACGCTCACCGACGAGGAAGCCGCCTCCATCGTCACCTTCCTCAAGGCATTGAAGGGGGACATCCCTGCCGACTACATCAAGGAGCCCAAGCTGCCAGAGAGCACTGCCGACACGCCGAAGGCGTGATCGCGCACCGGCATCGACTGTTGCGCCAGCCAGGGACGCGTCCCTGGCTGGTTTGTTTGCCAATTCCTTGAACGGCCCTACCTCACACCACCTGGTGTCAAAACTTATGAGGCAACAGAGGCGGCATAAATGAAAGATTGCTTTATCCGGGCTGATGCCTCACTGTGACCCGACACCACCTCAGGATTATTAATCCGCATATTGTTGATAACAATGCGCCTCATCCTTCACATCCTTGCCGTCGGTCTGCTGACCTCATGCTCATCGTCAGGCATCTTCGGGACAGGCAGTCTGAACAAGAACGCCACGCGCATCACCTCCGTGCGGACGACTGCCTACACGCATAGCGAGTCCGACCACATCATTTATGGAGCCCGTACCGCCGTGGGCTCGAATTTGAAATACGGGAATGTCCGCAGCGCCGCCGCAGACTGGTCAGTCTTCCCGGTGGGGACCATTTTCAAAATCGAAGGGCTGCCTTATGTCTATCAGGTGGATGATTATGGCTCCGCGCTGGTTGGCACCAATACCATCGACCTCTACAAGCCGGACAAGGCCACGATGAGAGCATGGGGGGTGCGTAGTGTGAACATCCGGGTGTTGAAATGGGGTTCATTCTCCAAAAGCCTGTCTATCCTCAAACCCCGCACGGCCTACCCGCACATCCGCAAGATGGTGTCGCGCATCGAAAGCAGCAGCTAGGTGCAGCCGTGACCAGGCAGGAACGGGGAGAGCATGTTTTGAAGCGGCTGGGGGAGCTGTACCCCGATCCGCCGGTTCCACTGAACCACGACGACGCATTCACCTTGCTGGTGGCCGTCCTGCTCTCTGCGCAGTGTACGGACGTCCGCGTCAATCAAGTCACCCCGACGTTGTTTCAGCTCGGACGCACTCCCCAGTCGCTGGCGGCGGTACCGGTGGAAAAAATCGAGGCCATCGTGCGCCCTTGCGGGCTCGGGCCGCAAAAAGCGCGCGCCATCAAGGAGCTGTCCCGCCTTCTCATGGCCGAACATGGAGGCCGCGTACCAGCAGCACTCGACGCGCTCGAAAAGCTGCCGGGGGTGGGACACAAAACAGCCCAGGTGGTCATGTCCCAGGCATTCGGCGTCGCCTCCTTCCCGGTGGACACACACATTCACCGCCTCGCACAACGCTGGGAACTGACCTCAGGCAAATCCGTGCTGCAGACCGAGCGTGATCTGAAGCGCCTGTTCCCGCAGGCAGCGTGGAACAAGCTCCACCTGCAGATGATCTATTACGGGCGCGAGCATTGCACCGCCCGCGGCTGCGATGGCACCGTGTGCGAGATCTGCCGCGCCTGCTTTCCAAAGCGCCAGCGCCCCAAACTCACCCGCAAGGCATGAAAAAGGCACTCTGCCGGAAGACAGGGTGCCCATGTCTTGAATGCCTGGAGGAAAACTTCACCAGCGCAGCCTGAGCGTGGTGCGGAGGGCGCGTGTGGTGTCCCCGAAATCCGCGCCAATACCGATGTCAAACATCGGCAGCACCCTGAAGTAGGTGGAAAGGTCGAGAACCTTGCTGTCATACTTGTCCGCGCTGCTAACCGTCACCCCCGCCTGCACTTCCAGGAAGTCCAGCGGCGTGAAGCGCAGCGCCGGACGGATATAAATGGAGCCGTCGCTAAAGCTGAGCGCCGAGTCTTTTGCCCGCAGGCTGGAATAATTAAGCCCCGCCTCGGCGACAAACGTGAGCTTGTTCGTGATCAGCGGGGTATGGAAGCCCGCGCCCGCCTGGATGCTGGCAAAGTCGTAATCCGCACGCGAAGCGCCGCCCACCGTGCCAGACCCGCCAGGGCCGCTGCCCCACGAGGCACCAAATTTCAAGTACAGCGGGTTAAACAGGGCAACCGTCAAGGCGCCACCAATGGTATGCGCCCCGTCGAGATCCTTCTGCTTCGGGTCCATGTAGCGGTAAAAGACCTCCAGGTTGTTGAAATTGACCATGTCAGGCCCGCTCTTGACCCCATAATTCGCCGCGCCAGGAGGCGGTGCGGTGTAAGCTCCCGTTCCTTGCGGCGCATAGGACGACACGGCCCCAGGCTGTGGCGCTGTGGCATACGGGTCTGCATAGGCCGGGGGGGCTGTTACTGACGGCGTCACCGATGGTGGGGGCAGCGAATTGGGATAAGAAGGCACGGTGGGCGGCGGGGCCGCACCGTAACCTGGCGGGGGAACCCCCATGACCCCATAGCCCGGAGGCGGCGCACCTTGACCGAACAGGCTGGAACCGCAGGCGATGCCGAAGATCAGAACACTGACAAGAATGCTTTTCATGACAAAAGGGACAATTGCTAATTATCTAGATATCTTAAGTTATCTCTCAAATCAATAGTTTAGGCAACCTTTTTTGCTGTTTTGGCATCTTCACTCATTGTGAGCTGCTGTTTGGCGGGGGGAGTCACCTCGGCTCACTCCTCCGGACTTCGACCGCCGTGTCAGCCACTGCTGCAACGCTGCTTGTGCGCACACCCAATGCGCTTGTCATCTGCGCTTTCCTCTTGAGACCCGTCAAGCCCCCCCCGGCACTCTCTGCCGCCCCTCACCAAACAGAGGCCGTCTCGTTGCCCGCTTTCACGGCCGTCGGCAGCCGGGGGCGGGAAACTGAAACCCGGGCTGATAAAACGGATGAAGGACGTGGCGGGGCGGTTAGATAAACCTGGGATCGGCGCAATCACCCGGTCTTCCGCCATCCACCACCTTTTTCCCATTCCATGCCCCCGCCGATACCCCCGGATGCCCGCCAGCCCTCTGTGACATCCTCATTCGATCATCCAACCCGTCTGTATCTCATCCGCCACGGCGAGGTGGAGGAGAAATATCACAAGGTCTTCGGTGGCTCACGCATCGACATGGCGCTTTCCCCGTTGGGGCTTCGCCAGGCGGACGCGCTCGCGGCATGGTTGAAGGAGGCAGGCGTCGAAAAAATCTACGCCAGCCCCATGCAGCGCGTGCGCCAGACGCTCGCGCCCACGGCGCGACAGCACAGCCTGGAGCCGGAGATCATGCACGGACTGCGGGAGATGGACTTTGGCGACTGGACCGGGCACCGCTGGGACCAGGTGTCCTCCCTTTTCGGCGTGAGCGCCTTCGACTGGCTGGAGATCATCGAAAACAACGGCATCCCCAACGGCGAAAGCTCCGCGAGCCTGGCCTCCCGCGTGCGGGAATGCCTCAAGAGCATCGCCAGCCCGCATCCCCGCCAAAAAACGGCGGTCTTCTGCCACGGCGGCATCATCCGTGTGATGCTGGGCCTGCTGCTGGACATGCCCCTGGCGCGCATGGCGCACTTCGACATCGCATACGGCAGCGTCAGCGTCGTGGATATCCAGCCGGAGAAAAAGCACGCGGTGGAAATCGAACTCCTCAATTTTCAGCCCCCGCTGGTGTGAACTCCACGTTCAGGGTTTCATGCCGTGGCGCGAGCGCCCGCCCGATTGAAACTTTGAACCTGGAGCCTGGAGCTCCCGTCCACGCCCTCAGTAGTTCAGCGCTTTGAGCTCCGGCAGGACGAACATGCCATCCTTGCGGATGAGCTGCCCGTCGAAGCGGATCTCCCCGCCGCCGTATTCCGGGCGCTGGATGTTCACCAGATCCCAATGCACCTGGCTGCGGTTGCCGTTGTCGGCGACGCCCTCGTAGGCCTGGCCCGGCGTGAAGTGGAAGCTGCCCGCGATCTTCTCGTCAAATAGGATGTCGCGCATGGGTTCCTTGATCTCCCGGTTGAAGCCGATGGCGAATTCCCCCACAGATCGCGCGCCCTTGTCACTGTCGAAAATCCGGTTGATGGCCTCGGTGTTGTTCGCCGTGGCCTTCACGATCCGGCCCTTGTGGAACTCCAGCCTCACGCTGTCAAAGGCGATGCCCTGGTAGATGCTCGGCGCGTTGTAGCTGATCACGCCCTCCACGCTGTCCCTCACCGGCGCGCTGAAGACCTCCCCGTCCGGGATGTTGTGGTTGCCGCCGCAGACGATGGACTGGAGCCCCTTGAGGCTGAAGCGCAAGTCCGTGCCCGGGCCGGTGATGTGGACTTCGCCAGCCTTGTCCATCAGCTTTTTGAGCGCGTTCATCGCCGGCAGCAGGGCCGCGTAATCGAGCAGGCAGACGCGGAAATAGAAATCCTCAAAGGCCTGCGTGCTCATCCCCGCCTGCTGCGCCATGCTGGGGTTCGGCCAGCGCAGCACGACCCAGCGCGTCCTGCCCACGCGCCAGTTCTGCACCGGGCGCAGCTTCTTCATCACCATCTTCATCTTCTCCGGCGGCACGTCGGCCGCCTCGGTGATGTTATGGCTGCCGCGCACGGCGATGTAGCAGTCCGTCTGCTTCATCAGGGCCAGGTTGTTCTTCGCGATGAGGTCGTACTGCCTCTCATCGGCATGGATCATTTGCTCGCGCGTGATCACGGCGTCGTTCAGGCGCACCATGGGCGTGCCGCCCGCGGCACTGACCTCGCGGACGAGGCTCTGGCCCACGGCAGCCGGGACATCGAAGAGGTCGATCCACACGAAGTCCCCTTTCTTCACCTGGGTGGAGTAGCGTACCAGCTGGCGGGAGAGGGCGTCAATACGGGGATCGTGCATGATGGCGCGGAGTGTGGCGGCAAAGACACACGCTGGCAAAATGCTTTTTCTGCGGAATGATCCGCGGCATGACACGCCTGCTCGTCACGCTCTGCTGCCTGCTCTCCCCGTTCCACGCGCCCGCGCTGACGCCAGGCTGGGTGAATGATCTGACCGCCGGGCCGGCGGGAACCCGCGGCGTCCCAGCCTGCGAGATCGAATACACCCTGGGCTGGAAGAACTGGATCACCGCCGGAAAGGCCACTCTGCGCCTGCGGGAGGCCGGCGCCTTCTGGCGCGCGGACGCCACGGCGGCCAGCACGGGCTTCGCCCGCACGCTCTGGAAATATGACTGCGAGATGACCTCCATCATCCAGCGCGACGGCCTGCGATCGCACTTCCTCCAGCACAGCGAGACCGACAGCGCGGAGACCTGCCGCTACCGCGTGGCCTTCGGCCGCAGCCAGGTCGTCACGGAGACCCTCGTGCAACCGAAAAAAGGCGCGCCCTCGCTGGCCACCGCCGTGTGCCCCTTCGCACCGATGGATGACCTGCTCTCCGTCATCCTCCATGCGCGCAGCCTGGAGCTGCGCGACGGCCAGAAGATCACCCGCGTCGTGCAGCCCTGGGACAAGCCCTACCTCACCACCTTCCACGTCCTGGGCCGCGAGCCCCTGGCCTTCAGCGGCCAGCAGCACCCCTGCATCAAGATCGCCCTGCAAATCCGTAAGATCGACCGCGCCTCGCTGGTGCTCAGCGCCTACCAAAAGATGAAAACCGCCACCATCTGGGTCTCCGACGACGCCCTGCGCGTACCCGTGGAAATGCACGCGGACATCTTCATCGGCTACATGTCCGCGCGCATGAGCAGACTGAAAATGCTGGAGGGTGATGCGGCCAAAGCCCCCCTGCCCCGCGACATGACCGTCAAGGCCGCCACGCCGTAGGCTGCCGCAACGGCCCGAACGACGCCAACCACAGCCCAGCAAGGCGCTGCCAGCCTCCCGGGCCACTCCCCAGTGACTACGCATGAACAAACACGCGAGTCATTAGGGCACTCCCGGAAACGGTTTTCGCTGAACGCGGTTTCCGCGTGCGGGAGTCATTTTGAAGTCAGTTGAGCTGCTTCAATGCCTTCATTGAGGGTGTTGGGGGATGTTTGACGGTGGTTTTCACTTCAGATGGCTGCACCTGAGCACGGCTCACGCTGCGGTGTTGAGCTTCAGGCGCACGATTTGCTCAAAGCGCAGCATGTTATAGACGAGGTTGATCAGAAGACCAGCGAGGCATGTGTCAGCGAGAGGCATGTGTCTGTCCCTTTATAGATACGCCGTAGTCCTCCATGTCGTTGAAGCCGCGCCCGCCAGCAAGCGTGCTGCACAGGGCGATGACGAGCACGTCGCCCAGCAGGTGCCGGGGCTGACGTTGCTCACGCGGGTCTGGCAACTGCGCGAACTTCTCCGCGAGCT
>JAEUHJ010000007.1 GCA_016795375.1 Verrucomicrobiaceae bacterium
AAGTTTGGCACCTCGATGTCGGCTCGTCGCATCCTGGGGCTGGAGAAGGTCCCAAGGGTCCGGCTGTTCGCCGGTTAAAGCGGCACGCGAGCTGGGTTCAGAACGTCGCGAGACAGTTCGGTCCTCTATCCTCTGTGGGCGCAGGAAAGTTGAGGGGTTTAATTCCTAGTACGAGAGGACCGGAATTAACGCACCTCTGGTGTTCCAGTTGTTCTGTCAAGAGCATCGCTGGGCAGCTATGTGCGGAAGGGATAAGCGCTGAAAGCATCTAAGTGCCAAGCCCATCCCAAGATAAGCTTTCCCTGAAGGATCGTGGAAGACTACCACGTTGATAGGCCACGGGTGCAAGCGCGGTAACGCGTTCAGCTTAGTGGTACTAATCATCCGTTTGTCTTGCATTGCTCCATCTCAAACTAAAGCCTGGTTCCAAAGGCTCGATTAGAATTTGATTCTCCCTGTATGCAGTTGTCAGAGAACACATCTCTGAAAAAATGCGTCGTCAGACCTCGATTCACTCACTTAGGTGCTCGTGAACCGCAGTCTGGTGACCATGGCACAGTGGTACCACCCGTTCCCATTCCGAACACGGAAGTGAAACGCTGTTGCGCCGATGATAGTATGGCGACAGGCCATGTGAAAGTAGGACGTTGCCAGATTAAACAAAACCCCGCATCCCGAAAGAGATGCGGGGTTTTTTTGTGCAAAGCGCTCAGGTGAGCACAACTCCATGCGTCGTCAGCTTGCATGTCCGGCTGGACGAAATTCGCCCTTAGTGATTCGTCACGAAGCGTCGAATATCAGCCGACAACCCGAAGAAAACGTGATTTTGTGATGCGCCTCTGCTGAGTAAAACAGGCCACGTATGTAGGCCGACGTGGCGCTTGGCTGAGCGAGAACAACTTCGCTTCCTATACTTGGCGGCAAAGAGCGCAGGTGCCTGCTTCGTGGCCGGGTGATTACTTGTACCCGGTGATCATTGAGACGGGAACCTCTTTGCGCTTCCCCTTGTCGGTCTGATGGATCGCGATCATGTACATGCCGGTTTTCTTTGGCTTGAAAAAAAGCACGAAGCCCCAGCCGTCTAGCACGGGAAGGATTTCGCCGACGGGTTTGCCTTCGAGATCGAGCACGGCGCCGGTGATGTGGACGCCGGACTTTTTAGGCACGGCGACGCAAAAGCAGTATTCGTTGCCTTTGTAGAGCTGCATGCGGGCGGCCTTGCCGAGTTTTGGCTCAAGCACGCGGCTCCAGCCTTCGGCGCGGATGTTGTAGCCTTCGTTTTCCTGGTCATAGGCCAGGGCATGCGCGGCTTTCTCCGCATCACCATGATCCTCGGCAGGCAGCCTTGCGGGCATGAGCAGCAGAGAGCCGGCAAACACGGCGGCGACAGTGAGGCGTGGCAGGGCGGCGAGGAAACGCATGGCAGGGTGGGGACAGTTTTACTCTCTCATGTGAACATAGCCGTTGCATCAGGAAAATCCCAAGTTTCTGTTCCACTGTTCGTGGATGAGTTTGATTTTCACGAACGCCTCACCCAAACCTTCCCCGCAATTCATGGCCTCGGTTGTCTTTTACATGGAGGACGGCACCACGCTCGTCCACAAGCTTGAAAATGAAACGACCACCATCGGGCGGCATCCGGAGAGTCTCGTGCAACTGACCTGCCCGTCGTCCTCGGGGCGGCACGCGGTGATCAAGCGGCGCGAGGACGCTTTTTACGTTCACGACCTCGACTCCAGCAACGGCACCCGTGTCAACGGCGCGGAGATCGAGGAGGCGCTGCTCAAGGACGGCGACCGCGTCGGCTTTGGCGACGTGCAGGCCGTTTTTTATGCTGGCGATCCGCCGGAGGTGCTTGAGGCAAGACCAGCTGCGGCACCACCTCGTGAAAAATCCCTGCCGCCTCCTGCCGTGGTCGTGGCAGCCGAGCCCGCCGCCGCGTCGAAACCTGCGGGACGTGCACTCAGCCCGGTGCGGCGCGCCTATGGCGGCAAGTCCGCCGGTGGCTACCCTGACACTGCGGAAAGTGGATGCATGACTGCCATCATCGTGACAGGCCTGTTTGTGATCGCCTTTGTCGTCGGTCTGGCGATGCGTCACTCGAAGGAGATGAACGGCAACATCGTAAGCGACACGCTGGATAAAGTTTTCGGCACCATGCCGAAGATCAAGATTGAGCGAAAGGAGGAGTAGCCCTGGCTCAGAGGCGTTGCTTGTATCCCTCGCAGCGGTTGTGCCAGCCGGAAAGCCAGCGCTTTTCGCCGCGTTCAGGCGGTGAATTTGCCACGCGTCGGCTGAGCACTCTTCTGGCTGACGCGGCAAATTCGCCGGGATGATGCCACGCTGCATGCTGCCTCGTCATGCCCTCGAGGACTTGGAGCAGTCCCCAGCCCTCGCCCTGGTAACGCTCCTTCGGGCTGGTTCCCTCGCCCTTGAAGTTCACATAGTCGATCAGGCAAAACATCCCCTCGGGCGTTTGCTTCAAACCATCAAAGGCCCGCCGCACATCCTCGGGACATTTTGACTGCGCCAGCATCTTCGGCAGCGCCCGTTCCATGCGGTGCATGATGAACTCCGTCTGCACCCGCACTGTCCGGCCCAGCAAGGCGCGTAGCTCCTGCTGCCGAGCGCCGTTTTTGTCCGCGTCGAAAGCGGACTTCGTGGGCCACGGACATGCCCCACGCATCCAGCCAGGAACCGCGTGGCCCCGGGAGTCGAGAAAGGAGGTCAGCGGCGGAAAACTTTCTTCAAACGGCCCGCCTTGCCCCGCAGGATACCAGATGAAATGCCCGATGCCCAGAGACGCGAAGTCCTCACCCGCGTTCCAGCTCGTCAGTCCCGCCACCGTGCCTCCGCATTCGTTCTGCCAGATGCGCCGCCCCACGCGGTCGATTTGTTCTGCGGAAAGCGAAGCAGAAGCACCAGAGGCTGGCAAATGGCGTCCTGATGGTTCAGCGCAGCCGGTCAGACTGGCATACAGCAGGCTCAGAATACCCAGCTTGGCGGAAACGAGCGGCGGTTTCATGTTTTAGAAATCTTAAATGGTGCTTTGCAGTCGAATTCTTTTTTGAAACCATAACCGCGCGAGGGGCTTCTCACATCTGCAATTTCATTAAGTTTGATTCACTGATTTTCCACCCTTATTCTGTCTGTCCTGAGTCTCTTGCGCGTCCGGCATGCCGTATCTGGCCTTCAATCTCAACGACGGAAATGAGTTCGTCTTCGACATCCTCGAGGAGCGGCTTGGCATAGGCCGTGACGCCGTCAACGACATTGTCATCGACAACACCTTCATCTCCGGCTTTCACGCCGAGTTTATACGCCAGGCGGATGGTGGTTATGAAATCGTCGATCTGAAGTCTTCCAACGGCACCTTCGTCAACGGCAAGCGTGTCGAACGCGCGCGCGTCAAAGGCGGGGATCGCATCATGTTCGGCCAGCTAGAGAGCCGCTTTCGCGAGCGTGCCCCGAAGGGACTCGCCCCCGATGCCGGATCAAAGGCCGTCGCCCCACCCAAAGGCCAGCCTACGCGGGAGGATGGTAGGAAAGGCGACACCGAGGGCATTCCCGCCCGGGACAAGGCCGAGCCGCCAAA
Source organism: Verrucomicrobiaceae bacterium (assembly GCA_016795375.1). Taxonomy (GTDB): domain Bacteria; phylum Verrucomicrobiota; class Verrucomicrobiia; order Verrucomicrobiales; family Verrucomicrobiaceae; genus Prosthecobacter. The sequence goes on from JAEUHJ010000007.1 coordinate 3,596, forward strand.
ATCCGCGCCCGAAACCGGAAAAATCGAGGTCACCAAGCCCGTCGTCCAACGCGCACCTGCTGACACGCCGAAATCTCCCTCCGTCACACCGCCCGTTTCACTGATTCCGAAGCCGTCGGGCACCACCACGGCAGCGCTTGACCCCGCCGCCGCACAGCAGGCCGCTGCTTTGCGCGAAGAGATTGAGAAACTCACCCGCCAGCGCGACCAACTGCAAAGCGAGAACGGCGTCGAACAGAAGCGCCGCGATGAAATCCGCTCGCTGGAGGCCACACTCAACGTCAGGCGCAAGGAACTCGGCGAGACCCAGGCCGAAATCACCGGATTCAAAGGCGAGCTCGAAAAACTCCGCAGCCAGGTGCAGAATGCCCGCGCTGATGCGGAAAATGCAAATGCGGACGCTGGCAAGCACGACACCAAACGCCGCGACCTCGGTAACCTCGAAAGCAAACTCGAATCCACCCGCACCCTCGTCACCAAGGCCGAGGCCGACCTCGAAACCGCGCGCAAGAGCCTGCAAATCCTCCACGAGGAGGCGGAAAGGAAGCGCAAGGACCGCGAAAGCGTGATCGCGAAGCTCGCGACCGACGAGAGCGCCGCCCAGGCGAAAATCGCCGCGATCAACCAGCTCCTTGTCACCGCGCAGAAATCCGAGACCGAGCTCAAATCCCAGCGCAGCGCCGAATTGCAGACCCTGGAGGCCGATGTGGCCGCCAGGCGCGCCTCACTCGACCAGATCAACGTCACACTCGCCAAAACAAGCGAGGAGGCAAAAACCAAGGAAGCCGCCGTCGCCAAGGCTGTGGCGGAAGTTTCATCTACGAATGACAAACTGGCGGCGCTGCAGGCGGAGATCACCGCCGCCGAGGCGAAGATCAAGAGCGCGAACCAGACCCTCGCCGACGCGCAGAAGTCCGAGGGCGAGCTCAAGGCGAAACGCGGTGCCGACCTTCAGGCGCTCGAAGCGCAGATCGCCGCGAAAACCACCGATCTCGGCAAAACGCAGGCTGATTTGACGAAAATCCAGGCCGATCTCGCCGCGCAGCAGGCCGCGCACGCCAAGGCGGCGGGCGAGGTGAAGGCACGCGAGGCCGCGCTGGCCAAAATCTCCTCCGACGAGGTCGCCACGACAAAAAAGCTCGCCGAGCTGCAAAAACAGGTCGCCACGGCCGAGGCCGAGGTGCAACGACTCGCCGCCGTGCAGGCCGACTCGCAGAAGTCCGAGGCTGAGCAGCGCTCCAAACGCAGCACCGAGCTGCAGGACCTCGACAAGCAGCTCGACGCGCGCCGCGCCGACCTCAGACAGCTCGACGAGCAGAAGGACGCGAAGCAAAACGAGATCGAGGCCGTCAACGCCACGCTGGCAAAGGCGCAGGAACAGGTGAGCGACGCGCAAAGCCGGGTCGCCCAGCTCGGCGGGGAGGAGAAGGCTGTCGCTGTCCGCGTCAACGACTTGCGCGCCAACGAGGAGCGGCTCAACGCGCTCACGCAGACACTCGGCCAGATGGAAAACCAGCGTGGCATGTTGGACGCCGCCATCGCCGCGCTCATGGGCAGGCAGCAGTACCATGAGTCGGAGACGAGCACCGCCGAACAGCGCACGGAGGCCATCCGCGTCCAACTGACCGACATCGAGCGCCAGCGTCTCGAGGCCGAGCAGCAGCTCGCCGATCATAACACACGGAAATCTGACGCCGAGGCCGCTTTTGCGCAGATGCAGAAGGAAGCGCAGGCAAAGCTGGCCGAGATCGACAGGCAGGCCCGTGACACCCGTCTTCACGACGAGGAAGACCGCCGGGCGGCTGAAAAACGTCTCGGTGAGCTGCATGCGCAGATCACCGTGGGCGAGACGCGGCTGGCCGTGGTGAAGGCGGAGGTGAAAGGTCTGGAAGAAAAGGCCGCTGATCTCAATAACAAGCTCGATGACCTCGCCTCAACGGACACGCGGCTCAACGATGCCGCCGAGGCGCTGAAAGCCGTCGAATCCCACAAGGCCGAGGTCGTCGCCGCCATCGCCGCGCTGGTCAAAGACCGCGATGAGCGCACACGCGAGCTGCTCGCTGCCACCGAGCAGGGACGCGCGCAGGCTTTGCTCACGCAGACGCTCAGCCAGCGGCGGGAAGCTGCGGAGAAAGAGGCCCGTTCCACCGAGGAACAACTGGCGACGCAATCCCAGGCGCTGGGCAAATTGCGCGAGCAGGTGCGTGAGGCCGAAGGCGAGCTCAAAAACCGCGAATCACGGTCCGCCGCCGCCGAGCAGCGCAAAAAGGATCTCGACGAGCTCGTCGTCACAGCCGACCAGCAGCTCAGGACATTGCAGGGAGAATACAAGCAGGTCAGCGGGCAGCTCGCACAGGCCAGAACTGATCTGGAGCAGTCCATCACCGCCGCCGCGGAAAGAAAGAAGGAGGCGGCGGCAGCGGCGGCAGCGGCGGAGAAAAGCTCGCAGCAGCAGCTCACCTTCGCGGAGAAAATCAGCGGCCTGGAGGCCGTCATCGCCACGCTCACCGCGACGCATGCCGCCACGCAGCAAAAGCTCTCGGCCGCGGAGTCCGATCATCGGAATTTGCAGGAGCGGCTGACGGCGAGGCAGCAGGAAATCACCATCGCCGAGACCCGCGCGGCCGGATTGACGCAGCAGTCCGCCGGTCTGGAGGACCGCGTCAAGGAACTCGCTGCCGTGAACAAGCAGCACGCTGGACTCACGGCCGCCATCGCCGATGCCACGCAGCAGCGCGACAAGCTGGCGGCGGAAGCGCAGCGCCTCACGAAGGAGCGCGCGGACCTCGATGCCGCGCTGCCGGATTTGCGCGCGAACGCGACACAGACCCGCGCCGAGCTGGACAACTTGAAGGCGGAGCTGGCCGCTTTGACCAAAGAACGCGATGCCGCTGCCGCCGCGTTGAAGGAATCCCTCGCCGAACGTCAGAAGAATGACGCCGCCGTCGAAACGCTGCGCGTTGAATCGGGCAATCTCGACAAGGTTCTCAACGACAAACGCACAAACCTCGAGGCGGAGACCAAGGCGAAGCTTGCGGAGGCCAACGCGGCCGAAACAAGATTCAAAGGTCTCCAGGAACGCATCGCCATCGCCGAAAAACGCCTCACAGAACTGGCGGACGTGGATGCACGCGTCACCGCCGCTGCTAAAACGCTCAAGGACACCGAGATGCAGCGTCAGGCTGGGGACAAGGCGCTGGCCGAGCTCGCCCGTAACCAGGACCGGCTCAAGAAGGAGATTGCGGCGCTCGAAACTTCGCTCAAAACGGAGAACGCCCGCCTCGCTGAGCTTGCGAAGAACGTCAAGACTTCCGAGGCGAAGGCCGCGGACGCGGAAAAACGCGCCGAGAAGGCCGCCGCCGCGCAGCAGGACGCTGACAAAAAACGTGCCGAGGCCGAGGCCGTCATCGAAAGGGTCCGCGCCGAGGAAAAAGACCTGCGGAAGCAGATTCCCACGCTCAACACCGAGCTGGCCGGCATCCAGGCCGCGTTTGCCAGCGTCAGCAGGGAGCGCGAGGAGGCGTCCCAGTTCGTCACACGCCTGAACGTCACCACCGACGGCCAGAACAAGAAGTTGGCCGTGCTGCAACAGCAGATCACGCAACTGGAGGAGGCGCACAAGCTGCGCGAGGAGCGCGTGATGAAGGCGCAGGCGGATGTGGACAAGGAGGCCGCGCGGCTCAAGGCGGCGCAGGAGCAGTCACGGGCGGCGGAGGCGCAGCTCGCCGATTTGCAGAAAGAGGCCAAGGACGCGAAGACGAGGACCGATGCCGCGAAAAAAGAATCCGCCGTCGTCGATGGCGACCTGCGGCAGCGGCTCGACCGTGTGCAAAACCTCAAAGCCGACGAGGAGCGTCTCATCAAGAGCCTCGAATCGCAGAAGCACTCGCTGGCGGAAGCGGACATGCAGATGAAGGAGCTGCACACGAAGATCGGCGCGCGCCAGGCGGAGTTGAAGGATTACATCAACGTCGGCGGCCAGGTTCTCGGCGTGGGCCAGGCATTGCTGGGGCTGGAGGCACGCCAGGCGGAGATCAACAAGTCCCTGCGCAAGGCCGCTGAGGAGGAACTGGCCATCCAGGTGAAGTTGAATGCCGCGCAGGAGACGCTGAACCGCGAAAGCGCCCGCACGGAGCAGGCGCGCAAGGACCGCGAGGCAGCGGATGCGGAATTCAAGAAGTTCAGCGCCGACATCCAGAAACAAGCGGCCACCCTGCACAACTACGAGCTGGAGCAGAAAAAACGCATCGCCGAGCTGGAGAAACGCATCGCCGACCTCGGCACCACACAGCAGCGCGTCCTGGGCCAGATCGAGGAGACCAGGACGGAGCTGGCCCGGCTGGAGGGCCGCAAACAGGAGTTCGCCCAGGCGGAGGCGCAGTTGAAAAACTGGCAGGACATCGAGCGTCGGCTGCGCGGCCAGCTTTCCGAGCTGGAGGAGAAGCACGAGATCATGCGTCGCGGCCTGCCGACCGAGGAGAGCACGGTGGTCATGTTCGCCAACGACATCATCAAGCGCATCGACCTCATCGACGCGCTGGTGGCGCGCTATGCCGGCGCGAACGGCGCGGCCGGAGATGTGCCGCAGCAGCTCTCCACGCTCCGCGCCTCGTTCGAGGACATCCTGCACCAGCACGGCGTGCAGGAGTTCAGCGTGCCGGCCGGCACGGAGGTCGATCTGGAGCTGCGCAAGCGCATCGCCGTCGTGGACTCGCTTCCCGGCAAGCTCAAGCCGCGCGTGACGGAAAGCTGCCGTTCCGGTTTTATCTTCTCGCGTGGTGAGGGCCACGAGATTATCCTGCGCAAGGTGGAGGTGCGCACCTCAAGCCAATGACGAATGCCGAAATTCGAATGACGAGGGAAATTCCAATGATGAATGCCGAAGGCCGGCCCGCGGCGGGCTGCCTTTGTCATTTGAGCTTCGACATTCATTCGTCATTCAGATTTACTCACTCGTCATTGCCGGGCTGCGACGCGGCTCCCTCCCTTCGCGCCAGCGGAACCTCCGCACCCTTTTACTCCCACACTCCCGTTTATGGCTGAACACGTTGGAATCGACCTTGGCACCACCCTCTCCGGGCTGGCCTACCTGAAACCTGATGGCAATCCCGAAATCGTGCCCAACGCCGACGGCGAGCGCCTGACACCTTCCGTGGTGTTCTTTGACTCGCATGAGGACGTGAAGCTCGTCGGCTCCGCCGCGCGTGACGGCGGCGAGCCCGACCGCACGATCTTCCAGATCAAGCGCCACATGGACGATCCGGAGCATTTGGTGGAGATCGACGGCAAGAAATGGACGCCGGCGGAAATCTCCGCGCTCATCCTCTCCAAACTGAAACGTGAGTGCTCGAAAATATGCGGCGACATCACCGAGGTCGTCATCACCGTGCCTGCGAATTTCAACGAGCTGGCGCGCAAGAGCACCATCGCCGCCGCGGAGATGGCAGGCATGAAGGTGAGGCGCCTCGTGAACGAGCCGACGGCTGCGGCGGTGTATTACGCGCACTCGCAGGGCGTGAAGGGCCGCGTCCTCGTTTATGACCTCGGCGGCGGCACGCTGGACACCACCATTCTCGAGGTGGACGGCGAGCACATCAAAATCCTCACCTCCGAAGGCGCACGCCACCTCGGCGGCAGCAATTTCGACGACCTGCTGCTCGAAGCCTACGCGGACCAGTATAAAAAACAGACCGGCGCCACACTCTACAGCGACGAGCGGCACCGCCGCCGAGTGCTCCATGCCACCGAGGACGCGAAGAAGATGCTCTCGAAGCTGCAACGTGTGAACGACACCGTCGCCAATGACCAGAACAGCGGCATCGCGCGCATCGACCTGACCCGCGATCATTTTGAAAAAATGATCCGCCACATGCTCACGCGCACCGTCTTCCTCGTCGAGCAGGCGCTCGACTCCGCGAAGCTGAAACCTTCCGATATCGACCATGTAGTGCTCGTCGGCGGCTCGACGCGCATCCCGAAGGTGAAGACCATGCTGGAGAAGATGTTCGGCAAGACGCCGAAGTCCTGCGGCAACGTGGACGAGTGCGTGGCGCTCGGCGCGGCCCTGTTCGCGAAAAAATCAGCGCGCATCCAGGAGGTGTGCAACGCCAGCTACGGCACGCTCGCCATGGTGTACAACGCGAAGACGAAAGAGGAGAAGCTCATGAACTCCATCGTCATCCCGAAGAACAGCATCATCCCCTGCTCCCGCACGCAGGTTTACCAGACCTCCGAGGACAACGAGCGCGTCATCGAGGTGGACATCACCCAGGGCGAGGACGAGGACGCGAAATTCGTCGATGTCATCGGCCGCATCACGCTCGACGTGCCGCCAAACCGCGCGAAGGGCTGCGAGGTGGCCGTGACCTTCAGCTACGACGAAAACCAGCGCGTGCGCGCCCTCGTGGTGGACAAGCAGTCCGGCCGCAGCAAGGAGGTCGCCGTGACCTACAAGGGCGCCGGCGTGCTCTCCGATGAGGAATTAAAGCGCCGCAGCCAGCATCTCCGCGCCATGCGCATCGAGTAACCCGCACAAGGAGCACACCTCATGTTCAAGATCTTCAAAAACATCTCCAAATCCCTCGGCGGCGGAAAAGCCACGGAAAGCAAGCCCGCCGCGAAGGCCGGCAGCCTGCTCGACAAGGTGAACAAGGGCGCGCCCGCCACTGCGAAGGCCGAACCGCCCAGAACTCCCGAGGAGCTGTGCGGCATCACTCCGAAGATGCCCAAGGATGAAATCCGCGCGCAGTTGAAGCTGCTCTTCCGCCGCTACAACCGCAGCGCCTCCAGCCTCGACGCCAAGCTGCGCGGCGAGGCCGACAAGATGCTCGACGCCATCGTGCAAGTGCGGGAGAAGCACTTCGGGGAGATTTGACTCATTACCGGTCCAGCCTGCGGTCATGAAACTCGGCCGCCTCATCGCCGCGCATCAGTCGATGGGCCGCCAGGGCGCACATCTGGCCATCGCAGCCGGACGCGTGTGTGTGGACGGCATGGTCATCACTCACAGCCATCATCCGGTGGACCGTTTCATGCGGGTCGAAATCGATGGCGCGCTCATCCAGCGGCCGGAACGCGCGCTCTACGTCATGCTGCACAAACCGGCGGGCATACTCAGCGCCACGAAGGATGACCGGCATCCGACGGTGATCGATTTGATCGACGATCCGGACAAACACACGCTCCACATCGCCGGGCGGCTCGACCGCTCCACTTCCGGACTCGTGCTGCTCACCAATGACGGGCGTTGGTCGAAGCGGCTCATGGCGGCGGAGCACAAGGTGCCGAAGGTTTATCTCGTGGAAACCGCCGACCCCATCGCTCCCGACGCGGCGGCGGCCTTTGCGCGTGGGTTTTACTTTCACACGGAAGACATCACGACCTTGCCCGCTGAATTGATCATCCTGGGTGAACGCCGCGCCCGGCTGACGTTGCATGAGGGGCGCTACCACCAGGTGAAGCGCATGTTTCACCGCGTGAACAACCGGGTCACACGCCTCCACCGCGAAAGCATCGGTGCCTTTGACCTGCCGCCTGGCTTGAAACCGGGGGAATGGCGCGACATCGGTGGTACGGCGGCCTGGGAGGCCCTGAACTCTGGCGATTCTCTGAATTTCAGAAATTCCGGCTTTCGCGGATGAATTTCACCCATTACTCTCCGCCCCTTGTGACACCCCCTCGCATGTATTTCAGCATTTGGTTAGGCATCATGCTGGCCGCAGACACCGGCTGCACTTCCCAGAAGGCCGCGAAGCCTGACAGGCTGGCCGTTGAAGAAGCGCGCAAAGCCCTGCCTGCTGATGGCCTGGAGAACCCGTTGGTCAGACGGCTGAACAACCCGTCCTCCATGCCTGTCGTGCCGCCTGCCGGCGCGCGCACCTCGTATTCCTCCGTCAAAATCACCCAGCAGGCCCTGGCGATGACTTTTGACGATGGCCCGCATCCCAGCCTCACGCCGAAGCTGCTCGACATCCTCAAGGAGCGGAACATCAAATGCACCTTCTTCCTCATCGGCCAGCAGGTGAAGATGTATCCGGACATCGTGCGCCGCATCATCGCGGAAGGCCACGAGATCGGCAACCACACCTGGACGCATTGCAGCCTCACCAGCCGCTCCGACGAGCAAATCCGCAACGAGCTCAAGAAATCCGAGGACGCCGTTTATGAAGTGGCCGGTGTGCGTCCGCACCTCGTGCGCCCGCCTTACGGGGCGATCAATTCCCGCATCAAAGATCTCATGTTCACCGAGTTCGGCTACTCCACCATCATGTGGTCGGTCGATCCGCAGGACTGGCGCCGCCCCGGCGTGGCCGCCGTCACCAGCCGCCTCGTCAACGGCGCGCATCCCGGAGCCATCATGCTCTCGCATGACATTCACCCGCCGACCATCACCGCCATGCCCGCGATGTTCGATCAACTGCTCGCCAAGGGCTATCAATTCGTCACCGTCAGCCAGCTCCTGAACATGGAGAAGGCATCCATGCCCGTGGGCGTCATCATCCGCCCGGCCGGTAAACTGGATGACAAGGACCCACAGCCGCTGCCGCAGACCGCCCGGCCGAAGGCATAGCCTAGGCAGGCCGCAGGCCACCGCATGAACAAAGGCAGCATCGGCCTCTGGATCACCGGCGCGTTCCTGCTTCTCATGGGCTGGATCGCGTTCGACATGCTGCGCCCGGTTTCCGGCGGCGGAGCTGGCAGCGAGTCTTCTATTTCCGCCGTGCGGACGGCCAAAGTGCCCGTGCTGGTCGAATTCTACGCCGACTGGTGCGGCCCGTGCAAAGTCGTCGGCCCGGTGGTTGAGGAGTTGTCGCGCGAACTGCAGGGCAGGGCGCTCGTGATCCGCATCAACATCGACGAAGATCCGAAACTCGCCCGCGCCCACGGCGTGCGCGGCGTGCCCACCTTCATCGCCTACAGGTCCGGTCGCGAAACCGGCCGCGAAGTCGGCGGCATTCCGAAGGAGCGCATGCGATTGTTGCTGGGGTTGTGAAACAGATGCCCGTCTTTGGAAAAGGGACGCCACATCAGGTATGATCCCGGCGTTCTTGAGTTGTTGATGTGCAAACTCCAGCGCGTGCCAGTTGCCCGCCCCGCCGCGTGTGCCACAGTACGCGCTGATGCACCTCGCCACCAGTTCCCAGGGCCCCGCCACTCCCGTGCTCGCCCGTTCAGCCCCGCCCACGCCGGCGGAGTTGTCCGCGATGATGCCTTTCGGCCGTTACTCGGTGCAGGCGCAGGTTGGCATCGGCGGCATGGGCACGGTGTATCGCGGCACGCAGCTCAGCCTTGGTCGCCCCGTCGCGATCAAGGTGCTGCGTGTGAGCGACGGCTATGATTTCGCCTTTGAAGACCGCTTCCGCCGCGAGGCGCGGGCCATGGCCGCGCTGAACCATCCCAACATCGTCGCCATCTACGACTACGGCCATCTCGGCAGCGAGTTCCTGTTCTTCGTCATGGAGTTCGTCGATGGCACCGACCTCGGCGGCATCATGAACCAGGGCCGCATGACTCCTGATCTCGCGCTGCAACTGCTGCCGCAGATTTGCGCCGGGCTCGAATACGCGCACGCAAAAGGCATCGTCCACCGCGACATCAAGCCCGCGAACATCATGCTCACCCGTCAGGGCGAGGTGAAGATCACCGACTTCGGGCTCGCCAAGGACGTGGCACGCGTCGCCTCGATGGTCACGGAGACGCACATGGTCATGGGCACGCCGGAATACGCCGCGCCGGAGCAGTTCAACGCGCACCGCGAGGTCGATCACCGCGCGGACATCTACGCGCTGGGAGTCCTGATGTACCAGATGCTCACCGGTGCGCTGCCACGCGGCACCTGGCAGGCTCCCTCTGCGTTGAGACCGGGGGCGATCGACGAACGGATCGACGCCGTGGTCGTCCGCGCGCTGATGCAGGACCGGCAGTGCCGTTTTCAATCCCTCACGGACATGCGTCGCGCCATCGAGGCCGCGCTCGTCCCCGCCGCGCGGACACCGAGCCGCCCGCTGCCGCAGCCGGTCGCGCAAAGCGCGCGCATCCTGCTGCTGGAGGATGACCTCATGGTGCGCGACCTCATGCGCCGCGCGCTGGAAAAAGCCCGCTTCGAGGTGGTCGAAACTGGTGATGGCAAAGATACGCTGCGCCTTTACCAGGAGGCGATGAATCAGGGCCGTCCCTTCGACCTTGCCATCCTCGACCTCACCATCCCCGACGGCATGTGCGGGCGTGAGACGATGCTGCACCTGCGCCGCATCGACCCGAGAATCCTCGCCATCGTCTCCTCCGGCTACCGCGACGATCCGGTGATGAAAGATTGCGCCGCCTACGGATTCGCCGGCGCGCTGCCAAAGCCCTATCAAGTCGAGGGTCTGTTGCAGGTCGTGAACAGCGCGCTCGCGGTCGGGCGCAGGAGCGCGGCGTGAGTCACCCCACGCGCATGGCGGCTTTTTCCTCCATCGCCTGCCACACGGCATGCACCACGCGCATGTAGTTCATGCCTTCGTTGAAATCGGGCTTGGGTCGCGGCGCTGAAGGATCGCGCACGGCGGCGATGAAATCGCGTTCCACCGTCCAGCTTCGCTGCATCTCGGTCGGAATGGCAACCGCCTCCAGTTTGCCGCCGCGTTTGCCGAGTTGAAGCTCGTCCGTGTTGAAATCATAACTCAACGTGCCTTCGGAGCCGAAGATCCACAGCTTGTCCGCCGGCGCATGCGCGGCCACGCCGCTGAAGAGCAGCGTGGCTTCGATGCCGCCGCGGAATTTCGCCATCACGTTGACGAAATCGTGAATGTCCACCTCCACGCCCGCGCGCTCGGGTATCACGACGTTTCCGCGGGCCTCGACCTCGGCGATGTGGCCAAGCCAGCGCTGCAACACTTCGGTGTAAATGCCGAGCGTGAGGATTTGAATGCCGCTCAGCTCCGATTGCTGCCGCCAGTGCGCCGGTTTCGATGCATCGAGCCACGCATCATTGAAACTGTGCAGCAGCGCCTGATGAGGTGTGCCGATCGCGCCTTCGGAGAGCAGTTGCTTCACCAGTTCGCCGCCTTTCATGCCCTGCGGGGCCGGACAAATCCCGGTGACGAGTTCGGGATACCGGATCGACGCCTCCCACATCTGGTTTGCCTCCGGCATGGAAGCCGCCATGCGTGCCTGCGTGAAGACGTGCTTGCCGTGCTGCAACGCGTAGCACGTCATCTCCGCATGCATGTACGGATGCGTGCCGATCCACACGACATCCACATCAGGCGATGACGCCACCTCCTCCCAGCGCTCCACGGCCTGCGCTTCAGGGGCGAATTCGCGGCAAAACGCCTCCGCGCTCGCCAGCGAACGGTTCGCCACTTGAACGACCTGCACGTTCGGAATCGCGCGCAGGCCTGGCATGTGGCGTTGTTTCACGATGCCGCCGGCCCCGATGATGCCGACGCGGATGGGTTGCTCTCCTTGTTTCATGGTCGTATTGGAATCGTGGCACCTTTGCGCCAACATCCAAGCGTCGCATGCAAATCCTGCACATCTTCATCTCTCCGGGGCATAATTTCTTCGGTCATCACGGCCAGCCTGCCGGCACCGCGCCGATGATCGAGGTTCCGGAAGTGGAATGCGTGGCCGGCAAGGGGCTGGTGGGCGACCGTTTCTTCGACTGGAAGGACGACTACAAGGGCCAGATCACCTTTTTCGAACAGGAGCAATACGAACGTCTCTGTGAAAAATTCGGCGTCATGGGCGTGCCGCCCTCCGCCCTTCGTCGCAACGTCATCACCAGGGGCGTGGACCTCAACACACTGATCGGCGCCGAGTTTGAAGTGCAGGGCGTGCGTTTCCTCGGCACGCAGGAATGCAGCCCGTGCTACTGGATGAACCAGGCCTTCGCTGAAGGCGCGGAAGACGCGCTCAAGGGGCACGGCGGACTGCGCGCGAAGATTTTGAGCAGCGGCACCATGCACACGTCATGAACACTCCATTTTCCGCAGCATTGCTCGCCGGCGGGCGCTCCACGCGCATGAGGCAGGACAAGGCCCTGCTGCACTGGCACGGGCAGGACCTGTGGCAGACGCAGTTGCACAAATTGCAATCCATCGGCGCCGGACGTGTGCTGCTCTCCTGCCGGCATGAGCAGCCCTTGTTTGTGAATCCGGGCGATGGTGTGGAAACGCTGCACGATCCCGAAAACGCCGATGACGGACCGCTCGGCGCCATCACGCGTTGCTTGGAACATGTGCAGATGCCGCTGCTCGTTCTCGCAGTGGACATGCCGTGGATGACCCCCGCGTTTCTGCGCGGGCAGCTAGGCAAACATGACAATGCGGCGCAGGGCTGGTTCTTCCGCGGTCCGCACGGTGATGAGGCGCTCGCCGGCATGTACGTTCCCGCCATGCTTCCGCGCATGCGCCAGGCGCTGAGTGAAAAAAATCTCAAGCTCCAGCACGTGATCGAAGCCTGTGTGCAAGCCGGGTCGGCCGTCACCAATCAGATGGATGGCAGCCAGGCCGCATTCTTCCACAACGTGAACACACCGGCGGATTTGAAGTGATCACGCCTGTTTTCAAGCATCATGGACAAACCTCAGGGAACAAGCCTTAGCACCTTGGGTGCAATGGCCTTCACATTCACCATTTTTACTGGTGGGTTGCCAGGCTCGTCATGAACGATGGCAGGATCATCGAACCATGGCTCTGACTCAGTGAAATTGGCCCTGAGGATTCGCCACACATCGGCATTCGATGACAGGTAGAATGGCTTTTTGGCGGGTATTTCTGCCAAAGCGCAAATCTGTTGAACGTAGCGGAGGAAGGGCATGCGATCCTTGGTGGCGAGGCGAGGTGCGTCGGGTGGAACAATGCTGATTCCGATTAGCATCGCACTCAGCCCTGTCGTGTTCATGTCACCAGTCGGCAGAGGCAGATCAAGCTCCCCTGTTTTGGTTCCGATAAGCCGGTGAATATCGGGTCTCCAAATGGCCAGGACCAACGCGGCAGCGAGGAGAAGAATGATCAGGTTCTTTTTCATCGGTTGTAGAATTTGTGATGTTCAACGCAATTCATGCCCCAAAATCGCGAGCGTAGCAATGGCGGCGGTTTCAGCGCGCAAGACCAATGGACCGAGCGTGATCGGCGCAAAACCGACCGCGAATGCCTGTGCTTCTTCTTCGGCGGTGAAATCGCCTTCGGGGCCGATGAGGACGGCGACACAGTTTGGTTTTGAGGCTGGCAGCACTTGTTTGAGCGTGCGTGTGTGTTCGCTGAGCGTAGGGATGAGTTTGAAGTCCGCTGGTTGTTTCACGGCGGCGGTAAAACTCACCGGGGCTTTCAATTCAGGCACGAACGGCGTGTGGCACTGCTTGGCGCTCTCAATCATGTGCCGCCGCCATTTGGCGTGCTTCTTTTCCGTCTGCGCGGCATCGAGGTGAATGACGGTGCGCCCGGTGATGATGGGTTGAATGCTCGCCGCGCCGAGTTCGACGGCTTTTTCGAGCAGCCACTCGAACGGTTCGGCCTTGATGAGCGCCGGGAGCAGATGAATCGCGGTTTGAAACGGTTCGACGCGTGTTTCCGAGATGATGCGGGCTTGAACGGCCGATTTGGAGACTTGTGTGATCTCGCAAACGGCCACGCGGCCCGCGCCGTCGAAGATTTCGATGCGGTCGCCTGGCTGCTTGCGCATCACGCGGCTGCAATGCTGCGCCTCGTCATCCGTGAGCGTCAGATGTGGCGAAGCCCATGCTGCAGCAGGGAGATGGAAACGTGGAAGCGACATGTCAGCGTTTCATCGCCGCCTCAATGTCATCCGCTTCGATCGGAATGTGCGCCATGAGGTCGAGGTTGCTGTTTTCGCCGATGACGATGTTGTTCTCGAGCCGGATGCCGAGTTTTTCCTCGCGGATGTAGATGCCGGGCTCGACGGTGAAGACCATGCCGGGCTGCACAGGCTTCCACATGTGGCCGACATCGTGAACGTCGATGCCGAGTGGATGGCTGGTGCCGTGCGGGAAGTATTTTTTATACGCGGGCTTGTCGGGATCTTGTTTGGCGATGTCTTCCTGCGTGATGAGGCCGAGGCCGAGCAGTTCTTCCTGCATGATAAGGCCGACCTGCTCCTGATACTCGCGGATGATGATGCCGGGCCGCAGGATTTTGCAGCACTGCTTGAAGACGCGCAGCACGGCGTCATAGACTTGGCGCTGACGCGCCGTGAATTTGCCATTCACCGGGATCGTGCGGGTGAGGTCAGCGTTGTAGTTGCCGTAGTTTGCGGCCACATCGAGCAAAAGCAGCTCGCCGTCATGGCACTGGCAGTGATTGGTGATGTAATGCAGCACGCAAGCGTTGCCGCCGCTGGCGATGATGGGCGTGTAGGCAAAGCCGCGTGCTCTTTGACGGATGAACTCGTGGGAAAGCTCGGCCTCGATCTCGAACTCCTGTACGCCGGGTTTCACGAATTTCAGCAGGCGGTTGAAGCCGTCGCCGGTGATGCGGATGGCCTCGTTCAGCGCGGTGAGCTCGTGCGGACTCTTGATGACGCGCAGTTCGTGCATCAGTGGCGCGAGGCGACGGTAGTCATGCAGCGGATACTCGCGCATGCAGCGGCGCGTGAAGCGTGTCTCGCGTGTTTCCGTCGGAATTGTGGCGCGGATGTGCTCGTTCGAGTTCAGGAAGACATGATCGGCCTGGCACATGACGGAGCGGAACTGCGTCTCGAAGTCTTGCAACCAATGCACGCGCTGGATGCCGCTGCGTTGGGCCGCCTGCTCCTTGGTGAGCTTTTCGCCTTCCCAAACGGCGATGGTTTCATTCGTCTCGCGCACGAGGAGCATCTCACGCTGCTTCGGATCCTGCGCGCCAGGGAACAGCACGAGGATTGTCTCCTCCTGATCGACGCCGCTCAGATAAAACTGGTCGCTGTTCTGGATGAACGGCAGCGAGCCATCCGCGTTCGTGGGCAGCACGTCGTTCGCATGCACGATGACAACCGACTGCGGCGGCAGCTTGGCGTAAAGACGCTGGCGGTTTTCCGTGAAGAGCTCGGCAGGCAGGGGCTGGTAACGCATGGCGGGCGGACTGTGGCCGACTTTCTCCGAAAGTCGAGCCGGGGGAGCTTCGGAAGGGTGAGGCTTCGATTTTTGGAAAAAATCGACCACTATTCCACCACGACCGCCTTCGGCGGATGACGGTCGGCTTTGATCCACTGCTGGGCCTCGGTCCAGAACGCTTCGACTGGGAGCGCGAAGGTGGTCACGCGATCGACGCGGGCGATGTTGATGCCGACGACCTTGCCATCGAGCGTGGCTACGGGGCCGCCCATGTCGGCGGGAAAGAGCGGGATGTCGTGCTGGAGGACTTCGGGGAAGTTGTCGCTGCGCAGCGAGACGCCGCCATTGGCGAAGTCCTCGCCCTCCCAGTTTTGCAGCACCTTGGTGCGGCTGGCGAGGCGGACGCGGCAGCTTTCCTCCTTGTCCTTGCGCAGGTAATGCACGTCGATGACTTCACCGGGCTGGCGTTTGCTCACGAGGTCATGCACGCGGCGGAATTCGCTCACGGTCACGCCCGCGATGGTGAGGATCACGTCGCCCTCCTGCAATCCGGCGTCCTCCGCAGGACTGTCGCTGGCGATGCCGACGACACGCACGCCCCGGGCCGCCTTCGCAGGTTTCTCATCCATGCGGATGCCGAGCGCAGCACCGGTGCCGGGAATACGACGGGGTCTGGCGCTGACGATGCCGATGCGCGTCTCCTTGCCGGAATTCGCCGCGCTGCACAGCCACTGGCCCATCGTGAGCGGGCGCGCCGCGCCGAATGAGGCCGCATGCAGGCCGGAGACGCCCACCGCCTGGGCCAGCAGCAGGTCGAGGCGGGCGTCGCGGCGGACCTCGCGCAGACCCGCCTTACGCCCGTCCGCGAACAGGATGTGCGTCTTCGCCAGTTCCGGCGCCTCGCTGGCTTTCATCAAAACATAGCCATCCCCGCCCACGATCGTGGCAGAGCAGATCGTACGACCGAGCACGCTTTCTATTTTCGCGGCGCACGCGGTGGTGAAAGGTTTGAGCACGTCGACGGCGCCCAGGGTCTGTCGGCCGTTGGTGCGCTGTTCGGGCGGGAGCGCCGGACGCGGGGAGTCCGCAAGAGCAAGGAGCGGGCTTAACAGACAAAGAGCGGCGGAAAGACGAAGACCGGATGCCGCATGAAGCCTCGCGCCGTCCCGGGCGTGTGATCCGGCATCTGGCATCAGGATTTCCTTTGTCATTTGGATTGGCTCATTCGTCATTTTTTCCTCATTGCCCTTCCTCCTGCGGCTTTTGGGCGAGCTGGACGGAAAGCACGCGCTCCCTGCCTGCGGTGCGGAGTGTGAGCTTCAGCGTGTCCCCGGCGGCATGGGACCGCACGGCGGCGCTGAACTGCTGCTGGTCGGTCATTGTGTCGCCGTTCACGCTGAGGATGACATCACCGGCGCGCACGCCGGCCTTCTGCGCGGGCGAGCTTTCGACCACGTCCGCCACCTCAAGCTCCACGCTGTCATTCATCACCGTGGCGACGCCGAGATAACCGCCCGCGCCCACGCCCCACACTTTGATCACCTGCGATTTCTGCATCGCGTCCCAGGAACGAAGAAACGGGGCCATCGAGACATGCACGTTTTGATCGCGGCCTTCCCAGATCTGGCTGTGGATGCCGATGACCTCGCCGTTGATGTTGAACAGCGGCCCGCCGGAGTCGCCGCCCATGAGCACGCAGTCGGTGTGCAGGCTGTTAGCGGTCTGCTTGATGATCTTGCCGACGCGCAGCACGGGGCCGCGGGCTCTGTCAAAGCCTCCCGGGTGCCCGAGCGCGAAGCACCATTCGCCAGGTTGCGCCATGGCCACCTCGCGGCTGAGATTCACAAAGGGCCAAGGCTTCTCGCGTCTCTTGAGCCGGGCCAGCGCGGCGTCAGTCGTCTTGTCGAGGCCGAGGGATTGCGCGGTGGTGACGCCGCCGTCCGCCAGAATGACGCGCATCTCTTTTCCAGGGCCGCCCGGCACATGAGCCGCCGTCAAAAGCAGCCCGTCGGGCGAAATGATCACGCCGCTGGCCGTGCCGCCGCCGCTCTGGATCGCCACCAGCGCGGCACCCGCCCGCGGCAGGAGCTTCTGAACGTCATTCTGCACCCGGAGCAGCGCGGCGATGTCTGTTTTGGGTGCTGTCCTCCGGTCCGAACCGCCCTCAGCCAGGACACCTGCGATGCTGGTTTGCATCACCACGAGAATCGTGGCGGCTCTGCGCAGGGAAAAGTTGCGGGAAAGTGGCATGCGCGTGGAGGATTTTACTTTCGCCCGCTCCCCCGGTCAAACGGGCGTGCATGTGGGGAAATCTGCGGTTGAATACGGGGCCTGGCCGCGCTTCTCTCGCCCTTCCCACCCCCATTTTTCACTCTCAATCATGAACTACGATCTCATTGTCATCGGCGGCGGCCCTGCCGGGTATGTCGGAGCCATCCGCGCCGCCCAGCTCGGCAAAAAAGTGGCCTGTGTCGAAAACGACCGCGCCGGGGGCACCTGCCTGAACTGGGGTTGCATTCCGACCAAGGCGTTGCTGAAAAACGCCGAGCTGTACCACACGCTGACGCACCGCGCGGCGGAGTTCGGTCTGAAGATCGGCAGCATCGAGTATGACTGGAGCAAAGTGATCGGTCGCAGCCGCGGCGTGAGCGACAAGCTGAACAAGGGCATCGAGTTCCTCTTCAAGAAGAACAAGGTCGATTACCTCAAGGGCACCGCCAGCATCCCCGCCGCAGGCAAGGTCGAAGTGACCGCCGCCGACGGCAAAAAGGAGACGCACGACGCCGCGAACATCCTCATCACCACCGGCGCGAAAAGCCGCCCGATGCCCGGATTCCCCTTCAATGGCACCACCGTCATCGGCAGCAAGGAAGCGATGACTTTGGCGAAGCAGCCGAAGAGCGTCATCGTCATCGGCGCGGGCGCGATCGGCATCGAGTTTGCGTATTTCTTCAACGCCTACGGCACCAAGGTCACCGTCGTTGAAATGATGCCCGACATTCTTCCGGTCGAAGACACCGAAGTCAGCAAGACACTGGAAAAGAGCCTCACGAAGGCCGGCATCCGCATTCTCACCAACACCAAGGTCACCAAGACCGCCGAGGATGGCAAAGGCGTGAAGATCACCGTCGAAGGCGCGGCCAATGAAACGCTGGAGGCCGAAGTGGCCCTCGTCGCCATCGGCGTGGCCCCGGTGCTGCCCGGCGGCATTGAGATCAAGCTCAGCGAGCGCGGCTGGCTGCAGACGGATGACCGTTATCAAACCTCCGTGAAGGGCATTTACGGCGCGGGCGACATCATCGGGCCGCCTTGGCTCGCGCACGTCGCCAGTTACGAGGCGGTGCAGTGCGTCGAGGGTCTCTTCACCAAGCACAAGCCGAAGAAAGTCGGCGTCTTCCCCGGCTGCACCTACTGCCACCCGCAGGTGGCCAGCATCGGCCTCACCGAGCGCGCGGCGAAGGAGAAGGGCCTCAAGTTCAAGGTCGGCAAGTTCCCATATCAAGCCAGCGGCAAGGCGCTCGCGGCTGGCGAGCCCGAAGGCTTCGTGAAGATCCTCTACGGCGAACCGCACGGCGAGATCATCGGCGCGCACATGATCGGCAGCGAAAGCACCGAGATGATCGCCGAGGTCGGCCTCGCCATGAATCTGGAAGCCACCTGGGACGAAATCGAAGCCACCATCCACGCCCATCCGACGCTCAGCGAGATGGTCAAGGAGGCCACCGAAGTCGCCAAGGGGCATCCGATCCATGTGTGAGGCATGAAATTCCTGCTGCTCACGTTCACTGCTTTGGTTTTGCTGGCATGCGAAATGCCAACGAAGCGCGCGGTGTTCGGTGAGCCGGGACCAAACACGATCCAAGTCCTGGCAGGCATGGGCTTCAAACATCACGGCGCCTATTTTCTCCCGCTTGGAGCGACCGTCGGTGATTTAGTAGATCGGGCATGCCTGGAAAAGTCCGCCGCCAGGCTCCGTCATGGTGTGCCAGGGAATGATCCGGTGCGTTGTGTCCTGGAGCGTCGCGGCAACAAGGAAATAGCCTCCGCAACCTTTGCTGAAGTGCAGACACCGCGCTTCCGAAGTCAGCGCTTGAGCAAGGGCGACCTGTTGCATTTCAAGGTCTATAACTTCTGAATCAGAATCCTTGGTGAAGGCTGCCGCTGCTCGTTGTTACGAATGATCCGGCGCCAGAACCACATGTGCTACCGACTCCTGCGAAGCCACTTTCTGTCATGCAGACCGCCGGAACATTTGCTTCCTCGGCAAACTTCCCAAGTGTCGTTTCATCAGGAGTAGTGGTGGTCACATTGCCCCCGGATGAGCGGCCTGATCAGGTACTCGCCCGTCTTCTTGCCCTTGGCATCTTTTCCCCTGTGCGGTGCGTCCAGAGTTCATCGCCTCAAAAACTTGACAACCGCTCTGAAAGACGGCGTCCTGAGCACCAGAATGTCACAGCGCACATCTCAACTTCCAGGAAAAACAGGTTGCTAATTCGTCCGGAACGCGGATTCTGCCAGCCCTTCAAATCGCGGGATGGAGCAGCCCGGTAGCTCGTCAGGCTCATAACCTGAAGGTCGCAGGTTCAAATCCTGCTCCCGCAACCAATCTCAAACGCCCTGTAATTCAATGAGTTACAGGGCGTTTTGTTGGTCTATTTTCGGCGGTCGGAAAAACGGCCAAATGGCACAAAATACCCCGAAAATAGCTCCCAAATGACACGAGTACTCGAGTCTTCGGGGCAGGAGGCATCCGCTCATGGCCGCGTTTGCCGTCAGGAGAGACTAAAAGGTAAGAAAACCGCAAAACTAATACAGATATTATGATAATTCTATTGAAGTTAATGAATAGAGTTGATACAGTGCGACTGCCAAACCTCTCTTTCGAGTCTCCTCCTTTCCAATACTCAGTCCGGTCTCGCGTGAGCCCGGGATCGTCGCCGCCCTTTGAACATGCCGCCCATTTTCCAATCGCGTGCCATCAAGGCCGCTGCTCTTGTCGGCAGCGGACTTGCTTCATTTTCGCACACGCGGCGTGCCGCAGAAGCCACGATCCTGACTTTTCATGGCCTGTGTGAGAACACCGGCGATCCCGGCATACTGGACTGGAGCCTGCACCTCCCGATGGAGATGTTCCGCCGAATTTGTGCGCTGCTGGCTGATGGCTACCGGGTGATTCCGCTCGTTGATTTGATCGAAGCACAAAACAAGCGGCAGAGTCTGCCGCCCAACGCGGTGGTGATCACGTTTGACGACGGTTACAAGTCGAATTTCAAGCTGGCGCATCCCATTCTGAAAAAATTTGACCTGCCAGCGACGATCTTCGTCACCACAGGCTTCATCGATGGCGAGGAGCTGCTGTGGTTTCAGCGCGTGGATCTGGCGCTCGGCCGTGCGCGGAAGGAGACCATCGAATGGAAAATCAACGGCAGGAAGTTGCGGCTCCTCCTCGGCACGCGGGCGCTGCGGCAGCAGTCCCTCATGCAGTTGATGCCGGAGATGAAGCAGCTCCCTGATGCCGATCTTCTGGGGGAGGTGGGACGCCTCGAACAAGCCCTGGGAGTGGACACCCCGCTCCCGCCGGACCTGCCGGCTCCGATGCGCCCGCTCACCTGGGAGATGATCCGCGAGATGAAGGCTGGCGGTCTGGTGGAGATCGGAGGGCACACGCACACACACCCCATCCTTTCCCAATGCGACCCGACGGCCATGCGCGCGGAGATTTTCACCTGCCGTGACCGCATTCGTGCTGAAACAGGCGCCCAGCCCGTCTCATTCGCGTATCCGAACGGGAGAGAGGAAGACTACACCCACGGGACAATGCTGCTTTTGCGCGAGGCCGGGTTCCAATGCGCCTGCAGCATGGTCAACGGCCGTGTCGGTGAGGAGGCGCCATTGCTCCAGCTTCCGCGCTATGGCTCCCCCGAGTCTGTGTGGGAGGCTGAGGCCACGGCCTCCGGCGCTTTCGAAACACTCAAAGAATGGAGGCAGAGCTGCCTGAAGGCGATGTCGCTGATATGAAAACGATCATCCTCGGCGCATCCGACACCATGCTGCTTCCCGCCGGACGGCGCGCACGTGTCTCCGTGCCCGTGCGCATTCTTCCCGCTCGTGCGCGCGACAAGCGCCCCGTGGTGCTGCACTTCGCCCACACCATCGGTGGCGGTGGCGCGGAGGCGATGCTCATGAACCTCGCCACATCACTCGATCCGGCGCAGTTCCGCAGCGTCGTCGTCGCCGTCAATGCACGGCCGTGGCCGCATCATGTGAAACGCCTGCATGAGGCCGGTGTGGATGTGCATGATCTCGAAGGCGCCGCGTTCCTGGAGCGCGGGACGCTTTCCCGTCTGCGCGCCGTGCTGCGCGCGGAGCGTCCGGACATCGTGCAAACCTGGATGCACCATGCTGACTTCGTCGGCGGATGGGCCGCCAGGCTCGCCGGGGTGAAAAACATCGTCTGGAGCATCCACTGCCGTGAAATCCACCGCAATCCTGGAGACGGCTCCGGCAAGATTGCGATCTTCCGCCGTGCTCTTTCATTCAGCTCCCGCTTCATCCCGAAACAGATCATCTCCTGTTCTGCCGCCGCCATTGAGGATCATGCCGCCATCGGCTACCCGCGTTCAAAAATGCGCTGGATTCCCAACGGCATCGACGCGGAGCGTTTCCAGCCGGACATCGACGCCGCGCTCGACACCCGCGCGGGGCTGCAACTGCCGCCCACAGCGCCTGTCATCGGTTACGTCGGCCGTTTTCACGAGATGAAGGACCTGCCCGCATTCCTGCGCGCCGCTGCGATCCTGCAAAGCCGCATGCCGTCCGCGCATTTCGTCCTCTGCGGCGGAGTCGAGGTGGAGATGGACGCCGAGGCACGCGCCTTGCTGGCGCAACTGCCGCACCGCGGCCAGGTGCGCTTTGAATCGTTCCGTCCTGATCCGTGGAGGTTGTATCCAGCGCTCAGCCTGTTCTCCCTCTCCTCCCGCACCGAGGCATGCCCGATGACCGTCATCGAGGCGATGTCCTGCGGCATCCCCTGCGTCACCACCGACGTCGGGGACTGCCCGCGCCTGCTTGAAGGCGTCGGAAAAATTGTTCCTGCGCATGACGTCGCCTCCCTTGCGGCCGCGTGGGAGGAGACGCTGCGCCTCGGCCCGGCGGAGCGTGATGACATCGCGAAAAAATCACGCCTGCGGGTGCTGGAGCATTTCACCATCACGCAGGCCGCGCGCCAGTATGCGGAAACCTACGCGGAACTCCTGGAGGTGCGGCCATGAAGACCGCGATGCTTTTCCCAGTCATTGGCGGACTTGCATTCGCCCAGCCGGCGCGCGTTTCATTGTGTGACGCGATGACCCGCATCCCGCGCGACGGCACCCCGCCCGCGGCCCGGACACACGCCCTGCGCGCCGCGCGTGGCGAATGGGAGCCGCTGCAGATCGTCATTTCCGCCACGCCGGCGCAGCTCAAAAAAATCGACGTGCGCGCCAGCGGCATCGCACATGTCGATTCCGATGCCCTGCTGCCCGCGCCACGGGTCTTCCGCGAGCATTATGTGCATGTTTTCAGATCCACTCCGATGGCGCCGCTGCCACCGGGGGAATACGCCGACCCCCTGGTGCCGCTGGACATGCCCGCGCAGGAGATCAGCGGGGACGAAATCGTGAACCAGCCCTTCTGGGTGGACGTTTTCGTGCCATACGCCGCCGCTGCCGGGGATTACTACGGCGAGGTGCGCTTCAAACTCGCCGACGGTGCGGAGCACACCGCCACCTACACGCTCAAAGTCTGGAACTTCGACCTTCCCGTCGTCCCCACCCTGCGCACTTCCATCATGACCACGATGCGCCGTGTCGCCGAGGTGCATGGACTGGAATACAAAGGCAGCACGCCCTCCCTCGTCCACGCCAGGCTGCTGAACGAGTATTACGACCTCTTCGCCGCGCATCGTTTGAGCGTGGATCAAATCTTCGGCAGCTATCCCGACGCCGCGACCGGCAGACTCGACGAGGAGAAGGCGGAGCGTGCCTTGAGAAAGCACCTGCTGCACCGTCATTGCAGCACCATCGGTCTGCCTCTCTGGCCGCAGTGGCCGTTCGCTGACCCGCTGGGCAAGGACCGCGACGCCGCCATGAGCTACGTCGCGCAGTGGATGAGGATCCTCGCGAAAATCCGCTGCGAATCACGCGGCTACGTCATCATGGGCGATCTGGACGAGCCGAACAACGAGGCCGCCTACGCGAATGTGCGCCGCTGGGGCGGGTTCTTCAACGAAGTCGAAAAGAAGCACGGTGTGCGCGTGCCGCTGCTCATCACCGAGCAACCGACGCCGGAGAAGGCCGCATGGAAAGATCTCAACGGCTCCGTGGACATCTGGGTGCCGCATTTCAGCGCCGTGTGGAAGGACATGGAGTGGGCCGGCGGAAAACACGACATCGCCCTGCGCCGCCAGGCCGGGGACGAGGTCTGGGCCTATGCCGCCCTCGTGCAGATGCCGGACGAGTGGGAGCAGCAGCAAGGCCGCCCCAAAAAACTCCACAGCAGCTTCCCGCCGGTCTGGGCGCTCGATTACCCGCCGATGGCGCACCGTGTCACCGGCTGGCTGCTGCCCGGGCATGGCATCACCGGCCTCACCTACTGGGACACGATCTTCGCCGCCGATGGCGTCGATGTGTGGAGCGACGCCGGCACATTCAAAACACCCGACGGCTCCATCTACAATGGTGACGGCTCCTACATCTACCCGGCCACCGAAAAACGGCATGGCAGGCACGCCCCCGTGGCTTCGATGCGCCTGAAATGGCTGCGCGAAACGGCAGAGGATTACGACTACCTCACGCTCGCCCGCCAGCACGGCCTGCATGAGGAGTCACAGCGCCTCGCCTCCAGCTTCGCTCGCGGATTTGGCGACTGGGACGACAACGCCGGAGCGCTCATGGACGCGCGCCACCAGCTCGGGGACATGCTCGAAGCCGCGCAGCAGCGCAAACACACTGCCGCGACACGGGAAGGAGGCACACCATGAACGCCACACCCGCCAGACCGCCCGCGGCCAGCCGCCATGGCCGGCTCACCCTCGATCTCGTGCGTGATGATGCGGGCTTCTTCGCGCTGGAGCCGTTCTGGGACATCCTCGTGGATCAAATGGCCATCCGCACTCCCTTCGTCCGCTGGGACTGGATGCGGCTGTGGTGGGAGGAGTGCGGAGCCGGGGCGCGACTCGTGCTCGCCGTGCTGCGTGACGCGCATGGCATCCCGCAGGCCATCGCGCCGCTCATGCTCGCCCGCGAAGGCGACGGCGCCCGGCGTCATCTCGTCACGCTGGCCTTCCTCGGCGGTTTTGGCTCCGCGCATGGCGAGCGGCTGGATTTCATCGTGCCGGCGGGCCGCGAGGACGAACTCACTCCCCGGCTCTGCGAGGCTTTCGCCCTGCTCCGGGACGAATGCGACCTCGTGCGGCTGAACTTCCTGCCGCAGGATTCAGCCAGCACGCCGCACATCTTCGCGGCGCTTGAGGGGGCGTTCGCCCGCGCCGGCGTTTTGAACCGCCACCCCAGCCGCGTCATCTCCCTGCCATCCTCGTGGGAGGAGATCGAGGCGCGTCATGGAGCCAACTGGCGTGGCAATCTGCGCCGCAGTTGCAGGCAGTTTGCCGAAAAACACTCCGGTACCACTTCCCAGGCCGGAGTGAGCATGCCGTTCGACGCTGCCTTCAACGCCTTCCGCCATCTGCATCTCGAAAATTTTCCGGCGGGTGAAAGCACCTTCGCCACCCCGGTCGCGACGCGTTTTCACAATCGCCTGGCGGCTGAATGGCTGCCTGCCGGGCGTGCGATCCTGCCCCTGCTGGCTTCCGGCGGAAAAATGACCGCCGCCGCCTACGGTTTCATCGAGCGCGGCGAGTTCTACCTCTATCAAATGGGCTGGGATCATTCATTCGCGCGTCTTTCCCCTGGCAGGATGGCCCTGCGCTGGTCGGTCGTCACGGCCATCGGACTCGGATTGGACACCTACGACATGCTGGCCGGGGACTACGCATACAAACGCCAGTGGAGCGACTCCACGCGCTGGCTGCTCGACCTGGAGGCGCACAATCCCGGCAGCCTGCGCGCCACGTTGTTCAACACTCTGCGCGTCGTGCGCCGCGGGTTCGGAAAATTCATCCCGGAGGGACGCGCCGCATGAAGATCCTTGTCCTCACCGCAGACGCGAACACGCTCGTCTATCATCGCGGCGACCTGATCCGCGACTTCGCCGCGCACGGCTGCGAGGTAGTCACCGCCGCCGCGGAGGACTATCCGCATGTCCGTGAGTTCGTCGCGAGGCTCGGCGGCAGGCATCGCGCCATCCGCATGGCACGCTCGAAAATCAACCCGCTGAAGGATCTCGTCACCCTGCGGGACATGTGGCGTCTGTTCCGTTCGGAAAAGCCGGACGCCCTTTTCGCCTACACGATCAAATCGGTGGTTTACGGCTGCGTCATCGCCCGTCTGGCCGGCATCCGCCGCGTTTACGCGCTGCTGCCAGGACTGGGCTTCACCTTTGTCAAACCGGTGACGTGGAAACAGAAGATCGTCAGCCTCGTCTCCAAGGCCCTGCACCGTTTTGCGCTGAAGCGGGCGGATGTGATTTTCATGCAGAATCACGATGATGTGAGGCTGTTCACCGGCATGAACCTGCTGCCGCGGGGCGTCCCTGTGCATGTCACGGCCGGCTCCGGCGTGAACATCGATGAGTTCGACCACGCGCCGCTCGAAAACGACGCGGACATCACCTCCGGGCACATCCGGTTCGTGCTCGTGAGCCGCCTGCTCATCAGCAAAGGCGTGCGTGTGTTCGCCGAGGCCGCCCGGCGCGTCAAACAACTGCATTCGCATGCCGAGTTCCACCTGGTCGGCCCGTTTGACCCGAATCCAAACCGGGTGGAGGAACGTGAGGTGCATGACTGGGTCGCGGAAGGCACGCTCATCCATCACGGCATGGTCAAGGATGTCGCCGCGTTGCTCAAAACGATGCACGTTTTCGTCCTGCCGACGTGGTATCGCGAAGGCGTGCCGCATGCGACACTGGAGGCGCTGGCCACCGGCCGCCCGGTCATCACCACTGACTCCGTCGGCGCGCGTGAATGCGTCAGGCTCACGCCTGAGGGCGAGGCGCAGCGCGAGAACGGGGAGATGCTCATGCAAGGTGAGAACGGCTTCCTCTGCCAGCCGCAGAACATCGCCGCCGTCGAGTGCGCGATGGAGTGGTTCCTTGCCAATCCAGGGCAGGTCGCCGCCCAGGGCCGCGCCAGCCGCCGGCTTGCCGCTGATGTCTTCGATGTGCGTCTCGTGAACGACATCATCATCCGTGCCATGCGTCTGCAAAAACCCTCTGCTGACAAATTCGCGGTTCATTCATCATTCGCCTTTCCTCACTCGTCCTTCTGATCCCCATGTCCGTCCCTTACAGCATGCAGCCCGCTCCAGCCGCTCCTCAGCCCGGCTTCGGGGCCATGCTTGCCCTCACGCCGTCACGCGGGCTCGCGCCGATGGCGCCCTCGATGACCTTGCCGGCGCATCCGGGCATGTCGCCGGTGTTTGATCCGCGCGCCTTCCTGCCACCGGTCAATCCGCGTGATTTCGAGGTGCAGCCGCTCATCAGCGTGGCCGACGTTTTCGGCTACATCCGAAAATACTGGGCCGGCGGCGCGTTCATCGGGCTGCTGCTCGCCGCGCTCGTTTTCTACTTCCTCGGCATGGGCGCGAAAATTTATGAGGCGGAGTCACAGTTGTTGCTGCGCATCCAGGATTCGAATGTCTTTAATTTCGAGTCCATGTCCACGCGTGGCGTCACCGAGCTGAGCGCCCCGCAGCTCATCAACAACCACCGTACGGAGCTTCTCTCCAGGCGTTTCATGAGTCATTTTTATGACCACTTCGACGCGGCGCGCAGGGATGCCTTTCTGGACCGAGAGACTAAATCCCTCGGCCGCATGGACGAGCTCCTGAAGCTCGCCGGCATGTACAAACCGGGCAAGCCGGGTGATCCGCGTGAGCACTTCATCGACCTGATGACGGCCAATGTGCGCGTGGAGCCGCTCAAGGAATCCCATGTGCTCCGCGTGCAGGTGCGCGACCGCGATCCGCGCCTCGCCGCCGACTTCGCCAACCAATACGTCGAGGAATACATCCACTACGTGGCCGAGCAGGAGTCCAAGCTCAGCGCGGATGCCTCCACCTACCTCGAAAAGAAGTCCGATGAGCTGCAGAAGCGTCTGCGCGAGTCGGAGCAGAAACTGGCCGAGTACCGCCGGAGCCAGGGTCTGATGGAGGACACGGAGACCAAGGACATCTCCAGTGACAAGGTGCGCCAGCTCAACGTGGCCATCACCGAGGCGGATTTGAAGCTCACCCGGGCGAAAAGCGATCTCGACAACGTCGTCGCCGCCCAGAAAGCCGGCCGCGACCTCACCGAACTGCGCCTT